>JAJBUB010000096.1:8722-21696 GCA_020860575.1 Clostridiales bacterium | reverse complement strand
TTCCGGCTGTGGTCGGCTGCCTTCTCAACGGCTCGCTCACCGGGACCGGCTCCGGCTTCACCGGTGGGGGAGGGGGAGCGGGAGCTACCTCGTCGGTGGTTTGGCGGGCGGTCTCCACCGCCTCCTTGCGGCGCAGCTCCCACTTGGCGTAGGTGGCCCGCTCGGAGAGGTGCTTGTCGCGGATCTCCTGGCAGACCTTGGCCGCCTCCACATAGAGCAGCCCCTCCTTGTTGGAGGCCGCGCCCTGCATCCGTCTGGTCCGCTCCGCCTGACGGATCAGGTTGTTGTACTCGTTGGTCTTTTCCTCCAGCCAGTCGGAGTAGGAGTTCCCGCTGATATCGTACTTGCTCATGTCGGCCTCCTTACCTGTCGGCGTCAGGGGGGTCGATGCTCGTCATTGCGGCGTCAAACGCCCCGAGATCGTCCCCCTGCCTGGAACTGCTGTCCTGGACGCCGCCCAGACGGGCGGAGAGATCGTCCAGGATATCGTTCTGGTCTGGCTTCTCCTCCGGAGCGCTGGCGGAGACCACCCCGGTATACTGTCCTCTCCGGCTGGCCTCTACCTTTCCCGGATGGGGACGGTTGGACAGACAGGCCTCGATGTCTCCCGTGACCTTCAGCTCCTCGAAGATGCCGTCCAGCAGCTCCTCCTTCTGCTCCATGGCAGTCTTGGAGGTGAGGTAGCCATAGTCGTTCCGCTTTCCGTCGAACCGGCTGTCCATGAACTTGGGCAGCTTGATGCCGTCGCCCGAGATCTGCCGGGTGGTGGCGTCCAGCAGCTCATAGGCGTGGGTGATGCTGTCATAGGTCGTCACCGTCTTGAGGGCATAGATGGCGTCCTTCGCCATCAGATAGCCAATGGCCGCATCCCACAGGTTCTGCTCGTTGACCAGAGTGTCCATTCCGCTCCGTTTGCCCTCGGCGATGGAACGGCTCTGCTGCTTGATGGTCCGGTTGAAGTCCTTGAGGCAGGTCTCCATTTTGCCCCGGCACTTCATCAGGGAGTATTGCAGATCCGCTTCCTCCTGACGGCTCCGGTTCTTCTTCCAAAACCGGTATTTCCGTACCAGCCCGTTGACCTGGCTCTTGGCGTCGTCCAGGGTGCCGGTAACATTGCTCCAAATCGACATAAATTGCGCTCCTTTCTGTGACTGCCCCGTGCTTACTCGTAGAGCAGCTCGGCCTCTTCCACGGTCTCCTCTGCCTGCTGAAGGATCTGCTGCTCATACTCCTCCGCCTGGCGCTTGAGCTCCTGCTGCTCCTCTTCGGTCAGGATGCCGAGCCGCTCCAGCTTCTCCTTGAGACGGCCCTCATCGGACTTGATCTCGACCTCCTGCTTCTTTTGAATGTCGTCCAGAAACTCCTGGGCCTTGTCCGCAGCGATCTCCCGGGCCATCAGAGAGCCGGGGGCGTTATCCAGCTGCTTGAGCCGTCCCTCGATCTCCTCTGCAGTGCGCAGGACCTCTTCCATCTCGGCGTCCTGCTCCGCCAGCATTTTGAACAGGCTGTCCAGCTCCTCCTGGTACTTGTTCATCAGGTTGGGGTCCTCCACGATGGGCAGGGTAGCCAGCTTGGCGAGGAGGGTGTCCACCTGGGCCTTTTTGGTGATGAGCTTCTGCTCCTCTCCATCCAGCAGCCGCTTGTTCAGCTTCACATGGACGCCGCGCAGGGTCTGCTCGATGAGCATCTGGTGGACCTTCCGCTGGGCGTCGGCCCACTTGGACCGCTCCTCCGGCGTGTCATGGTCCAGAATGGTCTCAAACGCCTCTGCGATATCCGGGTCGGTCAGGATCAGATGCTCCAGCTCGTCCTTCTCCTGCTCGTCCTTCTGCACATCCCGGTTGTGGACCTCCCGCTGGTTATCCACATTCTGCTTGATGCGGTCCACCCCCTGGGCATGGCCTACCAGAGTGATCCAGCCGTCCAGATACTGAACGTTTTTCTCTACGAACTGCTTGGCCAGCTCCGGCTGGTTCTGGGGGATACGGGTGCGGATGTCCCGAATGCCCCGAGCCAGGGCGGCCTTGGCGGCATAGGCGGCCTGGGTGTCTCCCTGCTCCACCGCCTGCCGGAAGAGCATGGCCAGGGTGAGGAGCTTTTCGTCGATCTCCCGGATGTCCATTTTAATGGTCTGGGGGTCCTTCAGCAGCACGTTCGCCAGCACCAGGGACGCATACTCCAGATCGCCGCAGCTCTGATTCTCGTTGCTCTTGTACTCCAGGACCTCCTTGGGCAGGCGGCTGTGGGCAAAGTCGATGCAGTTGAGCTGGTCGATGATGAGGCTCTCGTTTCTGGCTGTCTCGTTGGTGATGGATTTGGCGGCCGCATTTTCCAGCGCCTGCTTGCGCTCCTTGCGGGACGCCAGCCATTCGGAAAACGGGTTGGTGAATGTCCCCGTTCCCCCTCTTTTCTTCCCGTTTGCACTGGGCCTTCCGTTAGCCATGTCAGTTCTCCTTTCCCGGCGGAGGACACTCCGCCAATGGCAGCTGTGCTGCCGGTTTGTGAATATCGGCAAATAGATCGTTGGGTCAAGCCCTATTCAGGCAGCCTGGCGTCCAGAAGGACATCCCAGTTCACGTCGCTTTTTGCCGCCTGCTCCCGTTTTTCTTTTTCCTTTTCTGCCTCGTCTCTCCGCTTTTTCTCTTTCTCTCTCTCCTTTTCCTTCCGCTTTTCCGCCTCCAGCTCCTGCTCCAGCCGCTGGACGATCCCGCGGATGTTGCCGGTGTCAGTCCCCAGGGTCAGCCGGAGGATGGAGGCCTTTACTGCGTCCTCATACCGGTCCAGGACCTGCTTCATGGCGGAGACGCGGTCCACGGACTGTTCAATGGTCTTATCGGTCAGAGAGCTGTTCCCCGTCTGGGAACGGATCACGTCGGCCAGATAGCTCCGCTGCCGCTCATACTCCCGGGAGAGACGAATGACCTCCCACAGCTTTTCCGTGATCTGCAAAATGCCCTTTTCCGACTCGCTGTCCGGCCGGACGTAGACCCAGCGGACGCAAAACTGGAGGGCGTAGAGCATCCGCTCATAGGTGCCGACGTAGCCGTTGGTCTGGATCCCATCCAGCTCACGGAGCAGCCGCTCCACCTCTCTGACCATAGCGGGAGACTCCAGCCGGTTCCTGGGTGAGCGGACGGTCTTCCGGATCTCCCGCATCATGGCCGAGATACGCTTGGCCGCGGCGTCGTCGGGCCGGAGCCGCTCCGGGACGGTCAGGCGGAGACAGCGGTCCGCGTAGCTGTTTTTGCCCCACAGGATGCCCGGGGGAGCGGAGACGGCGGACAGCCCCGTTTTGGACAGCCAGGCGGACAATCCCCCTGCCTGGTCCACCTGACGGCTCTGGGCCAGCAGACAATCCCACACGTCCTCCTTGCGCAGATGGTCGTACAGCTCCCTGTATTGGAAATTCCAGCTCAGACTGCCGGAGCCAAAGAGGGGCTTTGCCTGTCGTATCTCAGAGCAGTTCAGGTACAGGGCGAGATAGGCCGCCGCGGTATCCGCCTCCTGCCGGGAGAGATACCGTCCCTCCACAAAGGAGAGCCGCAGCAGCAGATCCCGGACCCGCTCCCGGGTAAACTCGTTCAGGTAGACCACGCTGTCCGGCTTTTTGCTCTGGATGGAGCTGTACAGCTCCCGCTCGCCGCCCACCCGGGCGTCGGTCACGGCGGTCTCCCGGAGCCGATCGAAGACCGGACTGGTCAGGAGAAGCCCTCTGGACCCCTCTGCTGTCACTGGGGCGGTCAGGACGATGATGCCCGTCCGCCGCTCCATGCCGCTCAGCTGCTCCAGAGTCTCTCTCCACTCGTCAGATGAAAGAAGTGTGCAGAACTCGCCCAGAGGGCAGACGAAGGCGGCCGTCTCGCCCTGGCGTCCCTTCAGCTGTCGGACCAGCCATTTTCCCTGCTCCTCCGCCTCGGTGGTGCCACGAAGCACCTGGGTCCACCAGGAGGTCTCAAAGGGTTTGCTCTTTACATCGCCATAGGTTCGGATGGAAAAGGTCTGCTCTCCGGCGTGGAGAAAGTAGACCGCCTGATACTGTTCGTGGAGCCTGAGCCAGAGATATTGCTCCAGTCCCAGCTGGAGCAGACCGCCGCAGCAGTAGATATCGCTGTCATTGGCGAACACGAAATGGATCAGTTCACTGGATGAAAACAACCGTAGTCCCTCCTCCCGGCACAGCTCAGCTCTGTTCCAGCAGGGAGACGCGGTCAGAGACGACCGGCCCCTCCGTCCTGCTGCGCAGCAGGAGGCGGAGGGTCATATCCTCATCCACCGTCGCGCCCAGCTCCTGCAGCTCCGGGGCCAGGAGGTTGGGGAGACGGACGGTGGCCTCCCGGCTGCCATCGGCCCCGTCCATATAGACCCGCAGCTGTAGCTCCTGCGCGTCCGGTATCCGGGCAAATTTCCGGGGCAGCCAGGCCGTCCTGCCCAGCAGCTCCGTGCCGCTACCCAGGGGGAGACGCTCCTCCCGGTCCAGGACCACGACGCCGTCCTCGTCCTTCCAGAAGCAGACGATCACGCCGATCTGCCCCACCCGGTCCAGCAGCTTTCTTCTGTACTCGTCCACCGCCGGGCGCAGCTTTTTCCGTCCCTCCTCCGGGTCGCCGGGAAACTGGATCTCGGGGAATCCGCATCTGGGACACTCCCCGCCCTCAAAGTGCTTGCCGCATACCAGGCATTTCATCTATCTCTCCTCCAATCTCAGGCTGTTCGCGCAGCGGAGCAGCTCCTGACGAATGGTGTCCGTGCGCTGAGCCAGCTCGTTCAGGTCGGTCTTGAGCAGACTGTCCAGGCCCATCTCGTCCTGGACCGGTTCAAAGCCCAGGGCCTCGCCCATCTCTGCCACCGCTCCGGCCAGACGGGAGCGGACATCCTCCAGCGCGTCCAGCCGCTGGCAGGCGTCCTTCACCCTCCGGGTGTACTCCGCCGTCGCCACGGGGGCAAGCTCCTTCAGAAGACCGTCCATCTTCCGGGTCGCCAGCTCCAGCTTCCGCTTCTGTTCGCTCAGCTCGCTTTGCCGCTGCTGGGCCGCCGAGAGCTGCTGCTCCTGCTGCCGCAGGGCATCCTCCGCTCTGGCGCACTCCTGCTCCACCGCCTTCAGGGCGTCGATGTTGTCCTTGATCTGCTGCTGGTAGATCTCCAGCTTTTCCGCATCCGTCTTGTTCCGCAGCTCTGCCAGCTGCTTTTCCAGGGCGGACAGCTCGGCGCTCTTGGCGGTGTATTTGGCCGTCAGTGCCTGATAGGTCTCGTTGAGCGCCTCCAGCTCCTGGTGAAGGGCCTCCAGCTTGCCCTCCAGAGCGGCGGATTCCTGCTCCAAGGCGGATTTGTCCTGCGCCAGGGCGGAGAATTCCGCCTCCCGCTCCTGCTTTCGGCCCTGCTCCGCCTGCAAAAACGCTCTGGTCTCCGGGATCTGCTCCGTCTCCAGGCGATAGACCTGGTTTTGCAGATTGCCCACCAGCTCCGTCATCTCACGAAGGGAGGCCTCTCCCTGGGCCTGCCTGGTCCTGATCTGCTCCGCCTCCTGCTGCTTGGCGTTCAGCTCCTCCTCTTTGGCCTTCAGCAGCCCGGTGGCCTGCTCGATGTCCGCTTTCACCAGGGAGATATCCCGGACGGCGCCGTTCCACTGCTGATTGATCTGGGACAGGGCCTGCTCCGCCTCCTGCTTTTCCTGCTCCAGTCGGGCGTATTCCTCCTGCGCCGTCTGGAGCCGCTGCTCGGCGGGGACAAGCTCGTTGTCCTGATAGGCTGTCGTCTGGGCCTGCAGGTCCTCTGTATTCTTTTGCAGCTTGGCTGTGCGGGCAATGGTCTGCTCCAGCGCCGTCCGCAGCTCCGTGACCTGCTGCTCCAGGCGCTCGCTCTCGGCCTGGGCCTGGTCGATGCGCTCCCGCAGCTCCGCCGCCTGGGCGGACCGGTCGGCCTGCTCCTGTTCTCTCTCCTCCCGCGTCTGCTCCAGCGCCTCCTGCTCCCGGGTCAGCTCGGCGATGTTCCCTTCACAGGCGGCGACCTGCTCTGCCAGATGCGCCTTTTCCACCGTCAGGCTGAGAACAGCCTCCTGCTGCTGAGACAGCGCTTCCCGGGTGGCGTCCACGTCCTTTTGTCTGCCGTCCCGGTCCTCCTGGGTCCGGGCCAGCTCCTCCTGCAAGGCGGTATGGCGCTCGTCTAGCTGGGCGATCTCCGCCTCCAGACCGGAAAGGCGCTCCTTCGTGGCGGCGAGCCGCTGGTCGCAGGCGGATTTCTCCTGCTCCCGCTCCGCCGCCTGCCGCTCCAGCGTCTCCCGCGCGCCGGTCAGGTCGGCGATCTCCCCCTCACAGGCGGCAATCTGCTCTGTCAGATGCTCCTTCGTCTCCACCAGGGTGCGGACATCCTCCTGCCGCTGAGAGAGGGTCGCCTCTGCGGCATCCACGTCCCCCTGTCTGTTGTCCCGGAGGGTCAGGGCCTGGGCCATCTCGTTTTGCTGCTCTGTATGCCGGGCCTCCAGACGGGCGATCTCACCGTTCAGATCGGCGATTCCCTGCTCCATGACGGCCACCTGCTGGGCGCAAGCCTTCTTTTCGTCCTCCTGCTCCACCGTCCGCTGCTCCAGGTCGGCGATCTCCCGGCGAAGGGCGTCTACCTGGTCTCTGCGTTCGCTGTACGCCTGAACAAGTCCATCCCGGTTCCGGGTCAGCTCCGCGGCCTGGGCCTTCAGCTCATCCAGCGCCCGCCGGGCCTCGTCGGGGTCAAACTGCCGGAGCGGCTCCATCTCCCGGGCAGTCTGGTCGCACTGGACGGCCAAAGCCTGACATTCCCGCTCCTTCTCCCGCAGGGACTCCAGCTGCTCCCGGGCGGCGACCAGCTCCTTTTGCGTTTCCTCCACCCGGGCACAGATGTCCGCCAGCTCCTCCAGCGAGCGCTGGGTGTCGGCCAGCTTGGACATGGCGTCGTCCAGCCTGGTCCGGCTGCGCTTCAGCTCGCCGCTGTTTTCCGTGTAAATTCGGTTGACGATGCGGCACAGCCACGCCAGCTTGGTGGACAGGGTCTCGTCCCCGACGGGGCAATCGTAAATGTAAACACCGGATTCGTCCTGGATATCCTTGAACAGGGTTTCTACCATGCACAGGGCCATATAGATGGTGGGGCTTGCATCGGCATTGTTTTGAATGGATGCCTCCAGACGATTGAATTCCATATCAGGTCGTCACCTCCGTCACCGCCGTCAGGTCAAACATCTTGGTATAGCTGTCCAGGGGAATGGCGATCTCCTCTCCGGGCGCCTCCTCTCCGGGGAGCAGGGGGCGGGGAACGATATGGAAGGTGACGATATCGCTCTCATCCATAGAGAACCCACAGTTCCAGAAGCCCTCCTCCGGCAGCTTTTCCAGCCGTTTCAGAATGTCCGGTTTCAGAGCCATCAGTCCGCCGCTGTTCCGGCGGTCGGTAAATTCAATGGCAAAATGGGTGATATTTCCATACAGCGCTCCGTAGGTGATCCGGTTCTTCGGCTCATCCGGCTCGCTGTCCCTGTTGCAGATGAAATACGGCTTGCCCGGCTCCACGATCTGATGGTACTTGATGCCGTAGTGCAGCCGGTAGACCCGGTCGGACCCGGCGGTGTACAGGCCGATGGAATAGCGGGCGGTCTTTTGCAGCGTGACCTTTCCTGCCGCCAGCAGGGCGGCCCCCAGGGAGATCGCCTGCTCCCGCTTGTCCGCCGCAATGTTCTTGGTCCGGCGGTCGATCTTCTCGTTGGCGTCCAGCCGGTAGATCTCCGAAATCTGCTTTTTTACCAGGTAGAACAGACCGAAACCTCCCACCATGGCGATCTTGAAGTCGTCCCTCACGCCGGAGGCCGGGTCGCAGGGGTCGGCGTTGATGTGGGCCTTTACCTTCTCGTTGATCTGCCGGATCTGCTCGGCCAGTACCCCGGCGATGGTGTCCCGATAGGCGGTATAGAGCTGCTGGTAGGTGACAGGGATCTCCTCCCCGTCGTATTCCAGGGTGCAGAACTCAATGGGATTGTCGTTGAGCACCTCCTCCAGCTCCTGATAGCCCGAGCCGTAAACGCCGAATACGTCCTCGATCTCCCGGATGCGGTCCGCCGTCTTGAGCTGGCTCTCCAGGTCCCGCACTGCCGCGATGAAGTCCGGGCTGGTATACGCCGGTATCTCGTCCTCGCCCAGGACCCCCTGCTCCCGCATGGCGCAGACCACCACCGACTGGATGTAGGCGATACCGGCGTTGCCGATGGCGCACTCCCCCCGGGAATCGGGGTGGTTCTCGCCTGCGCCGCCGCCCTCACGGTAGCCGATCTCCATGGTACCCTGCCCGTCGGAGCTGACCTCGGTGAGGGTGATGTCCAGGGTGCCGCCGCCGTAGTCGATGAGCAGCAGATGTCCGTTGAAGCTCCGCCCGGTCTCCTGCTCGTAGTGATAGGCATAGAAGGCGCTGGCCGCCTCCGGCTCGGTGACCACCTGGACATGGCCCACGGGGATGCTCAGCTCGTTTTTCAGGATGTCCCGGAGAATGACCCGTCCGTCCAGGGTCTGGAGGTTCTTGCCCCAGATCTCCGGGACGCAGATAAAGACGTTCTCCAGGCCCTTTCCGTCGTCATACCGGCTCAAAATCCCCCGCAGGGTGGATTCCAGGAAGCGGCGGGTGATATACCGGGGGGTGTTCCGGTCGTCGTACCCCCGGCGGCGGAGCATGGCCCCGTTGGTCTCCGTCAGGAGCATCTTAAACGCCTCAAAAATGCGGACGGTGCGCTTTCCCGCCTGGTCCTTTGCCCCCTTGCCACAGGTCACCTTTCCCTTTTTGGAAATGCTGACCACAGAGGGGATGCTGGCAGGCTCCCCCTCCACCAGCGTGAGCGCCTCCACCTGACCGGTGACGCTGTTATAGGCCGAAACCGTCGAATAGGTGCTGCCAAAATCAATGCCGATATTCATCCGCTTTACCGTTCCTCTCTCTATGCCTTACGAAATGCCCCACTCCTGGCAGAGCTGCCAGAACGCCCGGTCCCGGAGGGCGAAGGGCGTCCCCTCGGAAAATTTGACTACGCTCTCATGCTTGGCCAGACCCTTGATGGCCCCGTAGGTGGCGGCGATCTCCGGGCTTTTGGGCTGGAGCTTAAAGACATATTCCACGTCCCGCTGCTTCAGGTCGCTGACGTTGTGGACCACCCAGGTGAGCACATATCTGGAATAATCGTCGCTGCCGCCCACAAAGTGAGACAGGCTCTGAGTGGACAGGATGACCCCCACGCCGAACTCCCGGCCCTCCTTCATGATCTTCCGGAGGGAGGGGAAGCCCTGGCTCATAAAGTTGTCCGCCTCGTCCACCAGGATCAGGTTGCGGAGCTGGCGATATCTGCCGTCGGTCCTGCTGGAGCCATAGGTCTGCATCTGGGCATAGAACTGGTCCAGGGTGATGGCTACCACCAGGCTCTGGATGTCCTCATCATAGCCGGACAGGTCGACCACCACCACTCCGCCGCCGCCCAGCACACTGGCGAGAGAGCGGGCCTTTGCCGGGTCCGGCTCGAAAATGCGGAACTGGTGGAGCTTATTCATGGCCGCCGTCAGCGAGTCCGGCGTCCGTCCGTCCGTCTCCCGGACGAAGATCTGATAGACCTGCTCGAAGGTGGGGGCTTTTTTGCCCCAGGTGCCGTCGTCCTCCGGGTCGATGCCCTGGCGCTCATAGGCGCGGACGATGCAGTCCAGCATGGTCTGCTGCTGCTTGGGTCCCAGGCCGTAGATCTTGGAGACGGTGTCCTTGAACACGTTGGCCGTGTGCATGGGCAGCAGGGGCTTGAAGGCCCGGGTCCGGTTGAGGGCCAGGGGATTGTAGGGAAGACGGTAGGGCTTGAGCACCCGGGTGTGGGCGGCCTCGCCAAAGTCCGCTTTCGTCTCGTTGTAGTCCCCCTTATAGTCGAAGATCAAAAAGCCCATGCGCGACCCGTCAAAGTTGTCCCTCTGGCTGCGGTACATCTGGGAGACGATGGACTTGGTGAACTGGGTCTTGCCCGTCCCCATGGTGCCGATGATGCCCAGATTGGTGTGGAACACCTGCTCCGTGTCGTTGGGCCGCCAGTACACCGGCTCCCCGTCCTCCAGACGGTTGCCGAACAGGATCTCCATGGAACGGGGGCCTTCTTCGGAAAGCTCCGGCGGCTCCTCGTCCACGGGCGGCTCCTCCTCCGGGGCGGGCGCAACCTCGTCCAAAGTCGGCTCCTCCTCCGGAAGCTCCGGCTCCTCCTCGGGGACGACAGGCTCCGCCGTGACGAATCCCTCGTCAGTGGGTGGCTCCTCCGCCGCAGGAGGCTCCGCCTCAATGGGCAGTTCCTCCGTCGCGGTCGGCTCCGGCTCTGCAGCCGTCTCCTCCGCTGCCGGTCCGGCGTCCTCCCCATTTTCGGCGGGAATCCCCTGACCGGCGCAAATCAGGAGGGCGGCCACATGGCGGCAGACCCGGTGGTCCCTTCCCCCAAAGGGACAGTCACAGTGAAAGTCGGTGAGCGCGTCCCCGGTCATCGTGACAGAGACATGGCTGACAAAGTGGAACGGGTCGATGACCCTGGCCCACATACGAAGTCCTCCCTCTGCCGTCCGTTCGGTTTTGGGGCAGGTCACCCCCTCCAGGAGCTGCGCGCCCCTGTCGGCGGTGGCCTGGTCGCAGTATCGGCTCAGCGTGATCTTCCCGTTCATATCATCCCAACCTTTCGGTGTGTGTTCTCTCTCGTCCCGCCATTCAGGGCATCCGGCACAGTACGGCGGCCAGAATGACCTGGGCCGCCAGAATCAGGGGGACCCCCACCACAAAGTACCAGTGCCGGGTCTTGTGGTGAAACAGGTGCATCCCCAGCAGCACGCCCAGGCTGCCCCCTACCAGGGCCACGGCGAACAGCGTCTTCTCCTGAATCCGCCACCGTCCCTGTTTGGCCCGGCGCTTGTCCGTCCCCATGACGGCGAAACCCGCCAGGTTTACTACTACCAGATAGAGCAAAATCCAGTTTCCCATGGTGGCGCCTCCTGTGTCATTCCCAGATAGTGCCGGTGTACATACCCGTGGTGTCCGCGATGCCGGTGTCCAGCCAGTCCGGGTCGAATTCGGTCAGGGAGGAGCAATCGTAAAACATCCCGCGCATATCCGTCACACTGGAGGTGTCCCAGCCGGACAGATTCAGAGAGGTCAGTGCATCGCAGCAACTAAACATATCGCTCATATCCGTCACACTGGAGGTGTCCCAGCCAGACAGGTCCAGGGAGGGCAATGCTTCACAGTAGCAAAACATATCGCTCATATCCGTCACGTTAGAAGTATCCCAGCCGGACAGGCCCAGGGAGGTCAATGCGGAGCAGTCGGCAAATATACCGAGCATATCCGTCACACAGGAGGTGTCCCAACCGGACAGGTCCAGGGAGGTCAATGTGATACAGCCGTTAAACATACAGCGCATATCTGTGACGTTGGAGGTGTCCCAGCCGGACAGATCCAGATCAGTCAGGGAGGAGCAGAGACAAAACATAAAGCTCACATCTGTCGCGCTGGAGGTGTCCCAGCGGTACAAATCCAGTGAGGTCAGCGACTCGCAACCAAAGAACATTCCGCTCATATTCGTCACACTGGAGATGTCCCAGCCGGACAAATCCAGTGAGGTCAGCGACTCGCAACCATAGAACATTCTGCTCAGGTCTGTGACCTCCCCTACATAAAAGCTGTCATTAAAATCTATATCGGTAAGATTGATAAAACAGAAGTCGCGGAATTCTCCACCTTCCAAATCAGAAAACAGGTAGCTGCAATCTCCACTGATCGTCACTCCTCCATTAGCGGCGATATAGAGGTCATAGTACCGATAGCTGCTCCCTCCGAAATAATAGTCGCTCTCTAAAGGAATTGACGGCTCTGCATCACTTTCACTTACCCACGCAAGCACGCTCCCATCCCCCGCTCTGGATACATCCTGTGCGTTTTCCGGGGCGATTTCCACCGTATTTAAAAAAGCGATGGTAACGATTTGCGCTGGATACACTTCTGTCTCATCGTCGTAGAACACCCGGCTAAGATTTCCTATAAAACCTTCTGCCTCCGCATTTACTTCTGTATTTCCCTGCGTATCGTCCGACGCCTCATCAGCGCTCGCATCTGTGCATACGAACAGGCAAATCTGGGTGCAGCTTCCTGCTTCTGCCGTAACATAGCAGTTTCCTGAGCCTACACAGGTCGCTGCTGCCGTCAGATCCCCGCTTGATACCACTGTAACGATCGATTCATCGCTGGATGTCCATTGGACGGTCCCGCTGAAACCGCCCTCTGACATACCGACCGATGCCGTCAGTGTAGTTGATTCGCCCTCTGTCAGCTTAGCCGTCCTTTGATCCAGCGTCAGTGAATAGACCTCCGGCTCGCCAGACTGCTCTGCTTCTCCGTCGGCGTCCTCCGACGTATCTGCATCGGCGGTCAAATTGGCGGCGCCAGCTTCATCCGTCCTGCCGGTGTCGCTGTTGCCGTTCCACCAAAAAGCGAACAGAGCGACGCTCAGCAGCAGCACCGACGCCACGCCTGCAATCGTCAGCCCTCTCTTTTTTCGCCGGGGGCGGGACTTTCCCGGCACCCGGGCCGTCGCCCAGGCCCGGGCGGTCAGGTACACCCGGTCAGGCTGCGCCAGGGTGGGATAGGCCAGAAAATCGGCGCTGCCGTCAAAGCCGCAGCCGGGGCAGAGCATCTCCGGCCCGTTGGCCCGCCCGCACCTGGGGCAGACCCACCGGGTCCCGCCTGTCGTATTCCCCTGATCGTGCCCCATGACTGCCGCCTCCCTGCCCATTTTACTCATTATAACAGCTTATCTCTGTAATTACCAGCATTTCCGCACGGACATTTGCAAATAATTCGCTGTTTTCATTCCCACAGGACGCCGGTGTACATATCCGCGTTGGAGGTATCCCGGCCGGACAGATCCAGATATATAAGCTATTTAAACTCAAAAAAAACACAAAACA
>JAJBUB010000096.1:0-8712 GCA_020860575.1 Clostridiales bacterium | reverse complement strand
ATCCGGTGGCCAGAGGCGCGGTGCAGGTCACCCGGCCGGACAGATCCGGTGTTGGAAGCGTGGTATACCCTTCACGCTCTCTATTCACGCCGTTTCTCTCCTGTGGACCGACGTTCTCACTCCCACCTGGTCTCGCTGTACATCCCCTTGGTGTTGGCGTTTGACGTGTCCAGCCAGTCCGGGTCAAAATAGTACAGAGACTCGCAGCCGTCAAACATATAACGCATATCCGTGGCGTTGGAGGTGTCCCAGCCGGACAGATCCAGCTCGATGAGGGATTTGCAGTCAAAAAAGAGAGCAAACATATCCACCACGCCGGAGGTGTCCCAGGTGGACACATCCAGGGTTGTCAGAGAATAGCAGGCGTTGAACAGGTCGCTCATGCTCTGCACCTTGGAGGTATCCCACCCCGACAGGTCCAGCCGTGTCAGTGCGTCGCAGTAGTGGAACAGATAGCTCATGTCCTTCACGCTGGAGGTGTCCCAGGTGGAGACGTCCAGCTCCACCAGCGCGTTGCAGGAGGTAAACAGCCGGTACATCGTCGTCACGCTGGAGGTGTCCCAGCCGGACAGATCCAGCCGGGTCAGCCCGTCGCAGTTGTAAAACAGGCAGCTCATATCCGTCACGCTGGAGGTGTCCCAGCCGGAGACATCCAACTCCGACAGTATGTCACAGTGTTCGAACATCCAGCTCATGTCCGTCACGCTGGAGGTGTCCCAACCGGAGACGGCCAGCATCTCCAGGGAGGAGCAATCCATAAACATGGCGCTCATATCCGTCACGCTGGAGGTGTTCAGGTTGGATACGTCCACCTCCTGCAGTGCGCTGCAGCCCTTGAACATCCGGCTCATGTCCGTCACACCGGAGGAGTCGAAGCAAACGGAGAAGTGGATGGCGGTCACGCCGGTATACCCTGCAAACAGATTCCGGCAGGAGCTTCCACCGACCACGCCCCCCGCTCCGGCAATGTACTGCACCGTACCTGCCGTCCAGCAGAGGACGCTGCCGTCTCCGGCTTCGGAGAGGTCTGCCGCATCCTCCGGCGCGCTGGAAAGGCTGTCCAGGAACCAGACCTCAGTGATGTCGCTCTTGTCTGTGATCCCGTCCAAGGACAGGTTGCCGTCGTCGCCCACATCCCCCAGGATGCTGGGAGACGGCTCCTCTTCCGGAACAGTAACGGCTGTGACGTCGGTCTTGTCAGAGCTTGCATCTTCCCCGGAGGCGGAGGTATCGTCGACGGCCTCTGTGTCCTCCACAGTCTCCGGCTCATCGGTCGCAGGCGCAGTGTCCTCCCCAGCCTCCGTTTCCTCGGGCACGGTCTCAGTGTCCTCCCCGGCCTCCGTTTCAACGGCGGCGGAGCCTGCGTCCGCCTCCTCTGCCCCGGCGCTGTCGGAAGGGACGGCATCTGCGTCCCCGCTGTCGGCAGTATCGCTCACTGCGCTCGCCGTCCCGTTTGCGATCCACAGGCGCGGTATCAGCTGTGTGCAGAGCAGGACGAGCAGCACCAGGGCGAGCAGCACCAGGGCGATGATAAGCTGCTGCCTTCTGGCCTTTTCGCGCCGCTTCCGGTCTTTTTCGCGTTGTTCCTGCTCCAGGCGCTTCCGCACCTCTTCCTCAATCTGCTCTCTCAGTGCTCTGTCCCGGTCCTCCCGGTCGCTGTCTGCGGGGCCTGCCGTCTCGACAGACGTCTCCCAGCCGGGCCGGAACAGGGTGGGATTGGCCAGAGGGTCGCTGCTGTGGTCGAAGCCACATACATAGCAAAAGGAACCGTCGAGGTTCTGCTGACCGCAGCGGGGACAGCGCCAGCTGTCCCCCTTCGGTCCATATGCTTCTTCACGATTCATCCTGGCACCTTCACCTCGCTCCATCCGGACACATCGACCCTTTTGCTGGTGGAGACCGCCGTGCCGTTGGACCGGATGCCGACGGTAAACGTACCTCCGGCGGCGATGGCCACAATATCCGTCCAGGTGGCCACATTGCACTGGCCCTCTGCGTTCCTGCCCACTGCCACCACGGTGCCGTCATGTCTCAGCCCTACCGTGTGGCTGTCCCCGGCGGCGACCGCCCTGATCTCGCTCCAGCGCTCCACATCGCACTGACCGGACAGATTATCTCCGGCAGCGACCACCGTCCCGTTCCATCTCAGTCCGACGGCGTGCTGTCCCCCGGCGGACAGACCGGCCAGGTCCTTCCACCCGGCGACCTCACGAAAGCGGTCGTCTCCCGGCTTGACGCCGGTGACCAGAGCCTTGCCGTCCCGATTCAGCCCCAGGGTAATCGCCTCCCCCACGGACACGGATACCACGTGACGCCACTTGGTCACGTTGCACCGTCCACGCTCATAGTCCCCAAACAGGACCGCCATACCGCTCTGGGTCATCCCCACCATATGGCCGGAGGCGGCGTCCACCGCAAGGATGCCCACCCATTTGATCCGTCCGTCCAGGGTGGAGTGGGACAGAAAGCTGTCTGCCGTGGGCGGATTTGTCGACAGCACCGTCCCGTCCTTCTTCACGCCAAAGCTGAAATTCGGCCCTGCCGCCACTGCGACCACATCGCGCCAGTCCTGCACCTCGCATTTGTGATAGTAGTTTGGCCCTGCGGAGAGGACCCTCCCGTCCCGGCGGATGGCGATGGCGTGTCCGTACCCGGCAGAGACGACAGGGATAAAAGGCTTCAGCTGCGGCGCGGACGAGCCGGGCTGCCTGAAATAAGCGCCCAGCGGTCCCGCAGGGTGAAACCCGGGGGCGGAGGACCGGGACGGCGTCTCCTTTCGCTTGCTCTCCGGAGACGGGGCAGGAAAGGGCATTTCCTCCCCGCAGGCGGTGCAGACAAAGACCTGACGCTTTGGCACCACCCAGAAGGACCCTTCTCCGCAGCGGCGGCAGCGGAGGGATTCCCCCTCCAGCGCCGCCCATTTCCGATGCCTGGCGGAGATGGCAGGCCGCTTTTCATCATACGCCCCGGGCGTCAGTGTGGCATATCGCTCATAGGCCAGGCTCTCGTCGTATCCGCAGCGGCGGCACCGGGTCTCTGTCATCTCTCTCTTGCAGACGGGGCAAACATCCATAGGAGACACACCTCTCAGAATCGTCTTACTCATATGGGGGCCTCTGGCTCCCGAAGCGCCGTTGTTCCCCGAACGGGCGGCGCACACTCTCATCGGTAAAAAGAATCCAGCTTTTTCCAACAATATAATAACACGTTCCCTGAGATGTCGCAATTCATTTTTCGGGGAAATTGTGTTCTGTATCCGGCGACCGCCGGGAGAGCGGACCGACCTGCCGCCGGCTCCTCTGTTCCTTGATATAGCGGCGATTTTATGGTATACTGTCTTCCATATAAAGGCGATCACACCACAGGGGAGGCGCAGCGACCTATGGGAAAATGTCTCTTTCTCGATTTGGACGGCACCCTTCTCCGGGACGACAAGACTCTGTCCCCGGCCAATTACCTGGCCATCCGGGGCGCGCTCTCCCGGGGCCACCGGGCGGTCATCACCACGGGGAGGCCATTGAAAAGCGCTCTGCTCCAGGCCCAGGCCCTGGACCTGACCGGCCCGGGGTGCTACGTCATCGCCATGAACGGAGGCATCGTCTGGGACTGCGCCGGAGGGCGGGAGCTGTACCGCCGGAGCATGGCCTGGGACGATCTCTACGCCCTGTTCGACGAGGCCAACCGCCGGGGGGTGTTTCTCCAGACATATGACGACCGGGACGTGATCGTAGAGGCCCGGAACGACGGCGAGACGGTGCGCCGATACTGCGCCCCCATTCAGATGGACTACCGGGTGGTGGACGACGTCCGCCGGGATCTGACCGTTCCTCCGGTGAAGGCCATGGCCATCGACTTCTCCCACCGGGCGCCGGTGGAGGAGCTGGAGTGCTGGGTCCACCGGGAGATGGCCGGTCGGCTGGACTGCTTTTTCTCCTGCCAGTATTATCTGGAGATCGTGCCGGCGGGGCAGAACAAGGGGACGGCAGTGGAGGCCATGTGTGCCCGCCTGGGCGTCCCCCTCCGGGACGCCGTGGCGGTGGGGGACGCCGCCAACGATATCCCCATGCTCCGGGCGGCAGGCGTGGGCGTAGCCATGGCAAACGCCTCCCCGGAGGTCCGGTCGGCGGCGGACGCCGTCACCCTCCGGGATAACAACCACGACGGGGTCGCCGAGGTGGTGGAGCGCTTTTTGGGGTAGGGCGCGCCGCCCTCAGCCAAACGGCATACGCGCCGCTTTTCTTCGTCCCGCCCCTGATTTTGTATGCGAAAAAGGAGGTCTCACCCTTGCGTTCCAGCTGGAAGAAGCTGTCTGAAAAACTGAAAGAATCCCTGAACGCCGTCCTGCCCATCGTGGGCATCGTGGTGGTGCTCAGCTTTACCATCGCGCCCATCTCCTCCAGCACGCTGCTGAGCTTTCTGCTGGGGGCGGTGCTGCTCATCATCGGCATGATGTTCTTTACCCAGGGAGCGGAGATGTCCATGAGCCTCATGGGGGAGCGGGTGGGCAGCAGCCTGGCCAAGTCCCGCAGCCCCTGGCGCATCGGGGCGGTGGCCTTTCTGCTGGGCTTTATGATCACCATCTCCGAGCCGGATCTCCAGGTGCTGGCCCAGCAGGTGCCCTCCATCCCCAATACGGTGCTCATCCTGACCATCGCCGTGGGGGTGGGCGTCTTTCTGGTGATCGCCCTGCTCCGGATGCTGTTCTCCGTCTCTCTGACCCGGCTGCTGGTGGGATGCTACATTTTTCTGTTCGCCCTGACCCTCTTTGTGCCGGAGGACTTTCTGGCAGTGGCCTTTGACTCCGGCGGCGTCACCACCGGGCCGCTGACCGTCCCCTTTATCATGGCGCTGGGCGTGGGCGTCTCCGCCATCCGTACCGATAAAAACGCGGCGGACGACAGCTTTGGCCTGGTGGCCCTGTGTTCCGTCGGCCCCATTATCGCCGTCATGCTGCTGGCCATCGTATACCAGCCGGACGGCAGCGCCTATACCGCCCCCGCTCTGCCGGAAATTTCCGACTCAGTGGAGCTGTGGGAGCTGTTTGCGGAGGGTTTTCCGGATTACATGGGGGAGATCGCCGTCTCCCTGCTGCCCATTCTTCTCTTTTTTGGGCTGTATCAGGGCATCGCCCTCCACCTCTCCGGACGGCAGCTGGCAAAGATGGGAGTGGGCCTGGTCTATACCTATATCGGGCTGGTGCTGTTTCTCACCGGGGCCAATGTGGGCTTTATCCCCGCGGGCAACTATCTGGGCCAGGTGCTGGCCGGGCTGGACTGCAACTGGGTGATCGTGCCCATCGGCATGGTCATCGGCTACTTTATCGTCAGAGCAGAGCCTGCGGTCTATGTCCTCAACCGGCAGGTGGAGGAAATCACCAACGGCACCATCTCCGCCGGGGCCATGGGAGCCTGTCTCTCCATCGGCGTGGCCGTGTCCGTGGGCCTTGCCATGGTCCGGGTGCTCACCGGTATCTCCATCCTCTGGCTCCTCATCCCCGGCTACGCCATCGCCCTGGGGCTGTCCTTTGTAGTGCCCCGGATCTTTACCGCCGTGGCCTTTGACTCCGGCGGGGTGGCCTCCGGCCCCATGACCACCACCTTCCTGCTCCCTCTGGCCCAGGGAGCCTGTATTGCCGTGGGAGGGGATATCGTCACCGACGCCTTCGGCGTGGTGGCAATGGTGGCCATGACGCCGCTGATCACCATTCAGATCATGGGCCTGGTTTCTCAGATTCGCCAGCGCCGCTCCGAGCGGGAGGCCCGGCGGCTGGCCCCGGCGCTGCTGTCCTCCCTGGAGGGGCTGGACGAGAACGCCATTATCGAGCTGTAAGGAGGGAGGTACACTGTGAGCGAGCTGTATATGATGGTGGCCATCGCCGACCGGAAGCTGCGCAGAAGGTTTTCCGACTTCTTTCAGGAGCAGCGGCTGGACGTAGTTTTGACCACCGGGGGCAGAGGCGCCGCTGTCAGCGAGATGCTGGACTACTTCGGCCTGGAGTCGTCGGAAAAGACGGTGTTCTTCTCCTTCGTCACCGGGGAACGGTGGAAGCTGGTGCGCAAGGGGCTACAGACCCGGCTGAGCATCGACGTGCCGGGCACCGGCGTCGCCTTTACCGTCCCCATGAGCAGCGTAGGGGGCAAGCGGACGCTGCTGTTTCTCACCGCCAACCAGGAATTTGTCAAGGGGGAGGAATCCGTTTTGCAGGACACGAAATATGAGCTGCTGGTCACTGTCGCTGACCAGGGCAACACCGATCTCATCATGGACGCCGCCCGGCAGGCCCACGCCCCCGGCGGCACCATCCTCCACGCCAAGGGCACGGGGATGGAGCGGGCCTCCCAGTTTCTGGGGTTCTCCCTGGGGGCGGAAAAGGAACTGATTTTTATGGTGGTCAAGCGCACCGACCGCAATCCCATCATGCAGGCCATCATGTCCCAGGCCCGCCAGGCCCACGCCATCGCCTTCTCCCTCCCCGTCACCGGCACCGCCGGAATGCGGCTGCTGGAGGAGGACAGCGAGGGATAACAGGAAACCCAAAAACACACACATCCCCGTCTGACGGAACCCCTCCGTCAGACGGGGATGTTTTTAGATAAGCTCCAGCAACTCCTCCGGCCGGTCGATGATGTATTGCGGCCCCAGCGTCTCCAGCAGGGACCGGTCCCGAAAGCCCCAGGTCACGGCGGCGCAGTCCAGGCCGGCGTTTTTCGCCGTGGCGCAGTCCACGTCCGAGTCCCCCACGAACAGGCACTCCTCTTTTGTCCGGCCCAGCCGGGCCAGAACGGCGTTCACCATGTCCGGGCTGGGCTTTCGCCGAAGCCCCTCCCGCTCCCCCAGGGAGACGGTCATGTAGTCGCCGAAAAAGTGTCGGCTCAGCTCCCGGACCGCCACATCCTGTTTGTTGGACACCACCGCCATGACGATCCCCCGGCGGCGAAGCTGCTCCATCAGCTCTAAAATGCCGGGGTAAGGGCCGGTCTTGATCTGGCTGTGAGCCTCATAGTAGCTGCGGTAAAAGGCGGTGGCCTCCTGAAGCCGGGGATAGTCCCGCCCTCCCGGCAGGGTCTTTTCCATGAGCACTCCCACCCCGTTGCCCACGCTCTGCCGGACATGGCAGATGGGCAACGGCTCCAATCCCTCCTGTCGGCGCATGGCGTTGACGGCGTCGGTCAGGTCCTCCAGGGTGTTCAGGATAGTGCCGTCCATGTCAAAGATCACGGTGGTATAGGGCATACCGTCCCCTCCTCTTGTCTGTGTTCCGGGGCATTGTAGCACAGAGAGTGGCGGATGTCAAAAGATTGCCGCCCGGCAAGAGCATTTTCTGCTCCCGCCGGGCGGTCATTCTGTCATAATTCTGCCGGCTTACCAGCCACCGTTGCCCCCGTAGGGGTTGGTGTAGCCGTAGCCATAGCTGTAGCCGTAGCTATAGTCGTCCGTGGTGGAGTCGTCCGTGGTGGAGTCGTCCGCCGCGCTGTCCGGGACCTCCTCGTCCAGGGTGACGATGATGGTGTAGTAGCTGCCGTCCCGATAGACGGTCAGCGTCATCTCCTCACCGGCCTTGTGGTTGTTCTTGGCGTCCACCAGCTCCTCATAGGTGGTGATGTCCACCCCGTCCACCTGGGTGATGATGTCGCCCACCTGTAGCCCGGCGGTCTCGGAGCAGGAGCCGGTCTCCACCGACATGACGTAGGCGCCTACCACCATGTTGGAGTACTGCTGAGCGGTGATGCTGCTGACGGTGGACACGGAGATGCCCAGATAGGGCTTGCCGGTGATATAGCCGTAGGTGATCAGGTCGTCCAGCACGTCCAGCGCGTCGTTGATGGGGATGGCGAAGCCGATGCCCTCGATGCTGGCGGTGGTGGTGGAGCCGGAGCTGGAATACTTGGCGTTGACAATGCCGATGACCTCGCCGTACTCGTTAAACAGAGGACCGCCGGAGTTGCCGGAGTTCACGGTGCAGTCGGTCTGGAGCAGATTCATCACCGTGCCGTCCTCCATGGTCAGGGCGCGGTCCAGGCCGGAGACGGCCCCGGTGGTCAGGGTGTTGGCGAAGGTACCCAGAGCGTTGCCGATGGCGGTGACGGTGGAGCCAACGGCCAGATCGTCAGAGTCGCCAAGCACCACGGCGGTGAGGCCGGTGGCCTCGATCTTGAGGACGGCCAGGTCTGCGTCCTCGTCGCCGCCCACATAGGTGGCCTCATAGCTGGTGGAGTCGATAAAGGTGCAGGAGATGGCCTGATAGCCGTCCACCACATGGTAGCAGGTGAGGATGTACCCGTCCTCCGAGATGATGAAGCCGGTGCCTGCGCCCACGCCGTCAGAGGTCTGGACCTCGATGCTGACCACTGAGTTGGAATAGGCCTCATAGATTTGGCTGGGGGTCACGGTGCCGTCCTCGGAGGTGGTGACGGTGCTGGTAGTGGTGTCCCGGTCGCTGACCTGGATGTCCACGGAGGACTCCGCATCCTCTGTGCTGTCGGTGTCGTCGGAGATGCTGTCAGCGGCGGTGGTGTCGCTGCTGTCGCTCTCCGTGGCAGAGCTGCCCAGAGAGTTGAACATCAGATAGGCTCCGCCCATCCCTGCGGCCCCGCCCAGCAGCAGGCAGACCAACACGATGGCCACGATCTTGCCCACCCCGGAGCCGCCGGACTTCTTCGGCTTTCTGGGAGGCTTGGGGGGAGGCGTGGCGGTCCCGCCGCCATAATAGGT
>JAJBUB010000012.1 GCA_020860575.1 Clostridiales bacterium | reverse complement strand
CCCCCTGCCCGATCTCCAGGAGGGAGAGACGGTGCGTCTGGCAGACACTGACAAGGGCCAGCACTTCACCCAGCCCCCACCCCGGTTCACCGAGGCGGCCCTCATCAAGCTGCTGGAGGAAAAGGGGGTGGGCCGTCCCTCCACCTACGCCCCCACCGTGTCCACCATTCAGGACCGGAACTATGTCATCAAAGAGGGCAAGGCCCTCCGCCCCACCCCTCTTGGCGAGGTGGTCAACGGGGTGATGATGGACAAATTCACCGACATCGTGGACCCGGACTTCACCGCCCGGATGGAACAGAGCCTGGACAAAGTGGAGGCAGGGGAGGAATACTGGAAGGACGTCCTCTCCCGGTTCTACTCCCGCTTCGAGGCGGAGCTGAATCGGGCCACCGAGGAGCTGGGCGACACCCGCATCAAGGTCCCCGACGAGGAGAGCGACGAGGTCTGTGACCTGTGCGGCAAAAAGATGGTGGTCAAGACCGGCCGGTTTGGTCGGTTTCTGGGCTGCTCCGGCTTTCCGGAGTGTAGCTTCACCAAGCCCCTGGTCATCGAAATGCCCGGGAAATGCCCCCGGTGCGGCAGCCGTATCCTGAAAAAGACCAGCCGGAACGGTTACACCTATTACGGCTGTGAGCGCAACCGGGTAGTCTCGGGCGACCCCTGCGACTTTATGACCTGGGATGTACCCGTCAAGGACAACTGCCCCGTCTGCGGCAAGACCATGTTCAAGGCCTCCGGCCGGGGTGCGAAAAAGCCCTTCTGTGTCAACGAGAAGTGTCCCAGCTTCCTCCCGCCGGAGCAGCGCCCCGGCTACCGCAAGCCCAAGGAGAAAACGGAGGGCGAGACGGCTGCAACCGTTTCCACTGAAAAGACAGTCTCCAGGGCTGCCGCCAAAACCGGCACGAAGACCGCTGCCAGAAAAACCGCCGCCGGAAAAAAGAGCGCCCCCACGAAAAAGGCCAGTGCCGCCAAAAAGGGCAGCACCGCCAAAAAGGCGACGGCGGCTCCCCGTCCCAAGCGGCAGATGACCGAGGCCCAGAAGGAGGCCCTGGCCCGGGGCCGGGCGAAAGCCCAGGCCAACCGGGAGGCCGCCCGTCGGGCCAAGACGGAGGGCTGAGGATGGAACAGGTCACAGTGATCGGCGCCGGTCTCGCCGGATGCGAGGCCGCCTGGCAGCTGGCCCGGCGGGGCGTCCCCGTCCTGCTGAGGGAGATGAAGCCGGAAAAGCGCTCCCCCGCCCACCAGAGCGGCGACTTTGCGGAGCTGGTCTGTTCCAACTCTCTCCGGGCGGGCAACGTGGAAAACGCCGTGGGTCTGCTCAAGGAGGAGATGCGCCGCTGCGACTCCCTCATCCTCCGCTGCGCCGACGAGCATCAGGTGCCCGCCGGTGGGGCGCTGGCGGTGGACCGCTACGGCTTTTCCGGGGCAGTCACCCAAGCGATCCGCTCCCATCCTCTCATCACCGTAGAGGAGGGGGAGGTCGCCTCCATCCCCGAGGAGGGCCAGGTGCTCATCGCCTCCGGCCCCTTGACCTCGGACGCCTTGGCGGAGGACATCTCCCGTCGGTTCCCGGGTCGGAACGACCTCCACTTTTTCGACGCCGTGGCCCCGCTGGTCAGCTTTGAGAGCATCGACATGGACAGGGCCTGGTTCGGCTCCCGGTACGACAAGGGGACAGCAGATTATGTCAACTGCCCCATGACCCGGGAGGAATACGACGCCTTCTGGGAGAATCTGCGCTCTGCCAAAGAGGCCCCTCTCCACGACTTTGACGACGGTGGGGTCTTTGAGGGCTGTATGCCGGTGGAGGTCATGGCCCGCCGGGGCCACGACACCCTCTGCTTCGGCCCGTTAAAGCCGGTGGGCCTCACCGACCCCCGCCGCCCGGACGTCCGCCCCTATGCCGTCGTCCAGCTCCGGAAGGACAACGCCCTGGGCACGGTGTACAATATGGTGGGCTTCCAGACCCACCTGACCTGGCCGGAGCAGCGGCGGGTGTTCTCCATGATCCCCGGTCTGGAGCAGGCGGAGTTCCTCCGCTACGGCGTTATGCACCGGAACACCTATCTCCACTCCCCCGGTCTGCTCAACCGATACTATCAGGTCATCGACCAGCCCCGGCTGACCTTCGCCGGGCAGATCACCGGTGTGGAGGGGTATGTGGAGTCTGCCGCCTCCGGACTGCTGGCGGGGGCGGAGCTGGCCCGGCGGGTGCTGGGACAGCCGCCCATAGACTTTCCCCGGGAGACCGCCCTGGGCGCTCTGGGCTATTACGTCAGCGACACCAGCGTCACCGATTTCCAGCCCATGAACATCAATTTCGGCATTATCCCGCCCCTGGGCTACCGGGTGAAGGGCAAGCGGAACAAAAACGCCGCCCTGGCCCAGCGGAGCCTGGCAGCTCTGGAGAGCCTGGATCTTTAATTTATCTCTGTCCTTACACGCTGTAAGGCAGCGATACCCTCCGGTCACCTCTGGCCGGAGGATATGGCTGCCCTACCTATGATATGTACAATATTTCAGGAGGCAAGCAACATGAGAATCATCCTCGACGCAATGGGGGGCGACCTGGCCCCCAGAGAGCCGATCCGGGGGGCCATTATGGCCCGGAACGAGTTCGGCTGTGACATCACCCTGGTAGGCCAGGAGGCTGCCATCCAAAAGGTCCTGGAGCAGGACGGCATCGGCCAGCTCCCTCCCGGCATCGACATCGTGAACGCCACCCAGGTCATCGAGATCTGCGACAACCCCTCCACCGCCTGGCACGACAAGAAGGACTCCTCCATGACGGTGGGCCTGAAAATGCTCAAGGACGGAAAAGGTGACGCCTTTATCTCCGCCGGCAGCACCGGCGCGCTGCTCTCCGCCGGGACGCTGATCGTCAAGCGCATCCCCGGCATCCGCCGGGCCGCCGTGGCCCCCATCGTCCCCACCGGGGCGGGACACGCCGTTCTCATCGACGCCGGGGCCAACAGCGAGTGTACCCCGGAGTATATGTGCCAGTTCGCCCTGATGGGCTCCTTCTATGCGGAGATGGTGCTGGGCCGGGAGAACCCCAAGGTGGGTCTGCTCAACATCGGCTCTGAGCCAAGCAAGGGCAGCGAGCTGTATAAGCAGGTCCACCAGATGCTCACCCGGGCCGGTGAGGCAGGCAAGCTGAATTTCGTGGGCAACGTGGAGCCCACCTCTATTGCCAGCGAAGACGCCGTGGACGTCATCGTGGCCGACGGCTTTGTGGGCAACATCCTCCTCAAGGCCATGGAGGGCACCGCCAATTTCCTGGTCAAGGGTCTAAAGGATGTATTCACCACTAACCTGAAAACCAAGCTGGGCTATCTGATGATCCAGGGCAACATGGGCGGCTTCAAAAAGATGATCGACAGCCGGGAGACCGGCGGCACCGCCATGCTGGGCCTGCGCAAGCCGGTGTTCAAGGCCCACGGCTCCTCCGACGCCTACGCCATCAGCCACGCCATCGGCAAGGCGGTGGAATTTGTCAATGCCGGATTTGTGGACGCCATCGCAGAGCATGTGGACAGCTTCCAGCTCTCCACTGAGGAGAAGTGACCACCATGAAGACGCTGGAAGAAAAGCTGGGCTACCAGTTTCAGGACCGCTCCCTGCTGGAAAACGCCCTGACCCACAGCTCCTACGCCAACGAGCACCACGCCGCCCACGCCCAGAGCAACGAGCGCCTGGAGTTTCTGGGAGACTCCGTGCTGGGCATGGTGGTGGCGGATTACCTCTACCGCAACTTTCCCGCTTTGCCGGAGGGGGACCTGACCCGTATGCGGGCCAGCCTGGTCTGTGAGGGCAACCTGGTCAATGTGGCCGCCCTGTGGGACCTGGGGG
>JAJBUB010000078.1:4066-21940 GCA_020860575.1 Clostridiales bacterium | reverse complement strand
ACCTTGCGTTGGCGAAATCGGCTGAAAATTTAGAATCGTTGACCAGTCCGCCGTCCCGCAGGGTGCAGGCCAGCACTCGCAGGTTCGGTTCATAGGAGATCAAATTAGGGTTCATAGCAGGCACCTCGTTCCAGTTCATTAGGGTCTGCCGGATGCAGACCTTTAATAGAATACCGCCCTTGCCTGCCTCTGTCAAGAAAAAGAGCGGAAAAAATCGGAAACGCGCTCAAAGGACACTGTCCTGTCGGCCCGCCCTGCGCATGGCTGTGTTTTCTCCACCCCACAGTTTCATATGAGTTTTTTTCATTTGTTCCGTCCTCTGCTATTGACCTTTTTCCCGTAAATCTATATAATTACAACGTATGAAAAAAATAAATTCCTGTCAAAATCGCAAATGAAAACGTTTCGGCGTCGGTCGCCCAAGCCGCTGCCGCACGGAGGAGGTTCAATATGAGCTATACCATCCCCATCGGCCCCTACCATCCCGCACTGGAGGAGCCGATCCACGCCCGTCTCACGGTGGACGGGGAGGAAATCACCGACGCCAGTGTGTTTGTGGGTTACAATCACCGGGGCATTGAGAAGCTGGCCCAGGAGCGGAATTTTATCCAGACTCTGGTACTGGTGGAACGGGTCTGCGGCATCTGCTCCCACTCCCACTCCCTGACCTATGCCATGTGCATCGAGCACATCGCCGGGATGGAGGTCCCCAAGCGGGGACAGTATATCCGGGTCATCATCGAGGAGCTGGAGCGCATCCATTCCCATCTGCTGTGGCTGGGCATCGCCTGCCATATCGTGGGCCACGACAGTATGTTCATGCAGATCTGGAATGACCGGGAGCGCACCATGGACACCCTGGAGGCCCTCACCGGCAACCGGGTCAACTACGCCATGAACACCATCGGCGGCGCCAGGCGGGACCTGGACGACGACAAGCGAAAGCTCCTGATGGAGGCCATGGACGACCTGGAGAAAAAGATGGGGCCCATCACTCATTTCCTCACCACGGACACGCCCCTGCCCATGCGTACCACGGGGGTGGGGGTGCTCACAACTGAAGATGCCATCCGGCTGGGGGCCGCCGGGCCCCACGCCCGGGCCTCCGGGGTGGATGCCGACGTCCGCAGGGACGCCCCCTATTCCTCCTATGAGGACTTTGAGTTTGTCGTCCCCGTCCAGCAGTCCTGCGACGTCTACGCCCGGGTGGTCATCCGGGTGCAGGAGATCTACGAGAGCATCAAAATCATCCGCCAGGCGGTAGACAATCTGCCGGAGGGTCCCATCAATTTGGGCAACAAGATTCCCAAGGTACCCGCCGGAGAGTTTACCGCCCGGCATGAAGCTCCTCGCGGTCCTCTGGTCTACAAGGTGGTCACCGACGGCGGCCTCACCAACTACCGGCTGAGCCTCCACGTCCCCACCTTCCGCAACGCCCCCACCGTTCCCACCATGCTCAAGGGAAACACCGTGGCCGACGCCGGGCTGATCGTTGCCTCCATCGACCCCTGCTTCTCCTGCCTGGATCGGTAAGATGCACGAGCTGGCCATCACCCAGAGTATTCTGGACATCGCCCAGACCGCCGCTCGGGAACACAATGTCACCCGTGTCCGGGAAGTGCGCATCAAGCTGGGAGAGTACTGCGGCGTGGTCCCCCAGTGCGTTCAGTATTACTTCGACGTCATCAGCAAGGGGACCGTCGCCGAGGGCGCAGTACTGACCATGGAGCGCCTTCCCATCCTCATGCGCTGTGAGGACTGCCGATGGGAGGGGCAGGTGGACAAGCTGCACATCGTCTGTCCCGACTGCGGGAGCACCCATCTGAAGCTGCTTCAGGGCAGAGAATTTTATGTAGAGAGTTTGGAGGTAGATTAGACTTTTATGGAAATCAAGGTCATGCATCAGGTCATGGAGTGGAATGAGGATGTCAGCGACGCTGTCAAGGCGGAGCTGTCCTGCCATCGGGTGTGCCTGATCAACGTGCTGGGGTCGCCGGGAGCCGGAAAGACCAGCACCATCGTCTCTCTGGTCGAACGTCTCCGGGGAAAATACCGGATCGGCGTCATCGAGGGGGACATCACCGGACAGATCGACGCCGAGCAGATCGACGCACTGGGCCTTCCGGTGGTCCAACTGGATACCGACGGGGCCTGCCACATCGAGGCCATGAGCATCCAGCATATTCTCCCCCACTTCGACCTGGACAGTCTGGACGTGCTGTTTGTGGAGAATATCGGCAACCTGGTCTGCCCTGCCGAGTTCAACATCGGCGAGAGCTTCCGTCTGGCCATCCTCAGCGTCCCTGAGGGGGACGACAAGGTGGAGAAGTATCCTCTCATGTTCTCCACCTCTCAGGCACTGGCCATCAACAAGTACGATTTGAAGGACTACTTTGGCTTCGACGATGACCGGGTGGAGCGCAGCGCCCGGGGGATCAACCCGGAAATCGTCCTGTTCCGCACCTCCAGCCGGGACGGGCTGGGTCTGGACGAGCTGGCAGAATGGATTTCCAACCGCATCGACGCCGTTCTGTCGTCGGAAGATAAGGAGGGATAACTGTGGAAAAACCGTCGAAATTTGCCGTCTGGCTGTCCACCTTCCTCTTTTGTATGCTGTTCTGGCTGCTGCTGACCTGGTCAGTGGAGCCGGTGGAGCTGATTTTGGGGGCAGCCGTCAGCGCGGTGGTCGCCGCCTTCTCCGGGCGGTTCCTCATCCATAACCGGGCGTTCTACCTATATAACCCGGTGCGACTGGTGATGATACTGGTCTATAACATTTTCATCTTCTTCTGGGAGATCATCAAGGCCAACGTGAACATGGCCCGCATCGTGCTCAGTCCCAATCTGGGCAACTACCAGGCGGGCATCATCCGCATCCCCGCCTCTCCGGATATCAAGAGTGACTACGGACAGGCCATGGTGAGCAACAGCATCACCCTGACTCCCGGCACCATCACCATGGATGTGGCCGAGGACGAGGAGGGCAACAACTATTACTACGTTCACTGGATCAATGTGACCGAGACTGACCGGGAAAAGGCGGGCGAGGTCATCAAGGGCCGGATGGAGCGTTGGATCGGGAGGATTTGGAAATGATTGAATTCTTGATTGCGGCTATTGTCTGCGTGATACTGGATCTGTTTCTGCTCTACCGCATTTTCAAAGGCCCCACCGCCGCCGACCGGATGTGCGCCGCAGATAGCCTGGATCTGATGTCTGCATTGGCCCTGGCGCTGTATTCCCTGTATTCCGGCCGGGCTATTTATCTGGACATCGCCCTGGTGGTCGCGCTGCTTGGCTTTGTGGGTACAGTTTTCGTAGCCCGCTATCTGGAGGGGAGGATCTAATGGCTGTCAGAATCATTGTGGATATTCTCCTGGCCATCGGGCTGTTTTTCCTGATCGTAGGCACTCTTGGGTACATCCGTATGCCCGATGTATTTGGCCGTCTCCAGGCCTCCACCTGCATCGCCACCCTGGGTACCATTGCAGTAGTCCTGGCAGGGATTGTCTATGCTGTGGTGGACGGCAGCGAGGTCATCGCCTACGTCAAGCTGGGACTGATCCTGGTGCTCATTATGGGGACCAACCCCGTCTCCAACCATGCCCTGTGCAAGGCCGCCTACAAAATGGGTATCAAGCCTGCCAAGGAGCTGGTGATGGACGACTATAAGGAGGATGAGGTGGAATGAACGGAGTGCTCGTATTTATCCTCAACACCCTCGCCATCGTGGGCGCTGTGGCCGCCGCCGCTGTGGCAGTCCACGCCGTCCGACTGGTGGACTCGGTGATCGCCCTGGCCGCCACCGGCTCCTTTATCTCTCTGGAGTTCATCCTGCTCCAGGCCCCGGACGTGGCCATCGCAGAGGCCAGCGTAGGCGCAGTGCTGTCCACCATCCTGTTCATCATTGCTCTGCGCAAGGTCAACGCCCACAAGGAGGATCGAAAATGAAGCTGAAAAAGATCCTGCTCGTCGCCAGCCTGGCTGTGCTCATGGTGTGCGGCATCTATATGGCAGTGCTCATGGGCACCAGTGAACCGACCTACGACGGGTCGAACACCGACCTGCTGGCCCTCTATGAGGACCCGGAGTCCTATGACAACTCCGACGCCGACGGCGTGGCCGCTGTCATCGTCAACGAGAACCTGGACAAAACTACCGCCCTCAACGTGGTGTTCAGCGTCGTCTTTAACTTCCGCGGCTACGACACCATGGGCGAGAGCTTTATCCTCATCGCTGCCATTGCAGGCTGCCTGGTCATTCTCCGTAAAGCGGTAAAGAAGGCTGTCCCGGCAGATGCAGCCAAAGCCGACAGTGAGACAGAAAAGGAGGACAAGAGCGAATGACACCGGAATCCAACAAACCAAAAATGCACCGAAAGGACGTAATCGTCCGCTGCGCGGCGGATGTGTTCCTGCCCCTGGCCTGTATGTTTGGCTGCTATGTGGTATTCCACGGCAGCTCCAGCCCCGGCGGCGGTTTCCAGGGCGGCGTACTCATTGCCAGCGCCATCCTGCTGGTCTTTCTGGGCCATGGCGGCAGCCAGGTGAAGGACTCCTTCAGCTCCCGGCTGCTCCACAGCAGCGAGACGATTGCAGAGATCATGTATGTGGTCATCGCCCTGCTGGGCGTCTTTACCGGACTGAACTTCTGCTTTAACTTCGTCTTTGCCGGATTTGAGATGGAGACAAGTATTCTAATGAACGACGCTGTGGGCTACCACGTCATGGCGGGCATCACCTGCCTGCTCATCCTCATGCTGGGCGTCCTGGACCCGGAGGAGGAGGGCGGCGATACGCCCTCTGACGGAAAGGAGGATGTCTCCAAATGATGATTGTAAACTATATCGGTGCTTTCGCCCTGATCGTCTTGGGCATTTACTGTATGGTGGTCAAACACAACCTCATCAAGACGGTCATCGGCATCGGCCTGGTAGACTATGGAGCCAATCTGCTCATCGTCTCGGCAGGCTTCAATGACGGCGGCACCGCCCCCATCTTCAACCTAGAGGAGCTGACCCAATCCAGCTTTTTCGTGGACCCGGTACCCCAGGCCCTGACCCTGACCTCTATCGTCATCGGCGCCTGCACCACTGCCATGAGCCTGTGTCTGGTCATTATGATCCATGAGCAGTATGGCACCCTGGACACCCGTAAGATCAGGAGGTTGAACGGCTGATGGAAAACTTCCCGATTCTGGCCATTATGACCCTGTTTGTGTGCGCCTTCATCGTCTCCCTGGTGGGCCGTCGCAATGCGGTGGTGCGCAACGTAGTGGTGACGATTGCCGTCACCGTCCCCCTGGTCATGATGCTCTGCCTCATCCCCACCGTTTTCATCGACGGGGAGACTATCGTCTACTGGCTGGGCAACTGGGCGCCGGAGGCCGACTGGGCCATTGGCATCTGCCTGGAGGTGGATGGTCTGAGCCTGTTCTTTGGCCTGGTCGTCACCGTGGCGGTCTTTGTCTCCGGGCTGTACTCCTTCACCTACATGAATCACGACGACAGCCTGGTGAACTATTACACTCTGTTTCTCATGCTCTCCGGCTCGGTGCTGGGTCTGGTGCTCTCCGGCGACCTGTTCAACATCTTCGTTATGATAGAGATCATGACCTTTACCGCCGTAGCCCTTACCGCCTTCCGCAACACCTATGAGGGCGCGCTGGAGGGTGCGTTCAAGTATCTGGCAGTTGGCTCTCTTGGCTCCACCTGCGTGCTGCTGGGCGTCGCCATGCTCTACTCCCAGCTCCACACTCTGAATCTGGCCCAGGTCGCCGCCCTGCTCTCCAGCCAGGGGACCAACCCGGTGACCATCGCCGCCTTTGCCTTCCTGTTCATCGGCTTTGGCAGCAAGGCGTTCCTGTTCCCCTTCCAGCCCCTGGCGGCGGACGCCCACGCAGTCGCTCCCGCCTCCATTTCCCTGATGATCTCCGGTGTGCTGACCAAGTGCGGCGTCTACGGCATCATCCGCCTGGTCTATGTGCTCTATCAGAACTATGACCAGCCCATCGTCCAGTATCTGGTCACCGGCTTCGGGGCCATCAGTATGTTCGTCTGCGTCACCATGGCCTTTAACCAGCACAATTTCAAGCGTCTGCTGGCCTTCCACTCCATCTCTCAGGTGGGGTATGTCATTACCGCTGTGGGCCTTGGCTCCATCCTTGGGGTGGGCGCAGGGCTGTACCATGCCATGAACCACACCATCTTCAAGGGTCTGCTCTTCCTCACCGCCGGCGCGGTCCAGCACCAGACCGGGAGCCTGGATCTGGACCGGCTGGGCGGCCTGGGCAAGCGGATGCCCAAGACCTGTCTGCTGTTTCTCATTGGCGCGGCCTCCATCAGCGGTCTGCCGCCCTTTAACGGCTTTGCCTCCAAGTGGATGATCTATCAGGCGGCGTTCCTCCATGGCGTCACCACCGGCAACTTCTACTTCATCTTTATCTGCGTGGTCGCTCTCATCACCAGCGTCCTGACTTTGGCCTCCTTTATCAAAGTAGCCCAGAGCGTCTTCTTCGGCCAGCTGCCGGAGGAGTACAAGGATGTGGAGGAGGTCCCCCTGACCATGCGGCTTCCCATGTGGGTGCTGGCGATCCTCTGCATTCTCACCGGACTGTTCCCCGACTTCATCCAGGAAAAGCTCCTCACCCCTGCGGTGAACGCTGTCTTTAACGTGGTGGGTTATATCGACACCGCCATGGGCACCGGCTATGCCGCCGCCAGCGGCGTCACCGCTGCGGGCATCGAGGGCATCGCCGTCACCGGCACCTGGTCTCCCACCTCCTGGCTGATGCTGCTGTTCTGCATCACCTGCGCCGTGGCTATCGTGTTCCTGCTGGCCAGCCCGGACGACAAGCAAAAGGGCTTCCCCGTCTCCTCCGCCGACGAGACCGCTCAGCCGCTGGACGCCAAGTATGAGCCTTTCTTCTCCGGTGAAGAGGCGGTCTACTCCCAGGTGGGCGGCAGCGACCTGTTCTGGGGCTTCAAGCACAGCTGGCGGCGTTACTTCCACTTCATGCACGACTGGCACAGCGGCATTGTCAATGACTACGCTCTCTACGGGGCGGTGGCCATTGCGTTCGTCCTGCTGTTCTGCATCGTGCTGCTGTAAAGGAGGCGGGATACGATGAATGAACTATTGCTCAACCTGTTCTATGTGCTGGTATTCCCCGGTCTCCTGTTCTGTATTCTCATGGGCATCCTCCTGGCCGGTCTGGACCGGGTGTGGGTGGCCCGGATGCAGCGGCGCGTAGGCCCTCCCCTGCTCCAGCCCTGGTATGATTTCCTGAAATGCTGCGGCAAGGAGACCATCGTCCCCCGGCACGCCAAAAAGGCGGTCTACTTCGCCGCCCCTGTCATCGGCTTTGTGGCCCTAATGACCATCTCCCTGTTTCTCCCAGTAGTCAATGGAAGGGCGGCCTTCTCTGGCACCGCCGATCTGGTGGTCATCCTCTACCTGCTCACCCTGGTCAGCGTGTGCATGATGGTGGGCGCCTCCGCCACCGGCTCCCCCTTTGCCGGGGTAGGCCTGAGCCGGGAGATGGTGGCCATGATCTCCTATGAGCTGCCCTTTGTCCTGGTCATTCTGGCAGTCAGCCGGGCGACCCTGTCCTACGACGCCGGGACCGGTATGCCTCTCACCTTCTCTCTCCAGGCCATTATGGAGTATCAAGAGGCCAACGGCCCCCTCATCACCCACTGGAGCCTCATTCCCGCCGCCATCGCTATGCTGTTCGTCATCCCCTGTGAGGTGGGGATGCATCCCTTCGACGTGTCCGAGGCGGAGACGGAGATCTGCGAGGGCACCCTGGCGGAGTACAGTGGCCCTCCCCTGGCGGTTTACAAGCTGACCCACATGGTCAAAATGTACATTATGACCGCTCTGTTCTGCGTTCTCTTCCTGGGAGGGCTCACCACCGGCATCCTCTTTTTCGACGTGGTGATCTTCATCCTGGTCTGCGCCCTGCTGACCTTTGTCACTATGAGCCTGCCCCATGCGGTCTGCGCCCGGTTCAAGACGGAACAGGTATTCAAATTCTACTGGACCGTGGTGGCCGGTCTCGCCGCCGTCAGCATGATCCTGGTCTGGCTGGGGCTTTGAGGAGGGGTATCTATGTTTGAAAAACTGATTGACAACAGTATGGCGAAGAGCCCCTGGATCTTCCACATCAACGCCGGCTCCTGCAACGGCTGCGACATTGAGCTGGTCAGCGTGCTGACCCCCCGGTATGACGCCGAGCGGCTGGGCTTCAAGCTCACCGGCACCCCCCGTCAGGCGGACATCGTGGTGGTCAGCGGCCCCATCACCGTCCAGACCCGCGACCGACTGGTCCGCACTCTGGCCCAGGTGCCGGAGCCGCGGGTGGTGGTGAGCCTCGGCTCCTGCCCCCGCTCCGGCAACGTATTCAAGGGCAGCTATGCCATCGACGGCCCCCTGGAGAAGTACACCCATGTGGACGTCTCCGTGGGCGGCTGCACCCCCAAGCCGGAGGCCATCATGGCCGCCCTGGCCCAGGCCGCCCAGATTTTGGCGGAAAAGAGAAAGGAGATGCGCAAGTAATGCTTCCCTATCTCACCAAGGCGGTATCCAACCTGTTCCACAAGCCCAGCACGGAGCAGTTCCCCGCCGGGGACCCGCCCAAGGCCGCCGAGGGCTACCGGGGCCGCATCAGCTACGACCCGGAAAAGTGCGTCAACTGCGGCATGTGCATCCGGGTCTGCGCTCCTCAATGTATGGAGCGCACCATCGAAAAGCTGGAAAACGGCGACCAGAAAATCACCTTCACCTTCGACATGACCAGCTGCACCTTCTGCTCCATGTGTGCCGATTTCTGCGCCCGACACGCCATCACCCTCACCGACGACTATATGATCGTGGGGACCAAGCCGGAGGACTTTCTGGTGACCGGCTCCTTTGTCAAAAAGGCGCCGCCTCCCAAGCCCAAGCTGACCCCGTCGCAGATCGCCGAGATGAGGGCCAAGGCGGAGGCGGCCAAGAAGGCAAAGGCGGAGGCCGCCGCCAAAGCTGCCGCCGCAGCGGCCGACAATGGCTGAACGCTCCCGCGTCCATTTTGAGATCGAAGGCATCGTCCAGGGGGTGGGCTTTCGTCCCTTCCTCCACCGGCTGGCCCTGAAATGCGGCGTCTCCGGCTGGTGCCGGAACACCGTCTTTGGGGTGGAGCTGGAGGTGGAGGGACCCGCGGAATCTCTTTCCAGATTTCGGACAGGGCTGCGGGAGGAGCTGCCTCCCCTGGCCCGGGTCGACGCCCTCCGGGAGACCCCCTGCCCTGCCCCTTTGGGTGAGAGCGGCTTTCACATCCGGGAGAGCCGCCGGGAGGGTCACCCGGATGCCCTCATCAGCCCGGATATCGCCACCTGCCCGGACTGCCTCCGGGAGCTTCGGGACCCAAAGGACCGGCGATATCGCTATCCCTTTCTCAACTGCACCAACTGCGGTCCACGGTTCACCATCGTCCGGGAGCTGCCCTACGACCGCCGGGCCACCTCGATGGCCAAATTTCCCATGTGCCCGGACTGTGAGGCGGAGTACAGGGACCTCCGCAGCCGCCGGTATCACGCCCAGCCGAATTGCTGCCCGGACTGCGGCCCTACGTTGACCTTTTCTCTGCCGGGGGGCGCTCCCTCTGCGGACGATCCTATCGGGCAAGCGACAGCGCTGCTCCGGGCCGGGAAAATCGTCGCCGTCAAGGGGCTGGGTGGCTTTCACCTGGCCTGTCGGTGCGATCTGCCGGAGACGGTGGCCGAGCTGCGCCACCGGAAACGGCGGGATGAGCGGCCCTTCGCCCTTATGTGCCGGGATGTGGCGGCGGCAAAACGGTTCTGCCATGTCTCTCCTCAGGAGGCCGCCCGGCTCACCAGTCCCCGCGCCCCCATTGTCCTGCTGCGGAAGCGGCCTGACGCCCCCTCCGGTCTCAGCGAGACGGGAGAGCTGGGGGTGATGCTCCCCTATACCCCCATCCACCATTTGCTGATGGAGGGATTCGACGCCCTGGTCATGACCAGCATGAACGTCTCTGACCTCCCCACCCTCTGCCAGCTGGACGGGGGCAGCGAGACGCTGGCAGACGGGATTTTGTCCCATGACCGGGACATTGTCAACCGCTGTGACGACTCCCTTCTCCGGGTATTCCGGGGAACGGACCTGTTTTTCCGCAGGAGCCGGGGCTATGCCCCGGAGCCGGTACGGCTCCCATGCAACTGCACCGGAATCCTGGCTTGCGGGGCCGAGCAGAAGGGCAGCTTCGCCCTCTCCAGGGGGCAGTACGCCTTTCTCAGCCAGCACATCGGAGACCTGAAAAATTTCGAAACCAATGACTTTTACCGCCAGCAGATCAGCCGGTTTGAGTCCCGGTTCGGCGTGGCGGTGAACCGACTGGTCTGTGACCTCCACCCGGACTACCTCTCCACCGAGTACGCCCGGGAGCGGAGCCGTCGGGAGGACCTGCCCCTTACCATGGTCCAGCACCACCACGCCCACATGGCCGCCTGTATGGCGGACAACGGTCTGGAGGGGCCGTGTATCGGCCTGATCTGGGACGGCACCGGCTACGGGACGGACGGGACCATCTGGGGAGCAGAATGTCTCACCGGGGATTACGCCGACTTTCAGCGCTGGGGCACCATCCGGTCCATCTCTCTTCCCGGAGGGGACGTGTGTACCACGGAAATTGGCCGGGTGGCGTTTAGCCTACTGTGGGACGCCGGGCTGCTGTCCGGACAGGAGGCGGACCGTCCTCTGGCTCGGATGCTGGAGGCCAACGTGAACTGCCCCAGGGCGACCAGCATGGGACGGCTGTTTGACGGCGTCTATTCCCTGCTGTTCGGGCGGAAAACCGTCACCTATGACGGCCAGGGGGCCGTTCTGCTGGAGGCCAGCGCCGCCGAAGACGAAACTGGATCCTATTCCCTTTCCTGTTACTGTATGGACGGGCTGACCGTGTGGGACACCCGTCCTCTGGTGACGACGCTTCTGGAGGAGTTACAGGCCGGAACGGCGTCCGAACGACTGGCCGCCCGGTTTATGAACACCCTGGTCTCTCTGGCCGTAGCCCACTGTCGGGCCGCCCGGGAGGAGACTGGGCTGAACCGTGTCGTCCTCTCCGGAGGCGTGTTCCAAAACAGCTATCTGCTGCCCAGGGTAGTAGACGCTCTGACTGCGGATGGCTTCCAACCCTACTATCACACCTGCGTCTCCCCCAATGACCAGGGCATCGCCCTGGGGCAGACGCTGATTGCTGCAAAAGGAGGCGGCATATCTGATGTGCCTTGCCGTACCACTGAAACTGACTAAAATTGACGGCAACGACGCCGTGGGCGAGCTGGACGGCATCCAGCGGCGTATCCGGGTGGACTTTCTGAAAGACCCCCAGCCGGGAGACTATGTCATCGCCCACGCGGGATTTGCCATTGAAAAGCTGAACGAGCAGCAGGCCCTGGACAACCTCCAGGCGCTCCGGGAGGTTGCGGATGCTCTCTGAGGCAGACTTCCGCCGTCTTCCCGGCTCTGACCGGCTGCTCCGGGCCATCCGGGAGATGGAGCTGCCGGAGGTCAGGCTGATGGAGGTCTGCGGCACCCACACCATGGCCCTCGCCCAGGCCGGGCTGCAGCAGCTGCTCCCGCCTCAAATCCATCTGCTCTCCGGGCCGGGATGCCCAGTCTGCGTCACCCCAGCCGGGGTGATGGATGAGATTTTGCGTCTCAGCGAGACACCCGGACTTATCCTCACCACCTACGGCGACCTGATGCGTGTCCCCGGCTCCGACCCGGAGGACAGCCTGCAACGGCGCAAGGCCCTGGGGGCCGACGTCCGGTGGGTCTACTCCCCTATGGACAGCCTGGATATTGCCCGGGAAAATCCGGAGCAACAGGTCGTCTTTCTGGGGGTGGGCTTTGAAACCACCGCCCCCGGCACGGCTCTTGCAGTGCTGGAGGCAAAGCGGCGGGGACTGGGCAACTTCTCCCTGCTCTGTCTGCTAAAGCAGACGCCTCCCGCCCTCCGGGCGCTCATCGCTCAGCCGGGATTTCAGGTAGACGGATTTCTCTGTCCCGGCCATGTGGCCACCATCGTTGGCGCGGAGGCCTTTCGGTTTTTGCCGGAGGAGTACGGTCTCCCCGCCGTGGTCTCCGGCTTTGAGGCAGGCGATCTGCTGGTCTCTCTGTACAAGCTGCTCTGCCAGATTCGAGACGGTACACCGACATTGGAGAACGAATATACCCGGGCCGTCTCCCCCCAGGGGAACCAGGCTGCCCAGGCGCTGATGGCCCAGGTGCTGGAGCCGTCGGACGACCTCTGGCGGGGGCTGGGGACCATCCCGGCCAGCGGTCTGCGGCTGCGGCGGGAATTTCAGGATTATGACGCCGCCCGGCGCTTCTCCTTCTCCCCCGCTCCCCGGTCCGAGCTGCCTGGCTGTCGGTGCGGACAGATCATCTGCGGGCAGCTCTCCCCGGCGGATTGTCCCCTCTTTGGGAAGCGCTGTCAGCCGGAGCATCCCGTTGGCCCATGTATGGTCTCCAGCGAGGGGGCCTGTGCGGCGGCTTACAAGTACGGAGGGGTGGAGGAGTGCCTATGAATCAGGATATTATCACACTGGACCACGGCAGCGGCGGAAGGCGTACCGCGCAGCTCATTGAGGAGCTGCTGCTCCCCGCCTTTCACAACGACGCTCTCAACACGCTGGGAGACGGGGCGACCCTGAATCTCTCCGGGCCGCTGGTGTTCTCCACCGACAGCTTTGTGGTAGACCCCATCTTCTTCCCCGGCGGGGATATTGGCAAGCTGTCCGTCTGCGGCACGGTGAACGATCTCTCCATGTGCGGCGGCGTCCCCCGGTATCTTAGCCTGTCCTTTCTCATCGAGGAGGGCTTTCCCCTGGCCGACCTCCGCCGGGTGGTGGACTCCATCGCCCGGACCGCCCGGGAGGCGGGAGTGGAGATCGTCACCGGCGACACCAAGGTGGTAGAGCGGGGCAAGGGAGACGGGCTATATATCAACACGGCGGGCATTGGAACCCTGGCCTGGCCCGGTCTGTCGCCGGACGGGATACAGGTGGGAGACGATGTCATCATCTCCGGCTCCATCGGCGACCACGGGGCCGCCGTCATGATGGCCCGGAACGGACTGCTGGAGGGCAGCGCCCTCACCTCCGACTGCCGTCCCATCCACGCCCTGGCCAGAGCCGCTCTGGAGTGCGGCGGCGTCCGGGTACTCCGGGACCCTACCCGGGGCGGTGTGGCCACCACGCTCAATGAGTTCGCCCAGAACCGGTCTTTCTCCATTGAGCTGGACGAGGACACTCTTCCCATCAACGTCTCCACAGCCGCCGCCTGCGGCCTTCTGGGGCTGGAGCCGTTGTACTGTGCCAACGAGGGCAAGCTGCTGGCGGTAGTGGACGCTGAACGGTCGGAGTCGGTGCTGGAGGCGCTCCGCGCCACGCCCGGCGGCGAACAGGCGGCCCGCATCGGCCGGGTGACCTCCCGCGCCCCCGGCAAAGTGATTTTGAATACCTTCCTGGGCGGCGGCCGGGTGCTATCCATGCTCACCGGCGCGCAGCTCCCCAGAATATGCTAAAGGCGGTGTTTTTATGCAGACGAATACAAAAATTTCCATCACAAAGGACGAGATCGTCCCCACAGCGCAGAAAATGCGGGATGAGGGCCGGACGCTGGTCATGATCCATGGCCACCTGGACAAAGAGGGCAGGCCGGTCATCAGCTATGACTACTCTCTGGGTGCGGAGCTGGCCTGTTATGAGGTGGTGGGAGAGGACACCGTCCCCTCCATCGCTCCCATCTACTCCGCCGCCGCCGAGTGGCCGGAGCGGGAGATCAACGAGTTGCTGGGCTTCACCTTCGAGGGACTGGACACCAGTGAGCGTCTCTTCCTCCCAGACAGTATGCTGGAGGGCAAGGGACAGATCATTGTCACTCCCATCAATGTACTCAAGGAGAAAAACGGGCTGCTGTAAGGCAAACAGGCCGGGCTGCTGCGGTACGATTCCGCGGCGGCCCGGCCTTTTTGGTGGCTGTTACCCCGTGTCAGAACTTGTCACCCTCTTCCCCTCAGACGGGCAGAAATATGAAATATTCTTACAATCCGGTACAGTCCCTTGCGGCCACCGGAAGGGGCTGATATAATCAAAATCAGGAAAGGAACGGCTACCTGTACACTGAGAGGGGGTCCTTGTGATGAACGCAAGTAAGAGGAACCGAATGTCCCTGTTTATGGCATCCCTGGCGCTTCTGTTACCGCTGCTGGCGCTGCCTGCCTGGGGAAACTCGGCAGAGCCGCCCTGCTTCACCATATTGGTAATCGACCCGCCGGAGGATCTGACCGTCACCCTGATTTCTCCCGACAACGAGAGCCAGGAGCCGCTGGAGCTGACGAGAGATGACCGGGCGTGGGAGAGCTATTACCGCTTCTACTACTGGCAGGACGACAGTGAACAGGCGGCCAACGCCGAGGGCGCCACTCTGAACGTATCCTATGGAGGAATCAGCTTCACCCTGTCTCTGCCGGACATGACAGACCAATACTACAACAATCTGCTCACTCTGGATGTGGCAAGCCAAACGTTGAGCGAAGACGCCCCCGCCTGGCGGACGCCGCTGCTGGTGGCCCTGCGGGTGCTCTCCACCCTTGTCATCGAGGGAATTGTCTTTTTCCTGTTCGGTTTCCGGGAGGGACGGAGCTGGTTGGTGTTTCTGGTTGTCAACCTGGCGACCCAGCTGCTGCTCAACTGGGCGATCGTCGGCTCCTACTCCACCCTGACCACCTACAGCTACTGGTGGTTCCTCTACGTCTTTGGAGAGGTGCTGGTCTTTGCCGCCGAGGCAGTCGCCTTTGGCGCACTGCTGAAGGAGAAGGGGCGGGGCCGTGCCGTGGGGTGCGCCCTCACTGCCAACGCCGCCAGCATGGTGCTGGGCGGACTGCTGCTGACCTATTTGCCGGTGTAGATGATCTGTCGCTGTTTTTGAAGCGAACAAGTACGCACAAAAACGGAGCAAATGCGCCCGGACATCCGAACAGGATGCCGGGCGCATTTTGTGCCGTATTTTACAGGGTGGCCAGACTGTCAAGGAACTGTACCGCAGAGCGGGGCGTCCGGTTGGGGTTGCGGATGTCCCAGCGGACGGCCAGGGCCATGAGCTGCTCCTCCTCCATGGTGACGCCACGGAGGGCGGCCAGCTGCCGGATGAGGTTGAGAAATTGATTCTTTGTCAGCTCCTGGAACAGCACCCGGAGGCCAAACCGCTCGGAGAGAGAGGTCTTTTCCTGGATGGTCTCGCTGGCATCCACCTCGTCTCCCAGCCGGTCGGAAAAGGTCTCCCGCACCAGATGGCGACGGTTGGTGGTGGCATAGACCGCCACATTGTCCGGGCGTGGCTCTACGCCACCTTCCAGAATGGTCTTGAGGACGGAGTAGTTGTGGTCGTCCTTCTCAAAGGCCAGGTCGTCTATAAAGAGGATGAACTTCTGGGGCTGGTGGCCCAGTAGCCGCACCAGCTGGGGGATTCCTCCCAGATCGGTCTTGTCCACCTCGATGAGCCGGAGATTTTCCATCCCCTCCATCCCCAGCAGAGCCTTGACGGTGGCGGATTTGCCGGTGCCGCTGGCCCCGTAGAGCAGCATATTGTTCACCCGACGGCCGGAGAGCAGCGCCCGGGTGTTGGCGGCCACCTGGTCCCGCTGACGCTGATAGCCCAGCATCTCCTCCGTGGGGAGGCAGTCCGGCCGCTCCACCGGGATAAGCGCTCCGTCCTGCCAGACAAAGGCCCGATACCGGGCGAACTGACCACAGCCGTTTTCCTCATAGAACTGCCGGAACGCGTCAAAGGACGGCAGAGGCGTACAATTCCACCGGGGCAGTCCCCCCTCCTCGCACAGCTCTCCCCAGGGGAGGGACAGCAGATCGTTGAGCAGTCCCACATCCCGCCGGGCGGCGGCGGCAATGGACGGGCTGAGGCTCCCCTTGGCCGCAGACAGGGCCACCGGGGACTCGTCATAGCGGATATGCTCCTCCAAATATCGTCCCAAATCGTCATAGCCCTCCGCCGTCAGAGCGTAGAACGCCTCGCAGTAATGTACCGCCCAGCCGGGTCGCTCCCGACGAAGGTCGCGGAACATCCGACCAAGGGCGGACAGCGCCGGCAGCTCCAGCAGATTCCGGCATGCGCTGAGACCGTTGAGCGGGTCATTTTTCCAGTTTTCAACATTCAGTGTCATAATACTATCTCTCCCTGCGTCAAAACAGGCCACCGGTATGTCCGGCAGCCTGCCAAGATCGTTTTGACTTTACCCCATATCCACCGTAAAGCTGGTAGTGATGCCGTTGTAGGTGATGTCGCCGGAGGCGCTGACCGCATCGATGCGGACGGTGATCTCATATTCTCCCGTCCCCGGGTCGTAAACGTCAGTGACTGTCCACTCGTCGCTCTCCCCCGGCTGAACGGTGGAGGTATAGAGCATCTGCCCGTTAGAGTCGGAGATGGTAAAGGTGAAGACCGCCTGGTTGCTGGCATCATTGGTGAGCTGGATGGAATCCTGCCCATCGCCGATGCTGAAGTCCACAAATCCAGGGAAAATCAGGTCACCGATGTTTTCCAGCTCCCCGGTGCCATCCGTGTCCTCGCTGCTCTCTGTCGTGTCGCCGTCTGCGCTGGCTACGCCGGTGCCGCCGCCGGAGGAGCCGGTCCTGCCGGGGGCATCGCTGGCGCCGGGAGGGTCTATGATATCCAGCGTGAAGCAGAAATAAGCCATGGCGGCCAAAATAAGCGAGATGAGTAAAATGAGGCCGGAGGTCAACAGCAGATTGGACTCATGACTCGGCATACGGGTGCGTTTTCCCATCAAATACAACCTCCCAGTAATTGCTGGCGGGTAGACAGTTTATCCATTAAACAGTATTATAACGGGTCCGGGGAGAAATTACAAGGGGAAGCATTGTCCGGAAATCATCATGATGTGATTTCCAGTAGCACCTGAGCTGCAACTCATCGGTTTGAGTCCCTCTGTTGCCTCTCGTTTTCTTCGGTTCGCTTCATTTTAGCATGTATCATACACACTCCATTGGCAGCCCGGAACTACACTCCGGAGCAGAGAAAGGGAGCGCTGCGAAACCAAATTCCGCAGCGCTCCAAAATCTCGCAGAGATATTACACCTCGAACAGCAGGTCGCCGTAGCTGTACATGGGCCACACATCCTGGTCCACCAGCAGCTCCAGCTCGTCGATGGGTGCGCGAAGCGCAGCCATGCAGGGAACGATGGTGTCGTGGAAGGCGTGGGCCATAGCTCCCATGGAGTCCATGGAGTTGACCTGGGGCAGCTTGCTTTCCAGATCGGCCAGGGCAGCGGAGGCCTGCTTGAGCAGGACGTTCACCTGGTTCAACAGCTCCTTCTGGACGGAGGCGTCGGCGTCTACCGCCTCCAGAGCGGCCACCGTATTGGCCAGGTCGCCGGAATAGGCCACGACGGCGGGGATGTACGCCTTGGACGCCATATGGATCATGGCGTTGGCCTCGATGTTGATGGTCTTGGCGTAGGTCTCATACTGAACCTCCACACGGGAGGCCAGCTCGGCCCGGGTGAAGATGTTGAACTTCTCATACATATCCACCACATCGTCCTGCACCAGAACGGGGATAGCGTCCACCATGCTCTTGATATTGGGCAGGCCCCGGCGGGCAGCCTCCTCCACCCAGGCGTCAGAGTAGCCATCGCCATTGAAGATAATGCGCTTGTGCTTCGAGATGGACTCCCTGATGTAGGCCTTACAGGCAGATTCGAAATCCTCAGCGCCCTCCAGGGCGTCGGAAGCGGTACAGACGGCCTCGGCCAGTACGGCGTTACGGGCAGTT
>JAJBUB010000078.1:0-4056 GCA_020860575.1 Clostridiales bacterium | reverse complement strand
GTTGGGAGAGGCGATGGAGTCGTGAGAGCCGACCATACGGACCTCGAACTGGTTGCCCGTGAAGGCAAAGGGTGAGGTGCGGTTCCGGTCGGTAGCGTCCTTCCGGAGAACGGGGACGGTGGACACGCCGGTATCCAGGTCGGACTCGGCGGCCGCAGCGTCCTCGGAGCCCTTCAGGATCTGGTTTACCACCTCGTCCAGCTGGTCACCCAGGAAAATAGAAATGATGGCAGGAGGTGCCTCCTGAGCGCCCAGACGGTGGTCGTTGCCTACGTCGGCGGCAGACTCCCGGAGCAGGTCGGCGTGGTCGTCCACAGCGGCCAGGACACAAGAGAGCACCAGCAGGAACTGAAGGTTATGGATGGGATCGTCGCCCGGCTCAAAGAGGTTTTCTCCCTCGTCGGTGCCGATGGACCAGTTGTTGTGCTTACCGGAGCCGTTGATGCCAGCATAGGGCTTCTCGTTGAGCAGGCAAACCAGGCCGTGGCGGGTGGCCACCCGCTTCATGGTCTCCATGGTCAGCTGGTTCTGGTCCACAGCCACGTTGGCAGTGGAGTAGATCGGGGCCAGCTCATGCTGAGCAGGGGCCACCTCGTTGTGCTGCGTGGTGGCGGTGATGCCCAGCTTCCACAGTTCCACGTCCAGGTCCTTCATGTAAGCGCCGATGCGCTCCCGGATCTGACCAAAGTAGTGGTCGTCCAGCTCCTGACCCTTGGGGGCGGGTGCGCCGAACAGAGTGCGTCCGGCATAGACCAAGTCCTTCCGCTTCAGATACTTCTCCCGGTCTACCAGGAAATACTCCTGCTCCGGGCCGACGAAGGCGGTGACCTTCTTGGCGGTGGTATTGCCGAACAGCCGGACAATACGGATGGCCTGGGTGGACAGAGCCTCCATGGAGCGGAGCAGGGGGGTCTTCTTGTCCAGGGCCTCGCCGGTGTAGGAGATGAACACAGTGGGGATGCACAAAATCACGCCGCAGCCAGACTCCTTGACGAAGGCGGGAGAGGTGATGTCCCAAGCGGTGTAGCCCCGGGCGTAGGAGGTGGCACGCAGACCGCCGGAGGGGAAGGAGGACGCATCCGGCTCACCCATGATCAGCTGCTTGCCGGAGAGCTGGAGGAGGGTCTTGCCGTCCTTGGGATAGGTGATAAAGGAATCGTGCTTCTCAGCGGTGGAGCCGGTCAGCGGCTGGAACCAGTGGGTGTAGTGGGTAGCGCCCTTCTCCACAGCCCAGTCCTTCATGGCATTGGCCACCACATCGGCGGTCGCCATGGAGATCTGTCCGCCGTTTTCCATCACGTCGGTGACCTCGGCGAACACCTTCTTGGGCAGCCGCTCCTTCATAACGGATACGCTGAACACGTTTACTCCAAAAATCTCGCTGATATTCATACTTCTCAACCCTTTCGAAATTTGCGATATTTGGCATACAGTTCGGACGGAAGGCCCGTACAAACAAAGAAGGCGACAACGATTCCCTGCTCTTTCAGGGGACGCCATTGTCACCTTTACTCTCGTGTCTGTTCGGTTACAAGACCCCGGGGGAGCCTCTGCTTCACAACACAAAGGATACACTATCTGGCGGGAATATGCAAGTGTTTTTTTGATTTCATTCAAATTGACCGCAAAACGTCTCCCTTCTTTCTCCGATTTTATGAAATATGAACGGAAGATGCATTGGAAAATTCAAAAGTTGTCAGAATGTCTTGACATTCCCGCCCGAACTGATTAGTATAATACTATCCGCAGGCATTTTCTGTTTCTCTCCGTCCCGGCTCTCCGCCGGTCGGGAGCCGCCGGGAATTGTTCGTCCCTCCCCGCCGAAAATGCAGGATAGGACTGGACGCCCTGCGTAATTTGACCGCTCTGCCCGTTCCCCGGATGCAGAGCCGGAAGGAGCAGCGATCACATCATGGGTCACACCAAAGAGGATATCCTTCGCATCGTCCGGGAGGAAGATGTGAAATTTGTCCGGATGCAGTTCGTAGACGTATTCGGTGAGCTGAAAAATGTGGCGGTCATGGCCTCCCAACTGGAGGACGCCCTGGACAACGGCGTGATGATCGACGGCTCCTCCATCGAGGGCTTTGTTCGGGTCAATGAGTCCGATCAGTTTCTCCGTCCCGACCTGGACACCTTCGCCATCTACCCCTGGCGGCCCAGCCGGGGCCGGGTTGGCCGTCTGCTGTGCGACGTGTACAGCGCCGACGGCACCCCGTTTGTCGGCGACCCCCGCGGCGTCCTTCGCCGGGCAGTGAGCCGGGCGGCGGAGTTGGGCTACACCCTGAACATTGGTCCGGAGTGTGAGTTCTTTCTGTTCCAGACGGACGACCGGGGCCGCCCCACCACTGAGACCATCGACCACGCGGGCTATTTCGGCCTTGGCCCTCTGGACCAGGGGGAGGCCACCCGCCGGGAGATCTGCCTGAGCCTGGAGGAGCTGGGCTTCACCGTGGAGGCCAGCCATCACGAGATGGCCCCCGGCCAGCACGAGGTGGATTTCCGCTATGAGGAGGCCCTTCACGCGGCGGACAATCTGACCACCTTCAAGCTGGCGGTCAAGACCATCGCCCAGCGAAACGGACTTCACGCCACCTTTATGCCAAAGCCCCTGAGCGACGCCCCCGGCTCCGGTCTGCACATCAATCTCTCCCTCCACCGGGATGGGAAAAACCTGTTCTGCGACCCGGAGGGGGTACACGGACTGTCCAAGGAGGCCTATTCCTTTATTGCGGGCATCATGGACCACATCGACGCCATCACCGCCATCGCCAACCCGCTGGTCAACAGCTACAAGCGGCTGACACCGGGCTATTCCGCCCCCTGCTATGTGTGCTGGTCAGAATCCAACCGCTCCGCTCTCATCCGCATCCCCGCCGTCCGGGGAGAGCACACCCGGCTGGAGTTCCGCAGCCCGGACCCCTCCTGCAATCCCTACCTGACCTTTGCGGTCTGTCTGGCCGCCGGTCTGGACGGCATTGAGCGGGGCCTGACCCCTCCGGAAGAGAACACGGAGAATGTCTACCGTCTCTCCGACCACCGTCGGGCTGCTCTGGGCATCTCCAACCTCCCCGCCAATCTGAAGGAGGCCATTGACGCGCTCCGGGCAGACCAGTTTATTCTGGACGTGCTGGGGCCACACGTCTCCGCCGCCTATCTGGAGGGGAAGACCGCCGAGTGGGACAGCTACCGGCGGCAGGTCTCCCAGTGGGAACGCGACCAGTACCTGATTCGTTATTAAAAAACGAGTCAGCATAGACTGGGAGTTGTTTCATGTGGAGAGAGTAATCGTCGTCTTTGACAGCGACAAGAGCGCCCGGCGCATTTGCGAGATGATCGAGTCCGCCGGGGCCGCGGAGTGTCAGCTCTGCCGTTCCGGAGGAGAGGCCCGCCGGGCGGTGGCGAAATATGATATCGATTTGGTGATCTGCGGCTTCCGTCTGCCGGACGGCACCGGGGAGAGCCTGTTTGAAGACTTGCCTGAGGGCGCTTCCATGCTGATGATCGCCCCTCAGCACCAGTTGGATCTGGTGAGCGACGACATTTTCCGTCTCCCCGCTCCCATCTCCAGAAGCGACCTGGTGGCCTCAGTGCGGATGGTGCTGCAAATGAGCCACCGCCTCAGCCGACTGGTCAAGCCCCGGAGAAGCAGCGAGGATCAGGACATGATCCGCCGTGCCAAGGAGCTTCTGATGGAGCGCAACGGCCTCACGGAAGAGCAGGCCCACCGTATGTTACAGAAAAAAAGCATGGACTCCGGGGTCAACCTGGTCCAGACCGCCCGGCTGGTGCTGGGCGACCTGTGACCGCCCCGGAAGATATAGGAGGGAGAGTTCCTATGGTCAAAGTGAACCAGAATTTCACCAAGCTCCCCGGAGGCTATCTGTTTCCGGAGATCGGGCGGAGAGTACGCGCCTTCTCCGCCCAGAACCCGCCCAAGCCCCTCATCCGTCTGGGCATTGGCGACGTGACACAGCCCCTGGCCCCCGCCGTCATCCAGGCCATGGAGCAGGCCACCGCCGAGATGGGCAGGAAGGAGACCTTCCGGGGCTACTG
>JAJBUB010000121.1 GCA_020860575.1 Clostridiales bacterium | reverse complement strand
ACCCTGGCCCTGGCCACCAGTCTGGACGCTTTGGCCGCGGGGGTCTCCCTGGGCTAGCTGGGCCCGGAGTTGCTCTCCTCCGCCCTGGTCATCGGGGCGGTAGCCTTTGTCCTCTCTGCCGTTGGAGGACTGCTGGGCCATAGTGTGGGCAGCCGCCTCCACCGGTGGGCTGACCTGGCGGGCGGAATGGTGCTCATCGGCCTGGGGGTCAGGGTATTGTTAACATAATAAAAATTATGATAACTTTGCCAGGAAGGAGATCCACCCGCCGGACTCCCGCCGCTCCAGAACGGTAAAGCCGTAGTCCCGCAGCGCCTTTGCCACGTCCTCCTCCCGGTGGTCGATAATGCCGGAGGTGAGGAATACCCCGTCCTCTGCCAGATAGTCCGGGACGTGGGGAATCAGGGGGATGATGACGTCGGCGATGATGTTTGCCATGACCAGCCGATACCGTCCGGAGAGCCGTTGCCGCAGGCCCTCGTCTTGGGTCAGGTCGCCGGTCTCCACCCGGAAGGACTGTTCCACATCGTTGCAGGCGGCGTTTTCCAGGGCCACCCGGGCGGCCTTGGGGTCGATGTCACAGCCTACCGCCTCCGACGCCCCCAGCCGGAGGGCGGCGATGGAGAGGATGCCGCTGCCCGCACCCAGGTCCAGCACCCGGTCTCCGGGTCGGATCTGCCGCTCCACCGCCTCCAGACAGAGCCGGGTGGTGTCGTGGGAGCCGGTGCCGAAAATCAGCCCGGGGTTCAGGTACAGAGGTATCCGGCCCCGGGGCGTCTCCTCCTGGCGCATCCACTCCGGGACGATGTAGAGCCGTTCGCCCACAGGGAAGGGCTGGTAGTATTTCCGCCAGCTCTGGGACCAGTCCTCCTCCTGGAGGGAGCGGGTGGATACTGCCAGCGTGCCGGCCTCCATCCCCACCCGGCTGCGAAACCCCTCCAGCCCGGCGGTCACCTCGGATAGACGGGCATGGCCGTCCTCGTCGTCGGTGACATAGAACTTCACCCGGGAGACCCCCCGATAGGCGGCCTTGAGTGACTCGCTGACATCGGACCAGCAGGCCTCATTCTCGTCCTCGAACTGCTCCAGATCCGCCTCGTCCTCCAGCACCAGGCCCACGATTCCCCGGCCGGTGAGATAGGCTGCCAGCTCCTCCAGACAGGGGGAGACGGTGTCGATGCTGACTTCCAGCCAAATCTGTTCCATGTGCGTTTCCCTCTTTCATCAAAATTTTCCTGTCTCAAAGCATACCCGAAATCCGCATGAATTGCAACCTCCCGGACAAAATATCCGGGAGGCGAAATCCGGACTCGCTTCCATACCAATCAGAGGAGGACGATTCCATGGAATTTTCCAATGAGTGCGCGCTGCTTCAGGAGGTTTATCAGGGTGCTGTCATGGGGACGGAGGCCATCCGGCTGCTGCTGCCCAAGGTGAAAAACGCCCGCTTTCGGTCGGACCTCAAGACCCAGTGTCAGCAGTACCAGGACACGGGGGCAACGGCGGAGCAGGAGCTGGGCAAGCTGGGCCAGTGTCCCAAGGAGCTGACGGGAGAGCAGCAGGCCATGCTGTGGCTCTGCCTCCAGGGAAAGACCCTGATGAACCGGGAGACCTCGTATCTGGCCAAGCTGATGATCCAGGGGAGCAATATGGGTATTCTCAACCTGACCGGAGTGCTCAACAGCTACGGGGACAGCCGGGACGACCCCGCCCAGAGCCAGACCGAGGCGCAGCTGGCCCAGCAGGCGAACAATCCTGCCGCCGACCTGGCCCGGCGGACCATCCGGCAGGAGCGGGACAATATTGACCGTTTGAAGGTCTATCTCCAGTAGAACGATTTGCCCGCCTCTCCCTGCCAGGGAGGGGCGGGCGGCTTTTTACCGGGTGTCAAAATTTAAGAAAAGTTTTACTGTCTGGAAGGTCGGTTTTTGGGGCGCTCTGTGTTATAATGAAAGGGAAAGAGCTTTGGATTGTCCTCCGCATGAGAACGTGCTATAATGATATTACGAAATTGAATGGTTCCAAACCGGGAAAGGTGGTCTGCCTGTGAACAGGAAAAAATACCGCTATCTCATCCTCGCCGCCGTCGTCGTCTTTTTTGTGGGACTGGCTGTCATTTTTTGGGAGCCCATCCTCTCCTTCGTCTCCGACCCGGAGAGCCTGAGGGTATACATCCAGGAAAACGGCTTTGTGGGGGTACTGGTGTTCTGTCTGCTGAACATCGTTCAGGTCATCTTTGCCGTCATCCCCGGCGGACCCTTTGAGCTGGCCGCAGGCTATGTCTTCGGCGTGCTGCCGGGCACCATCATCTGCGATATCAGCATGACCATTGGCAGCGTGCTGGTGTTTCTGCTGGTGCGCAAATTTGGGATGCAGTTTGTGGAGCTGTTCATCGACCCGGAGGAGATCAGCAAGATCCATTTTCTCGACAACAACCAGCGGGTTCAGTCCGTCCTCTTTATCGTCTTTCTCATCCCGGCCGCGCCCAAGGACGTCATCACCTATCTGGTGGGACTGACCAAGATCTCCGTCTGGTCGTGGATCTTCATCTGTTTTGTGGGCCGGTTCCCCGCCATCCTGCTCACCGCCCTCAGCGGCAGCGCCCTGGGCGACCAGAGGTATGGGATCGTGGCCGTCGTTATTGTGGTCTTTCTGGTGTGCTACCTGGTGGGGATGAAGATTTATCAGAAATTCAATGCACCCCAAGAGAAATAATACGGTTTCATACATCCGTCTAAAAACAGAAAAAGGAGAGGTCAGCCATGACGCCAGTCATCATCGGTATCGCCGGGGGAACCGGCTCCGGCAAGTCCACCTTCACCAACCGCATCCACGCCGCCTTCCCGGACGAGGTGACCATCCTCTACCACGACAACTACTACAAGGCCCAGGACGACATCCCCTTTGAGGAGCGGAAGAAGAAAAACTATGACCACCCGGACGCCCTGGAGACCTCCCTGCTGGTGGAACACCTCCGGGCACTGAAACGGGGAGAGACGGTCCAGTGTCCCATCTATGACTACAGCCTCCATACCCGCTCCAAGCGCACCGTCACGGTGAAGCCCCATCCGGTCATTCTGCTGGAGGGCATCCTGGTGCTCAGCGACGAGGCGCTCCGGAACCAGATGGACATCAAAATCTTTGTGGAAGCAGACGCGGACGAGCGCATCCTCCGCCGGATCACCCGTGACGTGATCGAGCGGGGCCGGTCCATGACGGACATCATGGACCAGTACCTGACCACCGTCAAGCCCATGCACTACGCCTATGTGGAGCCGACCAAGGCCCTGGCGGATGTGGTCATCAACAGCGGCATGAACGACACCGCCTTCGAACTGATTTCCGGGAAGATACGGGAAATTTTGAGCGAGCGGGAGTGATCACAGCCCCGCAGCGCACCCAAACCAGAAAAAATCCGCCCCGCTGCTTCGGCAACAGGAGACTGCAAAAAAACAGTCAAAGGGAGAGATATACTCCCTGGATTGAAGGTGAAATAGAATACGAAAAGTGCTGAACTCCGGTCCGTCCTCCGACACCAGACGAACCGGGGTTCAGTGGCATTGTTCTGCCTTCCTTCTTTGGACATCCCCTCTGGGATACGGCTCTATCTGGTCAGTCAGTCCCAGCAAATAATCGATGCTGGTTTGATAATATTGTGCCAATTGAATGAGAATATTGGTAGGTAAATCATTCTCTCCTGTTTCATACTTAGAATAACCTGTCTGAGACATATGCAGTAGCCTTGCAACAGTGGTTTGGTTCAAATCTCGGTCTTCCCGGAGCGCGCGAATGCGTGGATACATAATTATCACCTCTAAAACAGCATAGTTAATCTGTTTCAGAGTATTGACTTTTAATCTGTTTCAGGTTAAACTTGTGTAGGGCGTATCTGAAAACTAAAAATTGCACAAATGGGTGTAGATGAGGTATAATC
>JAJBUB010000120.1 GCA_020860575.1 Clostridiales bacterium | reverse complement strand
GCCCCGGGTCGAGCTGCCCGCCAAAATACTGGTTCTGGATGACCGCCAGGGCGTGGGCCAGGACGGCCACCTGATGGGAGTGCTCCTGGACGTTCTCCCGGTCGGTGTTGCGCATCAGCGCCCAGCGGTCGATGTACCGCATCCGGGAGACGAGGGCGAAAAAGGCGTGATCGTTTGCCATGGCTCAACCCTTCTTTTCCACCTGGAATTTAGCGCTCAGCCGGTCAAAGGTCTCGATCTCCTCCGGGGTGCCCTGCACCACGACCTCCACCGGGTTGGACAGGTCAATGGAAAACAGGCCCAGGATGGACTTTCCGTCCACCACATAGCGGCCGGAGCAGACGTCGATCTCACAGCTCATCTGGCTGGCCACGGCGACAAATTCCTTCACCGTGTCAATGGAGTTCAGGTTTGCCCAGATCTGCTTTTTCATGGTCGATTTCCTTTCCGGGGTGTACATCGCCCCGTTTTTTCGTTATAATATGATGCAATGCCTCTGTAGGCTTATCCATTATAACGTGCCTCTGCATCTGATTGCAAGGGAGAGAGTGACAAAAATATGCGTTTCGCCATTTACACCCTTGGCTGTAAGGTCAACCAATACGAGAGCCAGGCCATGCAAACCGTCCTGGAGGGACAGGGCCACACCCTGGTCCCCTTTGAGGAGGAGGCGGAGCTGTATCTCATCAACACCTGCTCCGTCACCGCCGTCAGCGACAAGAAATCCCGCCAGACCATCCGCCGCACCCGGCGGGAGCACCCTGACGCCGTCATCGCCGTCTGCGGCTGCTACGCCCAGGCGTCCCCGGAGCAGGTGGCGGAGCTGGGGGTGGATTTTGTCTCCGGCACCGGGGACCGGCTGGCCTTTCTGGAGCAGGTGCAGCAGGAGGTGGACCGCCGACAGCGCTGGGTGCGGGTGGACGACCCCTTCCGCCGCACCGACTTCGAGGTGCTCCCCGCGGGGGGGCTGGAGGGCCGCACCCGGGCCATGCTCAAGGTGCAGGACGGCTGCCGGAACTTCTGCACCTACTGCATTATCCCCTACACCCGTGGGGCGCTCCGCTCTGAGCCGCTGGAGTCCGCCGTAGAGCAGGCCCGGCAGCTGGCGGAGCAGGGCTACCGGGAGATCGTCCTCACCGGCATCGAGATCTCCTCCTGGGGAGTAGAGCGGAAGGACGGCTCCTCCCTCATCGATCTGATCGAGGCTCTGTGCCGGGCGGTGCCCCATCTTCGTATCCGGCTGGGCAGTCTGGAGCCGAGGACGATCACCGAGGACTTCTGCCGCCGGGCCGCCGCTCTGCCCAACCTGTGTCCCCACTTCCACCTGTCCCTCCAGTCCGGGTGCGACAGCGTGCTGAAGCGGATGCACCGGCGGTACGACACCGCCAGGTTCCTGGAATCCTGCCGCCTGCTGCGCGCACATTTTGACCGCCCCGCCATCACCACCGACCTGATCGTGGGCTTCCCCGGAGAGACGGAGGAGGAGTTTGGGGAGACGCTGGCCTTTCTGGAGCGGGCGGAGTTCGCCGCCATGCACATCTTCCCCTACTCCCGCCGCCCGGGCACCCCGGCGGCGAAGATGGAGGGACAGATCTCCAACGCCGTCAAGGAGGAACGGGCCCACCGGGCGGCGCAGACCGCCGCCGCCCTGGAGGGTTGCTACCTTACCTCCTGGGTAGGGGAGACCCTCCCCGTCCTGCTGGAAGAGCAGCGGGACGGTCTCTGGCAGGGCCACGCCCCCAACTACGTCCAGGTGCGCACCTCCGCCCAGGGGAACTGGCACAACGTCATGGCAGATGTGCGCATCACCGGCGTGGGGGAGGGGTACCTGGTGGGGGAGATGACGTCTTGCACAAACTCTGGTTCCCGCTCTGAGGATGGTAAAAGATTGCATCAGCTCCTCGGCTCCCTCTCCGAGGCAGGGAGCGCAGCGGAAGTGCCGCTTGACGGCGGAGCTGTCAGCGAAGCTGACTGAGGGAGAGCAGCAGGGGCTGACGTTTCGCAGAAAACCCTCGGCGAATTCGTATTAACCCTCTGCGAATTCGCCGAAAGATTGCTGCTTGCCGTGGGTGCCTGCTGCACTCCCTCAGTCTGCCCTTCGTGCAGACAGTCCCTCAAAGAGGGAGCCAGGTCCAGCGCAAAACCCTTCGGCTTCCTCCTCACAGAAATCACCTGTCGATTTCCACCATTTTCCACTCATAGCGGACAAAAACCGACTCACACTAAGACCACCTGTATGAAAGGTGGTCTTTTTTATGTTTCGCCCACAGATGCGTCGGGGTATTTCCGCCCTGTTTCTCGCACTGGCGTTGATTTTTGTCACGGCAGCGGCCTTCCAGACCGCCGCTGCCGCCACCTATCGCCAGGGCTCCTCCGGGGAGGCAGTCACCACCATCCAGACCAAGCTGAAGCGATGGGGGTACTATGACGGCGCGGTGGACGGGGTCTATGGCAGTCAGACGGCGGCCGCTGTCAAGCTCTTTCAGCAGAAAAATAATCTGACGGCAGACGGGGTCTGCGGCCCTGCCACCCTGCGGGCGCTGGGGATGATGAGCGAGGCGGATGCCTCCTCCGGCCAGACGGGCAGCGGCGACCTGGCGCTGCTGGCGAAGGTCATCTCCGCCGAGGCCCGGGGAGAGCCGTACAACGGTCAGGTGGCGGTGGGGGCGGTCATTCTCAACCGGGTGGCCCACCCCTCCTTTCCCAATACCATCGCCGGAGTGGTATATGAGCCGGGGGCCTTCTCCTGCATGGACGACGGGCAGATCGACCAGCCCGTGGCCGACTCCGCCTATCAGGCCGCCCAGGATGCGTTAAACGGCGTGGACCCCACCGGTGGCGCTATCTACTACTTTAACCCCGACACCGCCACCAGCGCCTGGATCTGGAGCCGTCCTCTGCTCACCGTCATCGGCAGCCACCGGTTCTGCTCCTGAGGGAATTTTTTCCGGAGGGGACTGCCCAGAGAATGGTATCTGTGTTATAATGACGACAGGATATCATTGTTAAAGGAAGGACCGTATGGATAATTTACAGAAGATCGCCGTCCTCATCGACGCCGACAACACCCAGCTGTCCAAAATGGAGGCGCTGCTCCATGAGGTATCCACCTATGGGCGGATCGTGCTGAAAAAGGCCTACGGCAACTGGAAAAAGCCCGCCCTGAAAAACTGGGAGAACGAGGTCAAGCGTCTGGCCATCAAGGCCGAGCAGCAGTTCGACTATGTGGCGGGGAAAAACACCACCGACATCGCTCTGGTCATCGACGCTATGGACCTGCTCCACGAGCGGACCTACGACGCCTTTGTGCTGGTCTCCAGCGACAGCGACTTTACCCCTCTGGCCATTCGACTCCGGGAATCCGGGGCGTACATCATCGGGGCCGGTGTGACCACCACGCCGGAGTCCTTCAAAAATGCCTGTGACGACTTTATCCTGCTGGAATACGTCTCCCAGGCGGAGGAGGACGAGGACAGCCAGGCGGACAAACAGACGCCAGAAGCCCCCGCCGCCCATCCTACCGGACAGAAGCAGTCTGACCGCAGGGGAGGGAAACAGGCGCAGCCCCCCGCCCCTCATATCGAGGAGATCCACAACCTTCTGCGCATTGCCTGGGACAAGTTCCAGGACGACGAGGGGTTCGTCAACGTGGCCTCCGCCGGGCACTATCTCAAGCGGGCCAAGCCGGACTTCAACTGTAAGACCTACGGCTATGCCAAGCTGTCCGAGCTGCTGGACGCATTCCCCGGGAAATACCGGGTGGAGCGCAAGGTGCGGGGGAGCGGCACGGCGGTCTATTACAAGTGTCTCTGAGTGGGCGGACTTCACAAAACGTTCTCAATTTCCTCACAAAAACTTCATCCACTCCCTCCCCAGGTCTGGTATACTTCACATTGTAAGGAACGAAGCATTCAACAAACATCCTCCTTTCTTTTCTCTCTTT
>JAJBUB010000126.1 GCA_020860575.1 Clostridiales bacterium | reverse complement strand
GGCAGCTACAGCAGCAGCTATGTGACCAACAAATCCATTACCTGTAGCATTTCCAGCACTGTGTACGTCACGGATACCGGGACAAAGTATCATGTGAGCGGATGCCGATATCTCTCGGAAAGCGCGAACGCTATGAGCCTGTCTGATGCAAAGGCGGCTGGTTACACAGCCTGCTCTGTCTGTAATCCTCCGGCATAAATCGGCTGCGATTCAGAAGATCAGCGCAAAAAAATCAAAGGGAGCGCCGCAGATCGACTGCGGCGCTCCCTATTGCTCTACAGAGGCAGAAAAGCGACGTGAGGATACGTTTTTGCAACTGTTATCGTGCCGACTCGATACGCCGGTAGCCGGTGGCCCGGTCCACCACGCTCTCCATGGGCTGGCCGTTTAAGTAGGCCGCCAGATTGCGCAGGGCGATGTTCACCACCCGGCGCAGGGTCTCCGGGAGATTGTAGTTGCCGGAGACGTGGGGGGTGAGCAGCAGATGAGGCGCGTCCCACAGGGGGTGCTCCTGGGGCAGCGGCTCTGGGTCCACCACGTCCAGCACCGCCCCGCCGATCTGGCCGGAGCGGAGGGCGTCGTTCAGGGCGTCTGTGTCCACGGCGGAGCCACGGCCCACGTTGATGAGGATAGCTGTGTCCTTCATCCGGGCCAGCTGCGCCGGGCCGATGATTTTCCGGGTCTGGGGGCTGTTGGGGAGGGACAGGGAGACGAAGTCCGCCAGGGACAGCAGCTGATCCAGCGCGTCCATCTGATAGAGAGCGGAGAGGTAGTCCGGACGGTCGGTGACGTTCCGGCGGATGCCGATGACGGTGCTGCCCAGGGTGTGCATCCGCCGGGCAAAGGAGCCGCCGATATCTCCCAGGCCCACCACCAGGGTGGTGGAGCCTTCAATAGAGGAAACCTGCCCCTCGTCGTGCCACAGGTGACTGGCCTGATTCCGCTGATACTGGTCCAGATGCTTGATGAGGTGGAGTACGCCCCCCAGCATACACTCAGAGATGGCCAGGCCGTAGGCTCCGGAGGCGTTGGTCAGGATGACCCCCTCGGGCAGCACTCCGGGGGCGGCGTAGTTGTCGCTCCCGGCGAAGTTGAGCTGGAGCCATTTCAGACGCTGTGCATTTTTCAGCAGCGGGATGGGGACGTTCCCCAGGATGATCTCTGCCTGGGCGATCTCCTCCCCGGTGACATCGGCCCCCGTGGTGTAGCGAACGGCGGCCTCCGGGGCGATGGCGGCCAGGGTCTGCCGCTGCTGTGCGTCCATGGGGATGGTGACAAGGATATTCATAGGTGTTCCTCCTTGGGAGGGCAGAGGCCCTCGATGGTGACGTATTTTTCCAGCATCTGCCGGGGCAGCTGCATCCGGTAATAGCGGTACAGCTCCCGGGCGCACAGGGCGTTTCTCTTCTCCGGCAGCTCCGGCGCCCAGAGGTGGATGAGATAGACCACCCCAAAGACGCAGTTGTCAAAGGGGCAGGGGACAAAGCCGGAGCGCCGGTAGAACCGGAGCCGCCGCTCCCGGAGAGCCAGCTCCTCCGCCGACAGGTCGGGGAGGGGAGCCTCCGCCTCTACCAGAATGCCCTGGGGATACCGGGTCTTGAGCAGCGATAAACAGACCGTACCCCAGCCGTGTCCTTTGTCCCGCACGGCCAGGTAGTCCAGCAGCACATAGCGGCACCCCTCCCCCCGCAGAAGCAGGGCGTAGCCGTGGACCGTCCCGCTGCAGGTGAGCTTCCACATATCGTAAATGCCCCGGCGGTACAGCTCCAGCAGTCGGTTGAGGGGCTTCAGCTCATTTTCCGGGAAGGTCTCCGCCAGAAAGGGAAAGCAGCCGGTCAGCTCCTCCGGGGTCAGGGGCTCCAGCTGCCCGTGGATTTGGGTCATGATATTCCTCCATTCTGGGGCTATTGTCTCGCATTTGCGGAGGATTGTCAAGGAAAAGGAACATGGGGCGGCCTTTAGGCATTATCACTCTCACATTGCCTATGAAATCCCGCCTCCCGCCCTGCGGTTTTGTGACACACATGGATTGTCTTTTCGGATTTTCGTTGCTATAATAGAGCTTGCAATCACAAAGGCTGCCCGAAGAAAAGGAGCGCATCCGTGGAAGAAAAACGCCGTACCATTGGATTTATCTGTCCCAAATGCCGCCAGAGCGTGGCGGCGGACCGGAGCCTGTTCTCTCTGTCGGTAGGTCAGATGAAGCTGACCTGTCCCTGTAAGGAGTCGGAGCTGCTGGTGGATTACACCGGCACAGGCTATCAGTTCACCGTCCCCTGTGCCGCCTGCGGCGGAGAGCACCAGGTGACCATCACCGGAGAGCAGATGATGGGCAACCGGCTGCTGGGCTTTGCCTGTCCGGAGACGGGCATCGACTGCTGCTATATCGGAGAGGAGGGGGCTGTGTTTGCCGCCCTTCCCCGGCTGGAGCAGGCCATGGACAAGCAGCAGCTCCGGGACAAGAACTCGGACTCGGCCTTTTTGGACGAGACAGTCATGGAGGAGATGCTGGGCGAGCTGAAGGACATCGCCTCGGCAGGCCGCGTCTCCTGCACCTGCGGCTCGAAGCGGTGGTCGGTGGCCCTCCACTACTCCTCCATTGAGCTGCGCTGCGGCGACTGCGGCGGCGTGCTCCGCATCCCCGCCGCCACGGAGGACGACCTCACCGACCTGTGCGCCAAGGGTCGGTTGACTATCCGGGGCAGAAAATAGAGAACAGGAAAAGCCAATCATTGCCACAGAGGACGGAAAGGAGCTGGAATTTATGGTCAACATGGACGCATCCACAAAATTCCTGAAAGAGGGACTCACCTTCGACGACGTGCTGCTCATCCCCGCTGAGAGCAGCATCCTCCCGGCAGACATCGATCTGCGGACCAATCTGACCAAGCAGATCAGGCTGAACATCCCCATCATGTCCGCTGCCATGGACACAGTTACCGAGTGCCGCATGGCCATCGCTCTGGCCCGGGAGGGCGGCATCGGCATCATTCACAAGAATATGTCCATCGGCGCCCAGGCGGAGCAGGTGGACACGGTGAAGCGGTCGGAAAACGGCGTCATCACCAACCCCTTCTGGCTGGCCCCCGGCCACACCCTGGCGGAGGCGGATGCCCTCATGGCCAAGTACCGCATCTCCGGCGTCCCCATCTGCGAGCGTTCCACCGGCAAGCTGGTGGGCATCATCACCAACCGGGACATGAAGTTTGAGACCGATATGGACAAGCTCATCGACGAGGTGATGACCCGGGACAACCTCATCACTGCCAGAGAGGGTATCAGCCTCCAGGAAGCCAAGGAGATCCTCCGGGAGCATAAGGTGGAGAAGCTGCCCATCGTGGACGACCAGTTCCGGCTCAAGGGGCTGATCACCATTAAGGATATTGAGAAGGCTGTGACCTATCCCAACGCCGCCCGTGACTCCAAGGGCCGTCTGCTGGTAGGCGCCGCCATCGGCGCCACCGCCGACGTGCTGGACCGGGTGGCCGCTCTGGTGGAGGCCGGGGTGGACGTGCTCTGTCTGGACTCCGCCCACGGTCACAGCCGGAACATCCTCCGGGCGGTGGAGCGCATCAAGGCGGTCTATCCCGACGTACAGCTCATCGCGGGCAACGTGGCCACCGCCGCAGGCACCGAGGCCCTCATCAAGGCGGGCGCGGACTGCGTCAAGGTGGGCATCGGCCCTGGCTCCATCTGCACCACCCGTGTGGTGGCAGGCATCGGCGTGCCTCAGATCACCGCCGTCTATGACGCCGCCTGCGTCGCTGCCAAGTACGGCATCCCCATCATTGCCGACGGCGGCATCCAGTACTCCGGCGACATCGCCAAGGCTATCGCCGCCGGCGGCAATGTGGTCATGCTCGGCTCCATCCTGGCCGGCTGCGAGGAGTCTCCCGGCGCCACCGAGATCTACCAGGGCCGTCAGTTCAAGGTCTACCGGGGCATGGGCTCCC
>JAJBUB010000075.1 GCA_020860575.1 Clostridiales bacterium | reverse complement strand
TAAACTCTTGAACGACCAAGCCGATCTTTTGGTTTCGAATCTTGGCCTGCTCGTCCTCGGTGTAGTCCTCAAATGGGGTGCCGTCGAGCATATAGGTGCCGGAGTCCGCCGTGTCCAGGCAGCCGATGATGTTCATCAGGGTAGACTTGCCGGAACCGGAGGGGCCAATGATGCTGACGAATTCTCCGGGGTAGATGTGAACGCAGGCTTTATTCAGGGCATAGACCTTCTCGCTGCCGATCTGGTAGACCTTGGTCACATTGTTGATGTCGATCATGTCAGTGCCTCCTCAGTTGCCGGGCATGGACATACCGCCGCCCATGTCACCGCCGGAGCTCCTGCCGCTGCTGAAGTCGGAGCCGGAGAACCCGCTGAAGTCGGAATTGCCGCCCATCATACTGCTGAAGTCGGAATTGCCGCCCAGTATGCTGCTGATGTCGAAGGAGCTGCCACTGCTACTCTCAAAGTAGTAGACCGTATCCCCTTCTGAGAGGCCATCGATAATCTCAATGTAACTGCCGTTGGACAGGCCGGTAGTCACCTCTACCATGTCCCCCAGCTCTCCGGTGGTCTCGTCGTAGGAGGTGTAGACGTAGGAGGTGGAGCTGGTCTGGCTGACGGCATCCTCCGGCACCAGCAGAGCGTTGTCCGTACCCTCGATGGTGATGTACACCGAGGCGGTCATGCCGGAGAGCATTTCCTCCGTCTTGTCCAGGGTGACGGTGGCGGTGTAGACGGTCACGCCGCCGGAGCTGGTGGCAGTGTTGTTGATCTCCGTGAGGGTGCCGGAATAGGTGTCGTCCCCGATGGATTCGATGGTGATGGCGGCCTCCTGACCCACCTCCAGGGAGAGGATGTCCGTCTCGTCCACGCTGATAGAGACAGACATGGTCTCGTCCGGGTCGATGGTGACGATGGTGGTCTCATCCCCGGAGGACATGGTAGTGGATGTCGCTGTATAGTAGTCGGAGACAGTCGTCGTGCTGGTGTCCGAGGTGTCGGTCACGCTGTCCACTGTGCCGGACAGCTCGGCATAGACCGCCCCATCCATGTACAGCTTCACCAGCGTCTGGTACAGCTCCTCCAGCTCCGCCCGCTGGGTGAGCAGCTGGTCATAGTTGGCGGAATAGGAGGTGTCGGTGAGGGTCAGCAGAGTGGTGGTGTCGCTCACCTTGGCGTTCAGGCTGGTCTTGACCTTTTTCACCGTGCCAGCGTAGCCGGTGACCTTCAACGGCTCGTGGATGTAGAGGACGCTGGTATAGGCGTCGTCCACAGTCACCGTATCCCCGTACTCCGGGCCGTTGTCGGTGATCAGAATGGTCACGACAGTGCCGGTCACAGTGGAGACGGAGCCGGTATAGTCGTCCCCGTCCGAGGTGGTGACGGTGACGCTGTCCCCCACCTCATAGTCAGAGGACTCGATGTCCACTGCCATATAGCCGTCCAGAGACAGGAGCACCAGGGCGCCGTTTTCATAGACCACGGTGGCCACGTCGTCCCCGGCCTCGGCAAAGATGGCCTTCACCCGGCCGGACACCCCGGCGGTGACGGTGGAGCTGACCTCGTCCTCACTGGCCTCCTCCAGCTTCTCGTCCAGCTCGTCCAGCTGGTCCTGCACGTCGGAGAGGGCGGAGAGTACCGAGCTGGTGTCGATGGTGGCCAGCAGGTCACCCTCCTCCACGGAGTCGCCCTCCTCCACATACAGCTCGTCGATCTCCACGCCGGAGGGGATGGTCACGTCCTCCGTGTCCTCGCTGGCCAGTGTGCCGGAGCCGGAGACAGTGGTGCTGATGCTGCCCACAGTGACCTCCGCCGACAGAGCGGATGTCTCGTCGGTGGTGGCGTAATTCTCCTGCACCTGCTGCTGCAGGTAAAAACCCCTGCCGCCAGCAGCAGCAAAATCGCCACGACGAGGATGATCGTATTGCGGATCGTCCGTCTGCGTCTGGCTGCCTGTCTCGGCCTCGCTGTTTCCTTCATATTGTCAGCCTCCTGTGTTGGGTGATATGCTCCGGGCGTCGGCGTGCTCCGCTCTATCGTCCGGCCTTTGGCTCTCCGGTGGGTGCCATGAGGGCATACTCCGCCGTCTAACCAAGTGTTATAATACGCCCCGAACCTAAATTGAAAATGAAATTTGAGGAAGAATCCCCTTCTCGTCCGTGAATGTTTTGTAAACAAATGGCCCCGCCCGGCCATTTGTCGCTTCGGAAGCGACCCGGCAGGCGGGGATATCTGTTATCCTCTAATCACACTAAAACTGACTGGAGGCAATCACAATGAAAACAACAAATCGGACTGAGCTGGTATTCATCCTGGACCGCAGCGGCTCCATGTGTGGACTGGAGGCGGACACCATCGGGGGCTTTAATTCCATGCTGGAAAAGCAGAAGCAGGAGCCGGGGGCGGCCAACGTCACCACGGTACTCTTTGACGACAAATACGAGCTGCTCCACGACCGCATCGACATCCAGGGCGTGGCCCCCATCACAAACCGGGAGTACTATGTCCGGGGCTGCACCGCGCTCCTGGACGCCATCGGCCGCACCATCCAGAAGGTGGTCCTGACCCAACGGCATACCCTGCCGGAGCAGCGGGCGGACAAGGTACTCTTTGTCATCATCACCGACGGCATGGAGAACGCCAGCCGGGAGTACTCCTACGACCGGGTACGGAAGATGGTGGAGCAGGAGCAGACGGAGTACGGCTGGGAGTTTCTCTTCCTGGGTGCCAACATCGACGCCATCTCCACCGCCCGGCAGTTTGGCATCGGCGCAGACCGGGCGGTAAATTTCCACGCCGACGGGGCGGGCATCCGGCTGAACTATGAGGCCGTCAGCTGCGCCGCCAGCTGTCTCCGGGAGGGCGCGCCCCTGCCGACCAGCTGGAAGGCGGACATCGACAAGGATTTCCAGTCCCGAAAGGCCCGGAAAGCCCACCGTTAAACAACAGTCATAACCTCTGGCTTTGCCGGAGGTTATGACCATCCCCAGAAGGGCATATCACCAGCAGCCCCTGAAGTGGCCCGAATGGTTTGCCGACCGCATTCCTTCACGGACCGCCTCTAAAGGGGCTGCTTTCGTGCCTTCTCTTTTCTTACTATCTGTAAACAGATTCGCTTTGTTGCACTTTCTGCTCGGGTACTTTGTTGCCCAACGTTTCGGCCTGCGGTACAGCACCATCGCCCCCGGTGACAGGGTGAGCACAATATTTTCGTCTGCCACCCCGGTTATCTGGACACCTTCCTGCTGCGTTCCTCCAGCCTGACGGTCAACCGCACGCTGGAGGTGGAAATGCTCTGCGACCCGGCAAACCGTCAATGGCTCGCAGAACAGGGCGTGGAACTAATCACCAATAGAGACGTCTGACGCCAAATCAGGCCCTGAGATACAGGAAACCGGCAGAGCGGTACCACCTCAACACGGTACCGCTCTGCCGTTTTTTCATGCTATGCCTGATCTTCCCGCATGAGATAGCGCACCAGCAGCTCCACCAGAATGTCAAACATGACCGGAGAGAGAGAACTGGTCCCCGGATCCGGCGTGAGATAGGGGAGCACGATGGTCCTGTCCACCTGGTTTCTGTAGGAGTGCATACTGTTGGGCATGACCCTGGCCATCGAGGATCGGGAGGGCCTGGATGCTCTGGACACCGTCAACGACATGAAGGTCAGTCTGATGGGCTCCATCTCCGGTATCGGCGACACCATCATGTGGGCGCTGATCCCCACCGTCTTTGGCTCCATCGCCGCCTATATGGGGCAGGAGGGCAACCCCTTTGGCCTGATCCTGTATGTGTTGGCAAACCTGGCCATCTTTGTGGGCAAGTTCTTCCTGTGGGACGCCGGCTATCACATGGGCTCCCGGCTTATCACCGCCATGAGCAGCACCCTGTCGGCGCTGACAGAGGCCGCTTCTATCCTCGGCCTGACCACCTCGACGAACCCCTGGCCCGAAATGGGCCAGGGGACTTATTGGA
>JAJBUB010000050.1 GCA_020860575.1 Clostridiales bacterium | reverse complement strand
GGAGGCCATGACAGCCGCTCCCCTCCCCCTGGACCTCCCCTATGAGGACCGGGACATCGTGGTGGTGAACAAGACCCCCGGAATGTCCACCCATCCCGGCCCCGGCCACTGGGAGGACAGCCTGGGCAACGCTCTGACCTGGCACTGGCAGTCCTGCGACCCCTTCGCCGCCTTCCACCCTGTCCACCGGCTGGATCGGGGCACCTCCGGATTGATGGTCGTGGCGGCTCACCCCTTCGCCCAGGAGCAGCTGCGGCAGAGCCTCCACACCGGGGGCTTCCGGCGGCAGTATCTGGCGGTCTGCGAGGGATCGCTTTTCCCCCCAGAGGGGGTGATCGACCTGCCCATCGGCCGCTGTCCCGACTCCATCCAGAAACGGCAGGGCTCCCCCGACGGGCAGCCCTCCGCGCCCCGCTACCGGGTGGTGGCCCAGGCCCAGGGCCGCAGCCTGGTGGCCCTGGAGCTGGAGACCGGGCGCACCCACCAGATCCGGGTGCATCTGTCCCATCTGGGACACCCTCTGGTGGGGGACTTTCTCTACGGCACCTCCTGCCCGGAGGTCATCGACCGGCCCGCCCTGCACAGTGGACGGCTGGAGCTGGTCCATCCGGTGACCGGGGAGCGGCTGACCTTTGAGGCGCCGCTCCCGGAGGACATGGCAAAGCTGCTATCCGCGCCCCATTGTTCATAAATTGACCGTAGATTTCCCGGTAAAAGTTGGGTAGAATTAGGGTATTCTGATCCAAGCTGTGTAAGGAGGACGTCCTGTGAACAAGCTGAACAATCTTATCGAACGCTTCTGCTATCAGCACCCCCGGTTCGGTATTCCCAACCTGGTGTATTATCTCATCGGCGGCAGCGCCATCGTCTATGTGCTGGATCTCATCTCCTACAGCGGGGTGGCGGTATCCAGTATGCTGTCCTTTGACCGGGCGCTGATTTTCCAGGGACAGGTCTGGCGGCTGATCACCTTTGTCTTTACCACCTGGGGGGAGAACATCATCTACTTCCTTCTGGGGATGTACTTCCTCTGGTTCATCGGCACCAATCTGGAACGGGAGTGGGGGACGGCCAAGTTCAACTGCTACTACTTCCTGGGGCTGATTTTGACCGTCATCATGGGCCTGTTCACCGGCTCGGCCAGCACCTCCTATCTGGAGATGACCCTGTTTCTGGCCTTCGCCACCCTCTACCCGGACGCTCAGTTCCTGCTGTTCTTCTTTATCCCCATCAAGGCCAAGTGGCTGGGCTACATCGAGGGGGGCCTGCTGGCCATCTCCCTGGTGATGAGCCTGATCTCTCTGGACGTGGGCGGGGCGCTGTCCATCGTGGTGTCAGTACTCAACTATCTTATCTTCTTCTGGCCGGAGCTGGTCTATCAGGTGAACCGTCTCCGGGGACGAGCCAACCACGCCCGCCAACCTAACGTCATCCAGTTCAAAAAGGCCTCCCGGGAGCTGAAAAAACAGAACTACACCCACAAATGCACCGTCTGCGGCCGTACTGATGTGGATTACCCAGATCTGGAGTTCCGGTACTGCTCCCGGTGCGTAGGGTATCACTGCTACTGTCTCGACCACATCAACAACCACGTCCACATCACGGAAGAGTAAGGGAATCCCTCTCCCCTGCCAACAATCGATCAACAGGCCCGGTGACTGCATGAAGCGTCACCGGGCCTGTTCCCGTCAAATGATCTGTGTTACGTCCGGGGCCTTTCCTGCTCACTCTCTGCGCAGGGCGTCGATGGGGTTGAGGTTGGCCGCCTTGACGGCGGGCATCAGGCCAAATAGGATTCCGATAAACATGGAGAACACCACCGCCAGCACAATGGAAGGAACGCTCACCGCCGTGGGGGAGCCGCTGAGTTGGCTGACCACCTGGGCCATACCGATGCCCACCAGGACGCCGATGACGCCCCCCAGACTGGTGAGCACCGCCGCCTCGGTGAGAAACTGCCACAGGATGCGGCTCTTTCTGGCCCCCACCGCCTTTTTCAGTCCGATCTCCCGGGTACGCTCGGTAACGGTGACCAGCATGATGTTCATCACGCCAATACCGCCCACCAGCAGAGAGATGGAGGCGATCCACACCAGCTGCTGATTGGTGGAGTTGGCCAGCTGCTGGAGCTGCTCCGCCTGCTCCAGCACGTCGTTGCTGCTGTAGGCCAGGTCGGAGTCCTCCGAGACAGTAAGCTTTGCGTTGAGCAGCTCCGCCGCCGCCTGGCCCACGGAGGTCATGTCATCGGTGGTAGCAGCCTGGATGTCCACCGTCTGTGGCTCGTCATACTGGCACACCAGCTGCCAGCAGGTGCTGGGAATGTAGACCGCACCGCTGTCGTTACCCACATAGGTATAATACTCCGTGTAGGTGGAGATATGCGGCTCGTAGGTGCTGGTAAGAAAGACCACCCCTACCACGGTAAACGGTTCGTTTCGTATCTCAATGGTCTTGCCCAGGGGGTTCTCCCCGGGGAACAGGCTCTCTGCGGCGCTCTGGTCCAGAATGGCCACCTTTTTGTAGTCGTCATAGTCCGACTGGGCGAAATCCCGGCCCAGATAAATCTGATAGCCATTGACACTGAAATAGTGGGTGTCTATCCCCCGGAGGGTGCCGGAGAATCCGGTGTTCTGATAGTAGATCAGCCCGTCCACATAGGTGCGCTCGGTGTACAGGGTGGCGTCCACCGCCCCCTCCAGATTGGCCAGGCGCGCCCGGGTCTGCTGATCGATCACCGGGACGCCATCCGGGAGGTCGCTGTACTGAAACTCATAGCCATATCCGTTCTGGTTCAGCTGCACCGTCACCACGTTGTTACCTGCACCGATGAGCTGCTCCTTGATCTGCTCGTTGGTGCCCTTGATGGTGGAGACGATGGCGATAATGGAGGCGATGCCGATGATGATGCCCAGCATGGTCAGCAGGGAGCGGAGCTTGTGGTTCCAAATGCCCTGGAAGGACAGTCCGATATTTTCAAACATAGCGCTCTCCCTCCTTACCAGCCGTAAAATTCGTCCACGGAGGCCTCTGCGGTGTGGGCACCCTCCTCCGTTCCGTCCCCGTAGGGGAAGGACACCCGCTCGTCCAGCGACAGACCGCCGGTGACCTGGGTATAGCTGCCCCACAGGGAGCGGCCGGTAGAGATGTATCGCTTTTCCAGTGTCCCGTCCTCTGCCACGGTGTAGACATAGCTCCTGCCGTTCTCCCGGCGGATGAACATGGACTCAAGGTAGAAGCCGCTGCCGCCGCTCTCGGCAGAGCTGTAGGTGATCTCCGCATAGTCCCCCTGCTCCAGGCCCCCGTCTTCGTCCACATAGACGGTGAAGGGGTAGAGGGAGATATTGCTGTTGCCGTCTCCCCAATAATAGCCGCTGGTAGTGGGGTACTCGGAGATCTCGGTGACGGTTCCCTCGCACTCTGCGCCGTTGTAGTAGTCGTAGACAGACACCGTCTGCCCTACCTGGACCTCAGAGAGCATCAGTTCGCTGCACGAGGCCTGGATGTAGAATCCGCCTCCTGCGGAGACCCGCATCAGGGCGCTACCGCTGGTCAGGGCCTCGTCCTCGCTGATCAGGTCCTTCACCTCGCCGGACAGGGTGGCGTAGATGGCGCCGTTGTTCAGCTCCTGCTCCGCCTTTTCGTACTCCAGCTTGGCCTGGCGGAGTTGGATGTCCAAGTCCTTCACCTGGCTCTCCGCCGCCTGCACCATCTCAGCCAGCTCGGTAGCCGTATACTTGATGCCATCCACAAAGGTCTGAGCGGGGGTGCCTGTGTCCTCCTCGTCCTCCGGGAGAGCCGGGAGGGGTTCGTTGTCCCACCGGAAGACCAGATCTCCCGTGGTGTCGTTCTCCATGGAGATCAGCTGGAAGCAGTAGCCTGTCCCCTCCACATACTGGAGCTGCATCAGCAGACGATATCTCAGCGCCGTTGTCGTGGTGGAGGAGTCAGCGTCGGTATCCGTGTCGCCGCTGTCATCTCCGCTGTCCTGGTCAGGGTAGGTAGGCTCCTCCGGGTCGGTGGCCT
>JAJBUB010000084.1 GCA_020860575.1 Clostridiales bacterium | reverse complement strand
CCCATCGCCTCCCGCTGCGGCGTGTTCGCCAAGAGCGACATCCAGCCCATCCTGAACCAGGGCGGACGGAAGGAGGACGTGGCCGCCTCCATCTTCCAGGCGGTGGTGGACCAGACCATCGCCGGACTGACCCAGGGCCGGGAGCTGAAGGGCAAGATCGTCTTTCTGGGCGGCCCTCTCCACTTCCTTATGGGCCTGCGGGAGCGGTTCGTGGAGACCCTCCATCTGGATGAGGAGCACGCCATCTTCCCGGAGGACGGGGACTGCTTCGCCGCCATGGGCGCCGCCCTGTGCGCCACCGATTTTGAGGCGCAGCCCTTTGACCAGATTTTGGAGAAGCTGGAAAAGAGCCAGTCTGCCGTCACCAGCGTGGACACCGCCCCTCCTCTGTTCACCAGCCAGGAGGAATATGACGACTTCTGCCGCCGCCACAACAGCCAGCACCCCCCGGAGGCGGACATCAACACCTATGTGGGCGACGCCTATCTGGGCATCGACGCCGGCTCCACCACCACCAAGCTGGTACTCATCGCCCCGGACGGCGGTCTGCTCTACACCTATTATCACTCCAACCTGGGCAACCCGGTCTCCATCGTCCGGGAGCAGCTGGAGAAGATTTACGCCCTCTGCGGAGATCGAATCACGATCAAGGGCAGCGCCGTCACCGGCTACGGCGAAGATTTGATCAAGAACGCCTTCCGGTGCGACCTGGGCCTGGTGGAGACCATGGCCCACTACAAGGCCGCCGCCCACTTCAACCCCGACGTGGACTTTATTATCGACATCGGCGGCCAGGACATGAAGTGCTTCAAAATTCGCAACGGCGCGGTGGACTCCATCATGCTCAACGAGGCCTGCTCCTCCGGCTGCGGCTCCTTTATCGAGACGTTCGCCAAGGCGTTGGGCTATGACATCGCCGACTTTGCCAAGCTGGGACTGTTCACCGAAAAGCCGGTGAACCTTGGCTCCCGCTGCACCGTGTTTATGAACTCCTCGGTAAAGCAGGCCCAGAAGGACGGGGCCAGCGTGGAGGATATCTCTGCCGGTCTTGCCATCTCCATCGTGAAAAACGCCATCTACAAGGTGCTGCGGATGTCCTCCGCCGACGACCTGGGCCAGCACATTGTCGTCCAGGGCGGCACCTTCCACAACGACGCTGTACTTCGTGCCTTTGAGCAGGAGCTGGGTCGGGACGTGGTCCGTCCCACCATCGCCGGTATCATGGGAGCCTTTGGCGCGGCTCTGGCGGCGAAGGAGCTGCATCTGGAACAGTCCACCATTCTCTCCGCCGACGAGCTGGCCCGGTTCCAGCACACTGCCCGGCCAGTGACCTGCAACGGCTGCACCAACCACTGCTCCCTGACCATCAACACCTTCGACGGGGGCCGCCGTTTCATCTCCGGCAACCGCTGCTCCAAGCCCCTGGGCGGCAAAAAGGTGCAGAATCCGGACCTGATGAAGTACAAGTATGACAAGCTCCGCACTTTGACCGGCAAGGGGGGCGGCAACGGCATCCGGGGCAGGATCGGCATCCCCTTCGGGCTGAATATGTACGAGAACCTGCCCTTCTGGTTTGCCTTCTTCACGGCGCTGAACTTTGAGGTGGTGCTCTCCCCGGAGTCCAGCCGGAAGCTGTACCTCAAGGGCCAGCGGACCATCCCTTCGGATACGGTCTGTTACCCCGCCAAGCTGCTCCACGGCCATGTGGAGAGCCTGCTGGAGGAGGGACTGGACACCATCTTCTACCCCTGCATGAGCTACAACTTCGACGAGGGCATCCGCGCCGCCAACTTCAACTGCCCCGTGGTGGCCGACTGTCGCGACCTGCTCGCCGCCAGCCTCCCCGACCTCCAGGGCAAGCGGTTCCTCCACCCCTACTTCGGCCTGCACCGGCCCAAGGACTTTGAAAAGCGGGCGGCGGACTACTTCCTCCAGGAGTTCGGCATCCCCAAAAAGGAGACGGTAGCGGCGGCCCGGGCGGCCTACCAGGCCTACCACGCCTTCCGGGATGACGTCTACCGCACCGGGCAGGAGTACATCGCCTATGCCCGCGCCCACGATATGCCTATTATGGTGGTGGCCGGTCGGCCCTATCATATGGACCCGGAGATCAACCACGGCATCAATGACCTGATCACCGGCTTCGGCTTCGTCCTCATCACCGAGGACGCCGTCTCCGGGGAGATGGACCACCAGACCCGGACGGTGCTCAACCAGTGGACCTATCACGCCCGGATGTACAACGCCGCCCGGTATGTCTGCACCCAGTCGGATATGGAGCTGATCCAGCTCGTCTCCTTCGGCTGCGGTGTGGACGCCATCACCGGCGACGAAATGCGCTCCATCCTGGAGCAGGGCGGCAAGCTGTACACTCAATTGAAGATCGACGACATCTCCAACCTGGGAGCTGTCAAAATTCGGGTGCGCAGCCTCATCGCCGCAGTGGAGGCCCGCAAAGGTCAGGAGCAGTCCGGGGACGTCGCCCGGCAGCACACCGCCTGAGCCTCCCGGCTAGATTCTCTGTTTTGGAAAGAGGTTTCCCATGGCTGAATTAGTCTATAACAAGGACGGACGTCTCCTGTTCACCAAGGAGATGAAAAAGGAATACACTATTCTTATGCCCCAGATGCTGCCCATCCACTTTGAGATGTTCCGTCAGCTCCTGCTGCGGGCGGGCTACAAGGTGGATCAGCTGCTCAACGACGGCCGCAAGGTGGTGGCCGAGGGGCTGAAATATGTCCACAACGACACCTGCTACCCCGCGCTGCTGGTCATCGGCCAGTTTATGGATGCCATCAAAAACGGCGGCTATGACCCCCACAAGATCGCTCTCTTTATCACCCAGACCGGCGGCGGCTGCCGGGCCTCCAACTACATCCCCCTGCTCCGCAAGGCGCTGAAAAAGGCGGGCATGGAGTACATCCCCGTCATCTCGGTCAGCTTTGGCCTGGAGTCCAACCCCGGTTTCTCCCTTACCGTTCCCCTGCTGCAAAAGCTGGTGTTCGGCATGATGTATGGCGACCTGATCATGAACGTGTCCAACCAGGTCCGGCCCTATGAGCAGAACAAGGGGGACACCGACGCCGCTGTTCAGCGGTGGATCTCCGAGCTGGTGAGCCGGTTCCAGCAGGGCAAGGGCATGAGCCGGAAGGCCATGTGTCAGGTGTTCGACGAGATCATCACCGACTTCGAAGCCATCCCTGTAGACCTGAGCCCCGAGAAGGTCCGGGTCGGCGTGGTGGGCGAGATCTACGTCAAGTTCTCCGCCCTGGGCAACAACCACCTGGAGGAGTTCCTTCTCTCCGAGGGGACGGAGCCGGTGGTGCCCGGTCTGACCGACTTTATGATCTTCAAAATTTACAACCGGGTGGTGGACGTGGACATCTACGGCGGCTCCTTCGCCAAGAAGGAGGTCTGCGAGTTCTTCATGGGCTACATCCAGAAGTGCCAGCACGACATGATCGACGCGCTGGAGAAGTCCCGCTTCCGCGCCCCCGGCGACTTCGAGCAGCTGCGGCAACTGGTGCAGGGCTACCTGGGCGAGGGCTGCAAAATGGGCGAGGGCTGGCTGCTCACCGCCGAGATGCTGGAGCTGATTCACTCCGGCACCAACAACATCGTCTGCACCCAGCCCTTTGGGTGCCTACCCAACCACATCGTGGGCAAGGGCATGATCCGGGCGTTGAAGGACAACTATCCCAACTCCAACGTGGTGGCCATTGACTACGACCCCTCCGCCACTAAAATCAACCAGGAGAACCGCATCAAGCTCATGCTGGCAAACGCCAAGGCGCTGGCCGCTCGGGCTGATGAGGAAAAGGCCGCCCGGGAAAAGGCTCCGGTCTGAATCCGATATCGTACAAAAAAAGTCTCCCCTTCCCGGTGGAAGGGGAGACTTTTTGCATTGTCTGCTGTTTTACCGGAGGGGAAGGTCAGTCGATCTCATAGCTGATGATGTCCCCGGTGGTGGCGTTGATCTCGTACTCATACTCGGCGGAGGAGGTGTAGAACTCCACCTCATAGACGGTGATGCCGT
>JAJBUB010000114.1 GCA_020860575.1 Clostridiales bacterium | reverse complement strand
GGTCAGTTCGATGTGATAGCCTCGGCCTACATCCACTCGCTCGATCATCTGGCTTCCACTCATATATGGTTCGGAAGGGGAAATCCTGGCTGTCAATGAACCCATACGGGTTCAGTATGCCCTCAGCATGACAGTTTTCACACACAAAGCGTCTCCCTTTCGGAGTAACTGTCATCATCTCGCTGCAGACGGGGCACATGTAGAGCACCAACTGAAGTCCCTCCGCACTGCGGCGATATCTCTTTCCCCTGGACTCATCCGGGGACGGCTCCTCCAGATACACATCCCGGTTTAGCCGGTCGGTGACCTCCTCAGACGTCATCCCAGCCAGCTTCTCCGGGGAATAGATATTGACCGTTTCGCAGGTAATCCTGCCCCGGCAGGTGCATTTGCTCCACCGGGGCTTCATCAGGTAGCTTCCCTGAATACGCACAGTGACGACGTTGCATTTCAATGCTTTGGCCAGCTTTCCAATTGCGTTGGGAAATTTCTCCACAGCACCATCATATGTAATGTTCCCGCTTCCAAATAAGCCTACGGCTTTTCCGTGCTTGATTTTGTCAAAAATTTGGAAAACCGTTCTGGAATTCAACTTTCCCTTTTCACATGGAATACATCCCAATCCTTCCACAAGAACCAGATTCATGATCCTATGATGAAAGAGGTGCCCCTCTGCCACGAAATGGATTTGCCTTGGGGATACAGCAATCATGATGGTCGGGTCATAAAAGCCGGAATGGTTCGCAAGGATAAGGCAAGGCCCCTCAGGTAACGCCAGCGGATGCGGTCTTTTCATCCCGAACAGTTTATATCGGATGGGCTGCAAAAGGAAATGAACCGCCTTGTACAAGAATGATGTATCCCTACAATCGGCTCCCTTTGTCGTTTTTGTAGCCATCGTCTCTGCCCCCTCAGCATTTTACCCGGAGAATAGTCTGCCTCTCTCACGGATTTTCTATCTCAAAGCCTGGAAAATCTTGGCATAAGTTTATCTCAACTGAAGATTGAATTTGCAAACAGATTGTAAAGCTTCATTTTGGGGCTTTACTGTTATCTGCACACCAGAAGGGAACAAAGTAATTGAAAGACGATATGCAAGAAGTATACAGTCTTTTGAAAGATACTGAAATGTTGGTGGTTGCTTCGCCAATCTACTATCATGGTATTTTGGGTCAGCTTAAATGTACGATAGACCGATTTTACTCAACAGCCTATCCTATGAAGCCCGCTAAACTGAAGAAAGCGGCTATGATTTTGTGTTCCGGCTTACCAGACATGCATGATAGAGCACTGTTTTCATTCCAAGGTGATTTTCTGGATTATCTTGGTCTGGAGAACATGGGAGTTCTTATAGTGGCAGGTTCTGCTGGGAGCAGGGAGTTAGAAAAACAAAAATGCTTGGTAGCAAACTAATCTAACAAGGTACATCTAATTCATATCAAAATGAAAGCAACGCCCATCAGAGAGATTTCGGTTCCCCCGATGGGCGTCATTCATGTCCAGCTTACTGCTTTTTAAGATACATCCCGCAGCAGAAGCCGGTGTATGGTCTGTGATTCACCTCCTCCTTTCGCTTCTGCACGGAGCCGCCCGTTTCACGTGTAAGATTATTTTAATAAGTTGTTAAAACAATCTCAATGAATGGGGCGCAAACGGAGGCAGGCAGACGAAAACGGCCTGATCGGGTGGGCAAACGGTATCCAAAACGGCGCAAACGGAAGGCGTCCGCCGCAAACGGCAAAGAGAAAAGAACCAGATCTCCGGGCTTCGGCCCGGAAATCTGGTTCTGAAAATAAAATCTAATTTTTTCAATTTGCTCTGAAAACCGCCGTCACAAAATCACTGTCCGGCCGTCCTGCATCAGCTCCAGGTAGCGGGTGCGGATCTCCTGCACCCGACGCCGGGACAGGGGGATGCGCTCCCCGTTGGTCAGCACCGCATCGGTATTCTCCAGACGACGGATGAACTTATAGTTGACCAGATAGCCCTTGTGGATGCGCAGGAACCCCTTGGGGGACAGGGCCTCCTCCAGATCGGCCATAGAGCGGCGCACCGGGATCGGCTCCGGCTGGTTGGCTGCGTGGAGCAGCTGGGCCTTGTCGTTGCCCTCGATGTAGAGGACGGTGTCCAGGGGGACAGCCACCGTCTTATCCCGGTTCTGGATGACCAGCTGGGCCCGCTCCTCCCGGGGGCGGTTTTTCATCCACTGGGCGATGACGGCGGGGGCGTCCTCCAGGAAACGACTCTTGCGGATAAAGCCGCCGGGGTTGGTGCGCAGGGCGTCGAACACCTTGTCCTCCCGGCTGGAGACGAAGATGATGTCCGTCCGGCTGTTGGACGCCCGGAGCTTTTTGGCGAAGGTGATGCCGTCCATCCCCGGCATGTCGATGTCCAGAAACAGCAGCTCGAACTCCTGCTCCTGCATCCGACGCTCCAAATCCCTGGGGCGGCGGAACAGCTCCACCTCGGCAGTGATGCCGTGCTTGCGGAAGGTGCTGATAATGGCTCCGGAGACCACGCTCAGGATACCCGCATCATCGTCACAAATGGCAAGATACAGCTTATCCATCCTCTCGTCCCTCCTCCAGGTAGAGCATGACGTCTGCAAGGAAAATTCCGTCCCGGAGGTCGAACTTGACGCTTCCCTGGTAGCGCTCCGCCACATTGCGGATAATCTTTGTTCCATAGCCATGGAGCTTTTGATCCTCCTTTGTGGTGTGCAGGGACAGCACCCGCCTGGGCGGCAGGTCGGTCCGCACCGGGTTGGTCACCCGCAGGAACAGATAGTCCTGCTGAGGCCGGATGAGCACCCTGACGGTGGGCGACTCCGTCCCGGACTGGGCCGCCGCCTCGATGGCGTTGTCCATCAGATTGGACAGCAGACTGCAAAGCTGGGTCTCCTCATAGGGCAGGGTGGGCGGCACGATGACCTGGGCGTCGATCTCCACCCCCCGGTTCCGGGCCTGGCAGATGGCGTGGTTCATGACAGCGTTGATCACATCGTTGCCGCACTCGACAAACTGAAACAGCTCCTCCGTCTCACCGGAGACGGTGTACAGGTAGCTCTTCAGCTTCTCATATTCGCCCTGCTCCGCCAGCACCTGGAGATAGGCCAGGTGGTTTTTGATTTCGTGGCGGATTTGGTGCATCTCCTCATAGTTGTCCCGGGAAAATTGGAGCAGCTCCTCCTCCAGCGCCTCCTTGTGGCCGATGGCCACCAGCTCCAGGTTGCGCTCATACTCCTGGTTGACGATGTAGAACATATAATAGCTCATCAGCTCAATGATCCAAAGACAGGCCATCGTGGGTACATTGAACGCCCGGCTCACCTCCACCGCCTCGGACAACAGCATTAAAAGCCCGCTGAGCATTGACGTCACCACCACCAGCCAGACGGTGTATCTGGGGATAAAGGTCAGTTTTTCCGTGGAGTACCGCCGCAGAAACAGCATCACCAGCGCCGTGGCAAGGATCATCACCACAGAGGTCAGGTGCTCCGCCCAAGTGTACTCAGCGTTGATGTTATCCTTGATGAGCTCTCCGATGGGCTCAGACACGGGAATCATGAGCAGGGTGCTGGAGAAGTAGACGAAGCTGCGCACAATGCGGGTCACCGGCTTATATCGGCTGACAAAGAGCGCATAGACCGCCAGTATTACAGCCATCATGGAGCGATCCATCCAGCTGTGGCCAAAAATCATATAATAGACGCTGCAATACAAAACGCTCAGCAACCAGAACAGGGCGCACTCCCCCGCCTTCCGGACGATGCCCCTGGGCGTCAGCTGAACATCGTTGAGCACCAACACCAGGCCGATCACATAGGCGATGGATGTTGCCACGTAGCCCGGGCCAAAGGATCGTGCGATATAATAGGTCTGAAAATAGTCCAGCATACGATGTCCCCCCTGTCAGGATGACAATATTATACACTGAAAACGGGGAACAGGCAACGTATTTTGTACAATTTTGTAAAAGCACAGCCCTGATCGGCAGACAGAACTACCACTTTCTGTCCGCCAACCAGGGCCGCCTCGTCGGTCTGCGCGATACATTCATACAGGAGGAGAACGTGAGAAGATCGGCTTTAGGGAAGCAGCCTCACAGCACAGACATCCGTCTCCCCGGTCGGGAGTCTCCGCAGAGGGACGTTTTAGAACACATCCCCCTGCGGACAGCCCCGACGGGCTGTCCGCACCCGCCTCCCGGTGGGGGAGGCGGGGCGAAACGGTTTTGCTTATCCGGGGAAGCCGAAGCTCATGGCCTCAGTGACCTGAGCGGTGGCGCCCTCGGCGGGGGCGGTGTAGCCGGAGACCTGGTTGACAGTGACGGTGACGTTGTACACGTCCTCCACCGTCAGCTCGTCAGCGCCCAAATCGGCGGCGGTCAGGTTGATGGGGTCGGAGGTGGCGGACTCGTCACGGTAGACCTCCTCGCCCGCCTCGTTGGTGACGATGAGGGTGAAGGTCTGGGCGATGTCGTCCCCCGGGGTGATGGTGATGTCCACGGAGACGGTGCCGTCCCCGTCCTCGCCGTCGCCGGTGTTCCAGTTGGCGGAGAGGGAGGCGGAGGCCATCAGGGTGGAGCTGCCGGTGACGGAGGTCTCAGAGGAGCTGTAGCCGTCGCCGGAGGCCACGACGTAGGCGATGTAGTCGCCGGCCAGCAGCGTCTCGTCGGCGATGGTGCCGGAATAGCTGTTGGTGTCGTCGGCGTTGATCTTGTCAGACTGGAAGCTGGCGGAGTTGCCCTCCTCGCCGTCGGTCACGGGGTAGACCCGGATGTAGTAGAAATCTGCGCCCTCCGCTCCGGTGAAGGAGTAGTCCAGGCTCTCAAAGTCGAAGGTGAAGTCGGTGACCTCGGCCAGCGGGGTCAGATCGGAGTCGTCCACCACCACGTCGTCCGGGCTGCTGTAGACGGTGATAATGCCGGAGTCGCTGTCGCTGGCGGAGTCGGAGGAGCCGGAGCTGCACCCGGCCAGAAGCGCCGCACACAGCAGCAGGCTGAGCACCAGCGCTGAGATTTTTTTCAAAGAGTTCATGTTTTTCCTCCATTTCTCAGTGGATTTGAATTGGTCTGGGGCTGGCCCCGGGCAGTGCCCGGAGCCAGCGTCCCGGTCATGCCAGGGCGAAGATGGCGTAGATCAGCATCACCACTGCCAGGATGATGGTGGAGGCGTTGAGCTCCTTCCGGTCCTTTCCGGCGGCCTTGACGATGACGTAGGCCACGCAACCGAAGGCGACGCCCAGTGCGATGTTGCCCAGGAAGGCCCCGGCCACCACGGTGGCGATGAAGGGCAGGTACTCGGCCAGCTTGGAGAAGTCCACCTTCCGGACGCCCTTGAGCAGGCCTGCGCCCACCAGGACCATGATCAGGTCGGCGAACACGAAGGTATCCTGGACATAGGCGGCCAGCTTGGTCTCGGTCTCCTCGATCCACATACCCACGCCGTTGGTGCCGGTGGCGAAGAACATGATGAAGATCCAGGAGAACATGGCGATCAGATAGCCCACAGCGGCGGCCAGGGAGCTCAGGCCGGTCTTGCCGCCGTCGCTGGCATCCACGGAGGACTGCGCACCCACGGAGGTGGGAGATGCGCCCAGGATGGGGGCGGCCACGTTCAGGGCAGCGCCGATGGTCAGGGCCTTGGACTCGCCCTCGGCGGCGTAGTCGGCGTCCTCATAGTCGCCGGCCACAGCAGCGGCCTTGGTGTAGCCCAGGTTGGTGTACAGGCCCATGAACAGGAAGATCAGGATACCCTGCACGAAGAGCAGCGGTACGGAGCCGGTGTAGGCGCTGAAATCTGTGCCCTCGGTGAACAGTGCGCCGATGTTCAGGGACTGGAGACCGGTGACGATGTTATAGGGGCTTGCGCCGTCGGTGGCGACCACCAGGTTCAGCCGCTGATACACCACCACGGAGGCGGTCTGGCCGCCCAGGAAGCTGTCCATGTAGAACAGGATGCCGCCGACCCACATGCAGGCGATGAGGATGCCGAAGGTCTTGGTGGCGGAGCGCTTCACCTTGAATGCCTTAAAGAGCAGGTAGACGACGGTGGCTCCGATCATCAGCCAGAAATAGAAGTTATTCAGCGTGGTCAGGCTGGAGGCGGAGACCAGGGTCCCCTCGCTGATGATGCCCGCATTCTGGAGACCGGTAATGACGATGTACAGGCCCATGGCCACGGGCAGCGCCTTCTTCACGCCGTCGGGGATGGCGTCCACCAGGACCTTCTGGGCGGGCGTGACCACCACGATCAGGTAGACGATAGCGGCCACGAAGGTCACCAGCATCAGGTTGGCGTAGGTCAGGCCGGTGTCCACTCCAAGCATGGAGATGAGGATGGTACTCAGGCCCATGCTGGCGCTCTGCACCAGAGGCAGGTTGCACAGTGCGCCCAGGAGGACGGTGCCTGCAAAGGCGATGAGGGTGACGGCCAGGTAGGAGCCGGCATAGTTGCCGTAGGCCGTGCCGATGATTTGAGTATTCATGATCAGGGCGCACACCGAGATGAAGAACGCGCCCAGACCGGCCCAAATTTCGCCGCTCATGGTGGAACCCCGCTCGGTGAAGTGGAACACCTTGTCCAGGGCTCTGCTGATGGCACCCGGCTCCTTCTCCGGGATGACGATGGTGTCTCCTCCGGCGGCCACAGCCTCACCGGAGACGGTGGCATACTTCTTTTTGTTTACCGCAGGCAGGACGAAGCAGACGATGGCGGTGACCACGATACCGGCCCCCAGGATCACGTTGCCTGCGATCCAGAAGTTCTTCCAGCTCTCGTCCTTGGTGACGGTGACGCTGCTGGCGCTGGTACCGCCGGTATGGCAGTACTGATAGAGCATATGCTTTGCCGCCTGGCGGAGCAGATACCGGCCGTAGTTGGTGGCGGTGGAGTTGCCCTCGTACTCATAGTAGGCAGAGACTGCGCTGCCGCCCAGCTGGCCCTCCACGCCGCCGAACAGGCCTGCGCCGGGAGACATGACCCAGGCGTAGGGGCCGACGCCGTCGGTGATGACCATGCCGTTAAAGCCCCACTCGCCTCTCAGAATGTTCTTGTACAGACCCTGATGGAACATGGAGATGCCGTCCCGGTTCAGGGAACCCATGATGCCCAGCGCACCCTCGCCATAGACGAAGCTGCCGGTGTCCGTCTCCTCGTCGTACACATAGCTGTACTTGACGGAGATCTCATAGTCCTTCAGGTAGATCTCACGGGCCGCCTGCTCGGAGAACCAGGTAATGGCGCCGTCACGGTTGGTGTCGTTGTCGTTCAGGGCCATGTGCTTGATGAACACGGAGATGCCCTGACTCTGGATGCCGGAGACCTCGGCTGCGCCGATGGTGCCGCCCAGGAAGCCGTCCTCGGAGAAGTACTCGAAGTTACGTCCGCCGAAGGGAGTGCGGTGGGTGTTCATAGCGGGGGCGTATGCGCCGCTCAGACCGTTCTTGATGGACTGGTGGGCATAGACGACGCCCATCTTGTACAGCAGGTTGGGGTTCCAGGTGGAGGCGTTGACCACAGCAGAGGTGAACCAGGTGCTGGTGCCATAGGAGTTGTTGCCGTTGCCCGCCTCGCCGGGGCCGTCCACCACGCTGGTCTGCTCCTTGTTCACAGACTCGATGGCCGGGGTCTGCCAGCCCATGCTGCTGGCGGCGGTGATGTCTTCATCCAGGGAGAGCTGGTCCACCAGATAGGCCCAGATCTCGTTGTCGTAGTCCACCTCTTTCAGGATAGAGCAGTTCACATCCAGCCGCATGGAGGTCTCCTCCGTGGTGAGCTGGTAGTTGCCGTCCGCATCCTGAACCGGGTCGCCGTTGTCGTCCACGACCACATAGTAGACCTTGTCGTTTTCAATGGCGTGGGTCTCATACACGTCGTCGTACAGGTAGCGCTCATCGTCCTGGGTCAGCCCCTCCCAGTTCTCCTCCTCGGAGTAGGCCAGGTAGCTGGCGCCGCCGACGTATTTCGTGACCGTCTTGGTCACCTTGACGCCGTTTTCATAGGTCTCGTAGGTGTACTCCGAGGTGCCAAGGGCGGGGGTGGCCAGGGCGGCCGTGGCGCTCTCAAACAGCTCCTCGGTGTAGCAGTTGGACTCGTGCTCCATGATGGTGGCCATGCCGCCGGCGAAGTCGCTGCGGTCCAGATAGCCGTCCAGCATGTTGCCGTCGCCGGCGTCCACGTCGCTGAGGGCCACGGTGGCGACGGTCTCGTCGGTGTCCCGTGCGCCTACGCCGCTGGTGGAGTCGTCATAGTAATAGGAGGAATCCAGCGTGGCGGTGACCGGGTAGGTGGCGTCGTTGTGGGCGTCCTCGCCGATGTGGAAGATGTACTCGCCCGTCTCCAGGACGTAGCAGCCGTGGCCGTAGCTGTCGAAGGAGGCCAGGTCGTCGGTGCTAAAGGTGATGGTGACCTCCTCGCTCTCGCCGGGGGCCAGCTCGCCGGTCTTGGCGTAGCCGATGAGCACCTTGGAGGACTTCTGGAGTCCGGTGCCGCTGATGCCGCAGGTGTCGTCAGTGTTGTAGGGGGCCTCCATGTACAGCTCCACCACCTGCTTGCCGCTGTAGGTGTCTCCGGTGTTGGTCACCTTGACGGTGATGCTGTTGCTCCCGTGGGCCTCCAGGCTCACGTCAGAGGCGGTGACCTCCTCCGAGAAGGTGGTGTAGCTCAGGCCGTAGCCGAAGGGATACTGGACCACCTCGTCATAGCCGGAGGCGGTGCCGTTCTTCCACTCGTGGGTGGTGAAGGCCTCCGAGTCGAAGTAACCCTCTGCGTCCGCCGTCTCATAGAAGCGGTAGCCGACGTAGATGCCCTCCTCGTACTGGTAGTAACCAAAGTTGCTGGACTGGTCAAAGCCGGTGACGATGGATTCCACGTTGGTGTACTTGTTGTCGTCGTTGTTGTAGAAGGAGGGCATGGTGGACATATCGTAGGCATAGGTGTCCGCCAGCTTGCCGGAGGGAGTCACGTCGCCCACCAGGATCTGGGCCACGGCCACCAGTCCGGCCTCGCCCGGATGTCCGATCCACAGGCAGGCGTCCACGCCGTACTCCTCCTGCTCGATCTCGCCCAGCTCCAGGGCGGCGGAGGAGTTGATGAGGACGATGACCGTCTCATAGTTCTCGTTGCAGAACTTGAGCAGGTCCTTCTCATCCTCGCTGAGCTGGAGGTAGGTGGTGCCGGTGGAGGCCACGCCGTCCCCGTCATAGTCCATGGTGGGGGATGCGCCCTCGGCGCCGGAGCGGCCAAAGGTGACGATGACCACGTCGTTGTAGCCGTCGGCCATAAAGTCGTCCTTGTCCCGCTCATAGACCTCTACGGCGAACTCGTTGACCCGGGTGTAGCCGCCCCAGTCGCCGGAGCCGTAGTTGTCCTTGTTGTCGGCGTAGTCGCTGCCGGAGAAGGTGGCCAGCTCGCCGGTGCCGGTGTGACCGTAGTAGTCCTCGGTGGTGTCCATGTTGCGGCCACCGCCTACCGCCTGCTCCAGCCACTCCCAGGCCTTCTCGTTCACATCCAGGTACAGCTCGGTGCTGACGCTGTCGGAGCCGTCGTCCTTGGTGCCGGTGAAGGCCTCGTACATGGTGTAGGTGTACTCGTCGTACTTGCCGCCGGCAGAGCCGGTGCCGCCGTTGATATAGTTATAGGACATGGCGCCCAGGATGGTCACCTTGGTGCCCTTTTCCAGCGGCAGGGTGTTGTTCTCGTTGCGGAGCAGGACTGCGCCCTCTCCCTCCAGCTCGGTGACCATCTCCCGGCCCTCGGCCAGGGCCTCGTCGTCCGTGAGGACGGCAGTGGAGTCGTCGGTACTGGTGACGGTGGTGCCGCCGCCCAGATAGCTGGAGAGGGTGTCGCCGAAGCTGCTGAGCAGGACGTTCATCAGCAGGATCACCACCAGAAGGACGGCGATGATTGTGATGCCCGGTACGGCGCGTCGGTTGTTTTTCATGGTTCGTTCTCTCCTTTCAGATAAAGGTCGCTTGCAGGCTTTGCTTTCCTTCTGCCCTCCCTTCCGTGTCAGTTCGCTGACGTCTCCCTTTCAGGCACGTTTCAGGTATAGATATGGTAACATTCTGTTCAAATCTCCTCAATCAAACGGCCACAAACGGCTCTCCCACGGCGAAACCGGTCCCCCTCTCCGGCGCAAGCGGCAGGTTTTGGGGCGCAAACGGCGGAGACGGGGCGCAAATGGGCCTCTGTTTTCACCGTTTGCACCGGTTTCTCCGGACGCCTGATTTGCACATTGTTGTCCTGGTCAAAATAAAAACCGCCGGGAGACGACGGCTGTTCATCGTCTCCCGGCGGGATATATGGCTCATATGCTGTTGGGGTGCTGCATGGAAGCAATTGACCTTTTTGCCGCTGCGGACGGTGATTAAATCGAACTGACCGGCTGTGCAGTAGCAAGGGAGAAACTAACGTTTTCCGTTCTTTGCAGAGATGAATGTGTGAAAAATACCCTTGGCTGACCCGGAGACCCTCGCTGCCGTTACGCAAGATATGGAGGCATTTGCTCAAGTTTACGAGCAGGAACGGGGTATTCTCCGCTTCCATCATCTCAATATCCCGGCGATGGTGAACGGTCTGCATGACCTGGCTGCTCCCTGGAAGGAATATACTTCGGAGATGATGGCGGTGCTGGGTGTCGGGCAGTTCAGCACAGAGGATGAGCTGGACGAGGTAATCTCCTATGGCAGTATGATGGCTGGCAGTAAAGGACGCATTTATACTTTTTTTCTCTGAGCAGCACACCAGAATAGTGTTTTGGAATGTATTGGCAAGCTGACGGAGTTGGAGAATGAGATCGGCAACATCTTCCGGTTTGTTGCCGCATTTCCCGGCCCTCAGGAGGAGCGAATATAATAAGATTTGATTGCAATGATGCTATAAAACAGCAAAATAACAGCGGAGTCACAAAAAACGTGGCTCTGCTGTTGCTTTTTTCTAGTCGATCATTCCATGTGTTCCCGTCATGTCCCTAGCATACTGCTCCAGTTCGCCGGAGAACACCAGCTTCGCATAGGTCAACGGTTCGTTGTAGATCAGCCAGTCAATCTCTGTCTGCATGGGAACAGTGGGGCAGATCTCATCGTCTACACCTGGGGCATAGATACTGATCTCGGTTCCATCGTCAAACCGCAGCACCACGCTGGCAGTGTCGATGTTGAATTTACAAAACACTTTTTTCATGGTGTACCTCCAAAATATAATAAAAACATCCAATCCTCCCAACAAAATCAGCGGTTCCGCACCCGTTCTCTGGGGGTGCGAAACCGCATTGCTTGGGAGAGCGCTTGAATGGCATTCAAGAGGTCAGCGGTTCGATCCCGCTTATCTCCACCATAGTTTGGTTGCGATATATAAAAATCGTCCTCTCAGGAGGGCGATTTTTATTGCCATAATGCCAAAATATAGGGTGCCGCTTTATCACCTATAGCCTAATTTTGTGATTCTGTCTTTTCCTGTCCCCAGTGAGTGATGCACCAGGCTCGGGAAACGCGGTCGTATATCTTTGCCAGGAAAATTGCCCGGTCGTACTGCCGACGCTGCACAAAAATGCCCTCCCATTCCCGTGAAATCTCCTCCTGCCTGTGCTATAATCATGGCAACACCACAAAACGAGGGAGGCTCTTGCCATGCGGAGAACGCTGCTGCGACAGCAATGGGAGCGGGAACAACTCCAGAGGGACTATGCCCGCAGTCAGAGGGGAAAGCCCCTGGGCATCTATCTCCATGTCCCCTTCTGCCGGAGCAAATGCGCCTACTGTGACTTTTACTCTCTGCCCCACCGGGACGGAGAGATGAACCGGTATCTGGCCGCCCTCACCCAGCACCTTCGGGAGACCGCCCCCCAGGCGGCAGGGCGGCGGGTGGACACCGTCTATATCGGCGGCGGCACTCCCACCCTCCTGGGGGCCAAGCGGCTGACCGACCTGCTAAAGACGGTAAAGCGGTACTACTCCCTGGAGCGGGGCTGTGAGATCACTCTGGAGGCCAACCCGGAGAGCGTCACCCTGCCCCTGCTTCGCGCCGTCCGCCGGGCGGGGGTGAACCGGCTGTCACTGGGGCTGCAGTCCGCCAACGACAACGAGCTGCGGGCGGTGGGCCGTCCCCACACCTTCGCCCAGGCAGAGGAGGCGGTCCGGCTGGCCCGAAAAACGGGCATCCAGAACCTGAGCCTGGACCTGATCTACGGCCTGCCCGAGCAGACCATGGCCTCCTGGCAGCACAGCGTAGAGGAGGCCCTCCGGCTGGCCCCGGAGCATCTGAGCTGCTACGGCCTCCAGGTGGAGGAGGGGACGTATCTGTATGATCATTTGGACGATTATGACATCGCCGATGACGATCTGCAAGCGGATATGTACCTGTGGATGGTAAACCGGCTGGCGGCGGCGGGGTATGAGCAGTACGAGATCTCCAACTTTGCCCGGCCCGGGCAGGCCTCCCGGCACAACCTCCGGTACTGGCGGCTGGAGGAATATATCGGCTTTGGCCCCGGGGCACACAGCGACTTCGGCGGGCGGCGGTACAGCTTTGTCCGTGACCTGGACCGCTATCTCTCCGGCATGGAGGACGGCTCCCCCATCGTGGACGAGGACCAGGTCATCCCCCAGGAGGAGCGGCGGAGCGAGTACATCATGCTGGGCCTGCGGACGGTGGAGGGCATCGACGGGGACTTCTACAGCCGCCGGTATCACATGAACTTCAAACCCCTGGAGCAGCTTCTCGAGGGCTATGCCGCCCGGGGACTGGCCCAACGGCAGGAGGGGGACCGATGGCGGCTGACCCCGGAGGGATTTCTCCTGTCCAACGGCATCATCCTGGACCTGCTGGAGGCCCAGGAGCACAACACGGTGGACAGCCTTCTGGGGCGGTGAGACCTCCCCCTGTTCTATGATCTTTCGAACCGACACCCTTCGACGGATTTTTTCCGCCGAAGGGTGTACAGCGCGTCAAAAATAATTTTTGACGCGCTGAGTACGATTTTTGAACTTTGAAAAAGTTCTAAAAATCGTTTTTTATTGCACGCGAAGGGGGCTTTTTGCCCCCTCCTCCGCACCCCCGCTACTCTATCGCAGAAATCTCAGGCACTTTTTTTGACAGTCCGGACACCCTTCGACGGTTTTTCCCGCCGAAGGGTGTATTCTTTTGGCGAAGAAGGGAGAACCGATCAGGAATCGGGGAAAAACAGCCGGACCGCCCAGGCGGCGGCGAGAAAACCCGCAAGGTCGGCGCAAAGGGCGACGGGGAGGGCATACCGCGTTCTGCGAACGCCCACCGCCCCAAAGTAGACACTGACGGTGTAGAAGGTGGTCTCGGTGGAGCCGAGCATCACCGCCGCCGTCCGGCCGATGAGGGAGTCCGGGCCGTAGTTCTCCATCAGCTCCGCCCCCAGCCCCAGGGCACCGTTGCCGCTCATGGGCCGTACCAGCAGCAGCCCCACCGTCTCCGGCGGGATGCCCACAGCGGAGAGCGCCGGCCCAAGAGCCTGGGCTGCCCAGTCTAGGAAACCGGAGGCCCGGAGCATGGAGATTGCGGTCATGAGACCGATGAGGGGAGGCAGGATGCGCAGGAGAATGTGCAGTCCCTCCCCTGCCCCGTCCGCCAGCGTCTGGTACACATCCACCCGTTTCCATATCCCGGCCACGGCGGTCACAAGGAGGATGACAGGCAGCAACAGGGCGGTGAGGGCGCTCATCTCCCTCTCCACAGCCGGGCAAACAGCCGGGCGGCCAGAATCCCCACCGTCACCGAGCAGGCTGAGGCCAGCCAGACGGCGGGGAGGATGTCAAAAGGGGTGGCGCAGCCCGCCCCACTGCGCACAGCGGCCACCGTGGTGGGGATGAGCTGGATAGATGCGGTATTGCACACCACCAGCATACACAGACTGTCCGAGGCCACCCCGGGGGTGCGCTCCGCCATACCCCGGGCGGCCCGGATCCCGGACGGGGTGGCGGCATTGCCCAGCCCCAACAGATTGGCGGAGACGTTGGCGGAGATCGCCTCCATCACCGCTCCGTCCGATCGAAAGGCAGGATAGAGCCTGCTCAGAACAGGTCGGAGCAGACGGCTCAGCCCCTCCAGTCCCCCACAGGCTTTCAGCACCTCCATCACCCCGTTCCACAAGCACAGGGGGCCCGCCATGGAGATACACAGCTCCACGGCGCTCTGCGCCCCTGTCCCTGCGGCGGCGGAGACCGCCTCCAGCGTCCCATTCTGCCAGCCGAACACAAGGCTCAGCGCGATCATCCCCGTCCACAGCCAGGTCATTGCCATAACCGTCCCCTCCTCTGGGCATATTCTATGACAGGGCAGCCGACAGCAGACCTGAAGAACGGCAGCCCATGGAACGGAGCGGGACGCGTATGGCAGTGTGCTTTCGAGGCGGATATTTGTGTGTGAAACAAGGTCATTCTCTTCCAGATTCTGACAGATTCTTAACAAATTCTTTCAATTGCACCAGATTTATTGACTATCTCCTGTTTTGGGATAAAATGAGAGACAGGAAAACCAGCGGCGGGGTGCGGCGACGTCGCAGACGGCGGCAGCAGCGGAAAAGAGCGCTTCGGCTGGCAGGGTCCGCCCTGCTGCTGTGTGTGATGCTGACGGTGAGCTGCGCCGCATTTCTCCACGCCACAGGGATCGGTCCCGATGATACGGCGGGCGTGGAGCAGGAGAGCGCCGACACGGTGCAGGAGGACGCTGCCCCGGCAGAGGAGGTCGCCGCCCCGACTGAGGCGGAGGATACGGCAGCGGAGCCGGAATATCCGACTCCGGACCCGGACAGCGTGATCTACCTCACCTTTGACGACGGCCCCAGCAGCACTATCACGGGGGAGATCCTGGACGTGCTGGAGGAAAATTGCATCCAGGCCACCTTCTTCATCGTGGATTATTCCGAGGACAGGCTTCCCCTTCTGGAGCGGATGATCGAGGACGGAGACACCGTCGGTATCCACGCCCTGGACCACGACTACGAGGCGTGCTACTCCTCTGAGGACGCCTATCTGGATGGGGTAGAGACGCTCAGGGAGAAGCTGTATCAGGACACCGGGTATGAGGCGTTCTGTCTCCGGTTCCCCGGGGGCAGCTCCAACACCATCAGCGCCAACTACAACGAGGGCATTATGACCCGGCTGACCCAGCGGGTGTCCGACCTGGGGATGGTCTATTTTGACTGGAATGTGGACTCGGAGGACGCCAGCGGAAACAGCGTCCCGGACAGCACCCTGGTGACCAACGTCACCGGCGAGCTGCAAAAGGGCCGGGACAACGTGGTGCTTATGCACGACGCCAACAGCAAAAAGACGACGGTGCAGGCGCTCCAATCCATCATCAATTACGGTCGGGAGAACGGCTACACCTTTAAGGCGATCGACCGTTCGACCACACCGGTGCATCATCGGGTGGGCAACTGACGCCGTTGGGAGAGCAGAAAGGAAGAGAGAGATGAAATCGACTGGGATCGTTCGAAAGGTAGATGAGCTGGGCCGGATCGTCCTGCCCGTGGAGCTGCGGCGCACCATGGAGATCTCGGAAAAGGACGCGCTGGAGATCTATGTGGACGGCTCGTCCATCGTCCTGCGGAAGTATCAGCCCACCTGCATCTTCTGTGGCAACGGGAAGAACGTAGTGCCCTATAAGGGGAAAAATATCTGCCGCAACTGTCTGAAACAGCTCCAGGGGATGTAACGCAGACGTTTTCCCTGCCCGGCAGGAGAAGCTCTTTTGAAGGAAACACAACGGCAGCCTTACCCGAACTCCGGTAAGGCTGCCGTAATTGTTTTCTGTTTTTACGCCAGGCGGTTCTTTGATCTGACCCGTGTTCGCCTCTTCTCAGCTCTCGCCCTGCTCCAGCAGCTGGGACAGCAGGCGATTGTACAGCCGCTCCGGCTGGGCGGAGTAGCTGCGGCAGAGCAGCTCCGCCTGGGTGCGGTCCGGGGCCATCATCTCCAGGGTCATGACGTTCCCCTGCTCATCGTCCAGCACCATCCGGGCGGTGTAGCCGGAGCCGTCCGGCCGGGGCATCACCTTAGTCCGCACCTGACGCGCCCGCTGGAGCCGCCGGTTCAGGGCGGACACGTTTCGGTCGCACTTCACCCGGACGGAGTAGGGCAGTTCCTCCTCGGTGGTGGCGCCGTTGCTCCGTCCCTTGGGGGTGATGGAGATCAGTCCGTCCCCGTCCGCGACCACATGGCCCGTCTCCTTCAGCTTGCCCAGGGCGTCGGCGAACTGAAAATAGTCCACCCCCTCGTCGCAAAGGGCCAGATCGGTGAGGTCCCCCATCCCCACCGGGCCATCTATCCGGGCCAGGATATAGAGGATCAGCTCCATGATCTCCAGGGGCGACTTAATGAAACCGATTGACATAATATTCCCTCCTGTGCAGACTGCATTCTTTTTTTGTTATTGTACCATACCGAAGGGGCTTTTGCCAGTACGCCGTCGGTCCTTTTTCCGTTTCTTTTCCAAGCGCTCTCTGCCGCAGACAGCTTCCCGTGACAAACCGATTGCCAGACCAGAACAAATGTGTTATAATATCCTCTGAAATCGGAATTTGGGAGAGAGGCGGAAGATATGCGGATCTTGGGGATCGACCCCGGCGTGGCCACCATCGGCTTCGGGGCCATCGAGGCCCAGCGGCAGAAGTCCACTCTGCTCCGGTACGGGGTCATCACCACCCCGGCGGGGCTGCCCCTCTCCAAGCGGCTGACCCAGATCTACGCCGACATGGTGGAGCTGATCCACACTCTCCAGCCGGAGGAGATGGCGGTGGAGGAGCTGTTTTTCAACACCAACCTGACCACTGGCATCGCCGTGGCCCACGGCCGGGGGGTCATCCTCCTGGCCGCGGAGCAGCTGGGCGTCCCCATCTACGAGTACACCCCCATGCAGGTAAAGCAGGCGGTGGCGGGCTACGGCAAGGCAGACAAAAAGCAGGTCATGCTCATGACCCAGCGACTGCTGGGGATGGACCGCATCCCCCGCCCGGACGACGCCGCCGACGCCCTGGCTCTGGCCATCTGTCATGGGCGTTCCGCCACCAGTCTGCTCAACCGGGACCGGGTGTTTGACCCGAAGAAGTATGATACACGGTGAGTTCTTTCGAGGGAAACCTGTAAGCGATATACCAGACGAATTCATACAGACCCCCAACGAATTCGCCCAGGTGCCTATCTTGTCATAGGTGCGTGCTGCTCTCCCTTCGTCACGGCTTCGCCGTGCCACCTCTACCGCTTTGCGGCACTTACGCCTCAAAGAGGGAGGCAAGGGTCTGGCACAACCCTCTTGGCTCCCTCTCTGAGGCAGGGAGCGCAGCGGAAGTGCCGCTTGACGGCGGAGCTGTCAGCGAAGCCGACTGAGGGAGAGCGGTAGGGACTACCACTGAGCGTATAACTCCCGGCGAATCCGCATAGTTTCGGTACAAACCCACCTCAACCCTTTCGCATTTTCCCATTCAGACAGATAAGGAGACCTCCATGTTCTATTATCTCTCCGGCACGGTGGCCCATGTGGAGCCGAAGCTGGCCGTCATCGACTGCGGTGGGGTGGGCTTTGCCTGCAACACCTCCGCCTATACCCTCGCCTCCCTGACCCAGGGAAAGCGGGCCACCCTCTACACCCACCTGTCGGTGAAGGAGGACGACATGACCCTGTACGGCTTTGCCAGCCGGGAGGAGCTGAACCTGTTCCGGCTGCTCCTGTCTGTCTCCGGGGTGGGTCCCAAGGCGGCGCTCTCCATCCTGTCCGCCTCCAATCCGTCCTCCCTGGCTCTCTCCATCATCACCGGGGACACCAAGCCTCTGGTGGCCGCTCCGGGGGTGGGCAAGCGGATCGCCCAGCGGATCGTCCTGGAACTGAAGGACAAGCTGGCCAAGGAGCAGGGAGAGGCCCTGGAGCAGTACACGCCTCCTCAGAACGGTCTGGCCTTGGGGGAGGACAAGCGGGGCGAGTCCGCCGCCGCCCTGGCGGTGCTGGGCTACAGCCAGAGCGAGATCAGCCAGGCTCTCAAGGGCATCGACCTGGAGCAGCTGACCCTGGAGCAGATCATCAAGGAAGCGCTGAAAAAAATGATGAAGTGAGGGTGTGGGCATGAGCATTGACTACGCAGATACCGAATACCGCCCAGAGCCGCTGGTGACCTCCACCCTCTCCCCGGGAGACGAGGCGGAGCTGAGCCTCCGGCCCCAGCGCCTGTCGGAATATATTGGACAGCAGAAGGCCAAAAGCAATCTGGACATCTTCATCCAGGCCGCCAAGCTCCGTGGTGAGCCGCTGGACCACGTTCTGCTCCACGGCCCCCCGGGTCTGGGCAAGACCACCCTGGCGGGCATCATCGCCAACGAGATGGGGGTCCAGATCCGCATCACCTCCGGCCCCGCCATTGAAAAGCCCGGGGACCTGGCAGCTCTGCTGACCAATTTGGGGGAGAATGACATTCTCTTTGTGGACGAGATCCACCGGATGAACCGGGCGGTGGAAGAGATCCTCTACCCCGCCATGGAGGACTATGCCATCGACATTATCATCGGCAAAGGCCCCTCCGCCAACTCCATCCGGCTCGATCTGCCCAAGTTCACCCTGATCGGGGCGACCACCCGGGCAGGCTCCCTCTCCGCCCCTCTCCGGGACCGGTTCGGCGTCAATCTCCGGCTGGAGCTGTACACCCCGGAGGAGCTGTGCCTCATCGTCCAGCGGTCCGCCGGGCTGCTGAATGTCCCCATCGAGGAGTCCGGGGCCATGGAGATCGCCAAGCGCTCCCGGGGCACCCCCCGTATTGCCAACCGGATGCTCCGCCGGGTCCGGGACTTCGCCCAGGTCCGGGCGGGAGGGGTCATCACCCGGGAGGTGGCGGACGCCGCCCTCACCGCTCTGGAGGTAGATCAGCTGGGTATGGACCAGATCGACCGCCGGATGCTCCGGGCCATTATCGAGCAGTACGGCGGCGGCCCCGTGGGTCTGGAGACCCTGGCCGCCACCATCAACGAGGACGCGGTCACTCTGGAGGATATGTACGAGCCGTATCTGCTGCAAAACGGCTTTCTCACCCGCACCCCCCGGGGCCGGTGCGTCACCCAGGCCGCCTATGACCATCTCCACATCTCCTATCCCGGTCAGCAGCTGAGCCTTTAGTTTTTTTCGCCGCTCTCCCGAAAATCGTTGGAATGGATGGGCTTTTTATAGGATTTTAACGGAAATCGGAAAAAAACCTGAAAAGAACCTTGACATCCGGCGGCTTTCGCTTTAATATACAAGGAGATTGTTCTTGATGCGTAATGTTTTCATTGCGGCTGAAACCGCTTCCACCGATGAGGAGCTGTGCCGTCTGACCCTGGAGGGGGACAGCGCCGCCGGGGAGTCGTTGGTCCGGCGATACAACCGCCTGGTCCGGCGCTGCTGCCGTCCCCTGTTTCTCATGGGTGGCGACCAGGAGGACCTGATGCAAGAGGGTATGCTGGGTCTGACGTTGGCCATCCGAAGCTACGACGCCGCTCGCGGCTCCTCCTTCCGTACTTACGCAGAGCGGTGTATCCGTACCCGGCTGTATACCGCCATTCGGGACGCCTCCAGCGCCACCCATGCACCCCTGAATGATTCGGTGCCTCTGGAGCCGGACGATCCGGTCTGGCTGTCCTATCAGGATGACCCGGAGACGCTGGTGGTGGATCGGGAGACCTTTCAGGAACGATTGCGGCAGTATCGCCAGCAGCTCACCCCTCTGGAGGAACAGGTGTTGAACTTGTATCTACAGGGACTGTCCTATCAGGAGATCGCCCAACATCTGGAGCGAAGCGTCAAGTCGGTGGACAACGCCGTGCAGCGGATCAGAAGGAAGCTGCAATCACCCCGTTAGATTCGGCCGTAATCAGCTGTATCTATATCATAACGCCCAACCGGGCAATTTTTGAGAAGAGAGGATCTCAATTATGTACGAAGATAAGGTTTTGGTCTGCAAGGATTGCGGCAAGGAGTTCGTCTTCACTGCCGGCGAGCAGGAGTTCTACGCTGAGCGGGGCTTCCAGAACGAGCCTCAGCGCTGCAAGAGCTGCCGCGACGCCCGGAAGAACGCCACCCGCGCTCCCCGTCAGTTCTTCACCGCCATCTGCGCCAGCTGCGGCAAGGAAGCCCGGGTTCCCTTCGAGCCCAAGAGCGACCGCCCTGTCTATTGCAGCGAGTGCTTCGCCAGAATGCGCGGCGAGCGCTGAGACGCCCTCCGTCATTATCGACCTGTCAAACGCCCCCGGACGAACGTCCGGGGGCGTTTCAGTCTGCCAAATCGGCTCTTCTCAACCTGGAGGGAATGTGTTATACTACGTTAAAATACCGTTCCGATCAGTCTAAACGGCAAAGGACGGACAAAGGACGGACCTTTTATGAAGACGCTGCTCCACTGCTGCTGCGCCCCCTGCGCCAATATGTGCATCGACACCCTCCGGGATGAGGGACGGGAGGTCACCGGCTTCTGGTATAACCCCAATATTCACCCGGTCACAGAATACCGGGCCAGACGGAACACCCTGGAGGCGTATGCCAAGACCATCGACCTGCCTCTGGTGGTGATCAACGAATATGCCCTCCGGCCCTTCGTCCGTGCGGTAGCGGAGGACATCGAGAACCGGTGCGTCAAGTGCTATGAGATGCGGCTGTACCGGGCGGCGGAGTACGCCGCGGAAAACGGCTACGACAGCTTCACCTCCAGCCTGTTCATCAGCCCCTATCAGAAGCATGACCTGCTCCGCCAGGTGGCCCAGGCCGCCGGGGAGGCGTATCATGTGGAATTCCTCTACCGGGATTTCCGCCCCCTGTTCCGTCAGGGACAGGACCGGGCGAGAGAGCTGGGCTTCTATATGCAAAAGTACTGCGGCTGTATTTTCTCCGAGGAGGAGCGGTACATCAAGCCGAAAAAGCGGATTCCGTAAGAGGGAGAGAGCCTTATGACGGTCAACATTCTGGCAGTGGGGGACGTGGTGGCCCAGTCCGGGCTGGACTGCCTCAGCCGCAACCTGCGCCGTATCCGGCGGGAGGAGGGCATCGACTTCGCCGTGGTCAACGGGGAGAACGCCGCCGGAAACGGATTGCTCCCCCACCAGGCGGAGGAGATCCTGGACGCCGGGGCGGACGTGATCACCCTGGGCAACCACACCTGGGGGAAGCTCCGCATCGCCGACACCCTGGACGCCAATCCCTTCCTTCTCCGGCCCGCCAACTTTGCCCCCCGCTCTCCCGGCCGGGGCTGGCACGTCTACGACGGGCCGAGAGGCCTGCGCATCGGGGTGATCAACCTGATCGGCCGGGTCTCCATGGACCCCAATGTGGAGAACCCCTTCACCACGGCGGACGCCATTTTGAAGCAGATGGAGGCGGACGTCGTCCTGGTGGACTTCCACGCCGAGGCCACCAGCGAGAAGCTGGCCATGGGCTGGTACCTGGACGGGCGGGTCTCCGCCCTGTGGGGTACCCACACCCACGTCCCCACGGCGGACGGACAGGTGCTCCCCGGCGGGACCGGCTATATCACCGACCTGGGCATGACCGGCCCCGCCCATTCGGTGCTGGGCGTCAAGCCGGAGCAGTCCATCAACAAGTTCCTCGGCGGCCTGCCCCAAAAGTACGAGGCGGCGGAGGGTCCCAGCAAGCTGGAGGCGGCGGTATTCACCCTGGATACCGCCAGCGGCCGGTGCGTCAATGTCAGACAGCTCCGGCTGGACGGCAGCCGACACAAGTGAGGAGAAGTACAGCATGGCAGATGAGGAAAAGCAGTCTCTACCCGGCGGCGAGCCTGTCGCCCAGGGGGAAGCGCCGTCTGAGGGCGGTACACAGGAGCCTAAAAAATCCACCTGGCAGCAGGATGTCTACAGCGAGCTGAAAATTTTGACCGTGGTGCTGGCGGTGGTCATCGTCCTGTTCCACTTTATGACCCAGCTCATCGTGGTGGTGGGCAGCTCCATGTACCCCACCCTCCACGACGGGGACCTGCTCCTGGCCTGGCGGCTGAACTACGAGCCTCAGGCGGGGGACGTGGTCATCATCCACAAGGAGACGGAGGCCATCCAGGAGACCATCGTCAAGCGCATCATCGCCACAGGGGGCCAGACAGTGGAGATCGACTACGCCGAAAACAAGGTCTATGTGGACGGCGTACTGCTGGTGGAGAACTACCTGAACCAGGAGGACGAGGACATCATGGAGGAAAAGGGGGACGTGACCATTGTCGTCGTCCCGGAAGGCTCCGTGTTCGTCATGGGGGACAACCGGAACCACTCCACCGACAGCCGTTTTACCCAGGCCCTGGGCCTGGTGGACGAGGGGTATATCATCGGGAAGGCGGTCTGCGTCTTTTTCCCCTTTGACCATATCCAATGGCTGGGGACGTGATTCATCCAGCTGATACAAAATGCACCGTCTCGACCGGGGCGGTGCATCTCTTTGCATCCAGATATGCCCAGAAAGCATAGTCAGAGCTGCTTTTCAGGTATTTGTCATTTATGACCGGGTGTGCTATGATATCAGTGAATCAAAAGAGACGCTCTGCTATTTTGGCGGGGTCCTGAATATCAGGAGGGATTTTGTATGGAAAAAATCGTACAGACCGCGGGGCGGAACACCCTGGGCGACTTTGCGCCGGACTTCGCCCACTTCAACGACGAGGAGTCATTTTGTCAAGGGCAAATTGGAATTTTGTCCGATAATAGATAAGAAACAAATTTTATAGCGAAAATCAAAAGGAGGCTCAGATAAAATGATTAAACAGACAGCAGGCAGAGATTCCCTTGGGGAGTTTGCACCAGAATTTGCGAGACTAAATGATGATGTCCTTTTTGGACAAGAGTGGAACCGGACAGATAAGCTTTCCCTGCGTGACCGTTGTATCGTGACGATCACAGCACTCATGAGCAAGGGCATTCTGGACAGCTCCCTG
>JAJBUB010000088.1 GCA_020860575.1 Clostridiales bacterium | reverse complement strand
CCCCCCCGTCATCCTCCCTCGGCCGCGCTGTGGGGGGCGTGCTTCTTCTAAACCTCCCCCCCTAACCCCCCCCCCTTGCGGGGGGGGGGACCGGCGCAAGCCGGTGGAGGGGTGCCGCCCGTAGGGCGGCTCGAACGCCGCAGCAACAAAAATAGAATTTTTGCCAAACTGTTCAAAAATAGCAGGAAAATCACTCACTGACAGAACAAATCCCTCTGCATCTGTCCAAATACCTCTCCACGATCCCGGCGGCCTCCTCCGGGGACACCGTCACCTGCTCCCCCTTGTTCAGATCCTTGAGGGAGACGACGCCGTTGCTCTCCTCGTCCTCTCCCAGAAACAGGGCGAAGGGGACGCCCAGCTTGGCGGCATAGGCGATTTTGGCCTTGAATTTCTTCTGTTCGGTGTAAATTTGCGTGCGGATGCCCTTTGCCCGCAGGCCGGTGGCTACTGAGATGGCGTAGCCCTGCTGGGCGGGGGACATGGGGATGACCAGCACGTCCGCCGGGGCGGTGGGGACGTTGGGGTTGAGCAGCTTCTGCTCGTTGAGGACGTAGAACAGCCGGGTCAGGCCGATGGAGATGCCAACGCCGGGGAGCTTTTTGTCGGTGTAATACTCCGCCAGGTTGTCATACCGCCCGCCGGAGCAGATGGAGCCAACCTCCGGATGATCCAGCATGGTAGTCTCGTAGACGGTTCCGGTGTAGTAGTCCAAGCCACGGGCGATGGTCAGATCCACGGCAAAATGGCTCTGTGGCACGCCGAAGGCGGAGAGATACCGCACCACGGTTTTCAGCTCCTCCAGGCCCTGGTCAAACAGAGGGTCCCGGCCTGCGTAGCCCTCCAGGGCGGCGATCACCTGGTCGTTGTCCCCCTTGATGGCGATAAAGGAGAGAATCTCGTCGGCGCTCTCCGGGGAGAGGCCCAGATCGTCGGTCAAAATCTCCCGGACGGCCTGGGGGCCGATTTTGTCCAGCTTGTCCACCGTGCGCATAATGTCCCCGGACTGCTCCGTCAGGCCCAGCATGGCGTAGAATCCGTTCAGGATTTTCCGGTTGTTCACCCGGATCTGGAACCGCTCCAGCCCCAGGGCGATAAAGGTCTGATAGATGATGGCGGGGATCTCCGCCTCGTTGACGATGTCCAGCTGTCCGTCGCCGATGATGTCGATGTCGGCCTGATAGAACTCCCGGAAACGGCCCCGCTGGGCCCGCTCTCCCCGGTAGACCTTGCCGATCTGATACCGGCGGAAGGGGAAGGAGAGCTGACCGTAGTTCATGGCCACATATTTCGCCAGGGGAACAGTCAGATCAAACCGAAGGGCCAGGCTGGCGTCCCTGTCGCTTTTCATGTTGTAGTTGGAGACGGAGTAGATCTGCTTTTCCGTCTCCCCGCCGCCCTTGGCCAGCAGGACCTCGGACGCCTCAATAATGGGGGTGTCCAGGGGGGTGAAGCCGTAGAGGGAGTAGGTGCGGCGCAGGGTCTCCATGATCCGCTCCATCTGCTGCTGGGGGGCGGGGAGAAGTTCCATAAAGCCGGAGAGGGTCCGGGGTTTCAGCTTTGCCATGAGAGGTCGTCCTTTCGTGGATGGGATATGGGACAGCATTGTCCGCTGTCCGCGGCAAAATCGCCCGGACTGCTCCGGGCGAAAAAGGCATAGTGAGAGCGCAGGAGAAAGTCAGAGAATGATCTTCTTTTTCTGGGGACGGATGATATCCCGCCAGTCCAGGTCGCCCCGGGCCAGGCCGTGAATGAGCATCTCCGCCGTGGCGATGTTGGTGGCAATGGGGATATTGTTGATATCGCACAGGTGGCAGATATAGCGGAGATCGTCCTCATAGGCGTCGTTTTTCGGGCCGGTGAAAAAGAGCACCATGTCGATCTCATCATAGGAGATGCGCGCGCCGATCTGCTGACAGCCGCCGTGATCGTGGGTCAGCAGGAGCTGGATGTCCAGGCCGGTGGCCTCGGCCACCATGCGGCCCGTGGTGTGGGTGGCGCAGACGTTGTGCTTGGACAGAATACCGCAGTAGGCGATGCAGAACTGAACCATCAGCTCCTGGCGGTTTTCATCACTCATCAGTGCTATATTCATACGTTCCTCCTCTGTGCGCCGGGAGGCGGTCAGATGCGCATAGGCGGCACCCGCTGTCCCAGCAGACGTTTTGAGATATTAAAATAGGCCTTGGCGGCGCCGTTTTTGCTGTATAGGGTCAGGGGTGTTCCCTGGCTGGCGGCCAGCGTGACCTTTGAATCTTCGGGGATAATGCCAATCAGCGGCAGACCCAGGGCGTCCATGGCGTCGTCCACATTGGTGTGGGTCTTGCGGAGAAAACGGCGGGTGATCCGATTCACGACCAGGTGAACGGGGATCTTCCGCTCCCGGAGGAGCCGGACGGCGGACTGAGCGGAGCGAAGGGAGGCGGGGTCGGTGGTGGAGACGACGATTGCCTGGTCAGCGGCACAAATTGCCAGCTGAAATCCGGAGCCGATGCCCGCCGGGCAGTCGATGAGGCAGAAGTCGTAACTCTGTTTTGCCTGTTCCAGCAGGGCAGTCATGCCCGCCTGGGTCAGAGGGTCCTTCGGCAGAGAGATGGAGGCGGGGAGCAGAGAAAGGTTGGGGAGCTTCGGATGGACGGCGGCGGCCCGTTCCAGGGAGCAGCGCCCCTGGAGTACGTCGGTGACGTCCATCATGGCCACGTCGCTCATTCCCAGAGAGAGATCCAGATTGCGCAGACCGATGTCCATATCAATGCACAAAACCCGCTTGCCCATAGCGGCCAGGCAGGAGGCAACGCCGGCGGTCAACGAGGATTTTCCCGTCCCGCCCTTTCCGGATGTGACGACGATGGCAATGCCCATAATAACCTCCATACAATGGAATTATAACACAGTGGAAAAGAGAGTTTCAAGAACTTTATGTGACAAAAGGGTGTCAGAGCGGTGACTTTTTTATCTGGGCGAACCGGCGGGGATATTTTGCCGGGGTGGGACGTGTCTTTTCCACCCGCACGACGCAGTGGGTGACGTCCGTCTCCGGGATAGTGTAGACGTAATCCTGTTGGAGCTGCCCCCCCAGAATGGAGATACACCGTCCGGCGGCGTTCTTCTCCTCCCGGCAGTCCGGCCCCTTCATGGCAAGAAACATCCCGCCGGGCCGGAGAAAGGGCAGACATAGCTCGCACAGCATCCCCAGGTCGGCCACCGCCCGGGAGGTGACGATGTCGAACTGCTCCCGAAGCTCCTCCGTCCGGGCCAGCTCCTCCGCCCGGCCGTGGATGGCGGTCACGTCGGCGGCCCCCAGCTCCGGGGCAATCTGCTGGAGCCAGGAGATGCGCTTGCCCAGGCTGTCCAGCAGGGTGAGGGAGACCGTCGGCTCCACCAGCCGTAGCACCAAGCCGGGAAAGCCTGCGCCGGTGCCAACGTCCAGCACCCGCTTTCCCGCAAAGTTCGCAGCGTGGAGCAGGGCGGCAGAGTCCAGCATATGGAGCCGGGCCACCTGATCCGGGTCGGTGATGGCGGTGAGATTCATGTACCGGTTCTGTTCCAGCAGGAGGGAGGTGTATCGTTCCAGCCGGGGGACGGAATCGGTGGGGAGAGAGAGGGCCTCCAGGCCCCGGGTGAGAATGTCTTTCATGGACAGCTCCTTGACGGAAGAATAAAGAATTGGAAGAAAATGGAAATCAGAGCGTCTCACAGGTCGCCAAAGGCCGAACAGGGAGGTGCCCGTGTCCGGCCTGTGACGGCGCTGTGAAGTTGCAATGGAGTGGATCAAAGACCCAGAGCGGCGGCCACCTGCTGGATACCCAGCACCAGCATGAGCAGGGCGGCGGCGGTGCAGCCGATACCCAACAGCAGATAGACCACCGGATTCCCCGGACCGTCTGCGTGGATAGACTTCCACCTGTTGTTGAAGCACTGGGCGGCCATCCCTCCGCAGAGGGGAAAGAGCATGATGCCGGTAATGCCGCTCATGAGAGTAGTGGTGGCGATCCAGTAGGTGGACAGAAGGACGATGATGACCATGTAGACCACGCCCACCATGGCCCAGATCCGTTTATTTTCCATTCTGCTCCTGCTGCTTCAGCAGATCCCGGATCTCGGTCAGCAGCTCCTCAGTGGTGGGGCCGGCAGGCTCCTCGGGTGCTGGCTCCTCCTCCTTTTTGGGGGTGAGCTTGTTGACCACCTTGACGATCCAGAACACTACAAAGGCAGTGATGAGGAAGGTGATAATGGCGTTGATGACGGCGCCGATGCCGAAGGGGCCTACCGTGATGGAGGCAAAGTCTGCCTCACCCATGATCAGAGCGATAATGGGGGTCAGCAGGTTCTCCACGATAGAGGTGACGATGGCGGTAAAGGCGGAGCCGACCACAACGCCGACGGCCATATCCAGCACGTTGCCCCGCATGATGAATTCCTTAAACTCATCGATCCAGCTGGGTTTCTTTCCATAGAGCGTTCCCTCTTTCTGAATTTTCATCTGTTCCGGCATTGACCGGACAGTGGACAAAGTCGTTATTGGGCCTCCTCGGCGGCGGGCTCGGACTCCTCCTCGACGGCGTCTTCCTCGGCCACCTCGACGGTGACATCCACCTCTACCTCCGGCTCCTCAGCAGGGGCAGCCTCTTCGGCGGTGGCGTCTTCAGCAGGGGCTTCCTCGGCAGCGGGAGCAGCCTCCTCAGCGGCAGCCTCCTCGGCAGGGGCCTCCTCCTTCTCCTTGCCGATGAAGGGGAGCAGCTCCATGGTGTAGGTGTCCTCCTCCTCGCCGGGGGTCTTTTTCAGGTTCCAGAGCAGTCCGCCCAGCTCCATTTCGCCGGACTCCTTGTCGGACTTGAAGTGATAGGGGATCAGGCTGGCAGCCAGGGCGACGGCGCCGGCGGCTCCGATGACTTTGACGATCTTTTTCATTTTGTGAAGCACCTCTTTGTCTTCTTTTTGTGTGTGGTGTGGACGGTACAGACGGGGATGGTTGATGCAATATCAGAAAAGCGCTTGGCTTATGCTGATGGGATAAAATGGCGCTCAATCCTGGGGCGGAATATAGGTCTTGGCCTTTTCCAGCTTGGCCTTTCCACCCATATAGGGCCGTAGGGCTTCGGGAATATCCACGGAGCCGTCGGCGTTGAGATTGTTCTCCAGGAAGGCGATGAGCATACGGGGCGGGGCGACACAGGTGTTGTTCAGGGTGTGGGCCAGCTGGTTCACTGTCTTGACCTTCTTTTTGCCCTTTTTGTCCACCGTCTCCACCTGCTGACTGTAGCGGATGCCCAGCCGCCGGGCCTGGGCGTCGCCTAGGTTGGAGCAGGAGCAGACCTCGAAATACTTCTGCTGCCGGGGGGACCAGGCCTCGATGTCACAGCTCTTTACCTTCAGGTCGGCCAGGTCGCCGGAGCAGCACTCCAGCTGCCGCACAGGGATATCCAAGGAGCGGAACAGGTCTACGGAGTTTCTCCACAGCTTCTCGTACCAGTCCATGGACTCCTCCGGCTTGCAGATGACGATCATCTCCTGCTTCTCAAACTGGTGGATGCGGTAGACGCCCCGCTCCTCCAGACCGTGACTGCCCTTCTCCTTGCGGAAGCAGGGGGAATAGGAGGTCAGCGTCAGGGGCAGCTCCTGCTCCGGGATGATCTGTCCATTGAACCGGGCGATCATGGAGTGTTCCGAGGTGCCGATGAGGTAGAGGTTGTTTTTGGGGTCGGTGACGGTAGGATCGTCGATCTTGTACATCATGGCGTCCATCTCCGGGAAGGACATGACTCCCTCCACCATCTCTCCCCGGATCATATAGGGGGGAATAACATAGGTGAAGCCCCGGTCAATCATGAAGTCCCGGGCGTAGGCCAGTACCGCCTCGTGGAGCCGGGCGATGTCGCCGATGAGATAGTAGAACCCGGTGCCGGAGACCCGGCGGGCGCTGGTCAGGTCAATGCCCACAAAGGAGGCCATAATATCGGTGTGATAGGGGATGGGAAAATCGGGAACCACCGGCTCCCCGAACCGCTGCACCTCCACGTTGCAGGAGTCGTCAGGACCGATGGGAACGGAGGGGTCGATAATATTGGGGATGACCAGCATGATCTCCCGCACCTTGGCGTCCAGCTCAGACTGCTTGGCCAGCAGGGCCTCCCGCTCCTGGGCCTCGGCAGTGACCTGGGCGGAGAGCTGGGCGATCTTTGCCTCATTTTCCTCCACCAGAGCGGGATCTTTCTTGGCCTGTCCCTTGAGCATCCCGATCTGCTTGGAGATATTGTTTCGGTTGGCCAGCAGGGCCTCGGCGGCCTGCTTGGCCTCCAGGCTCTGAGCGTACAGGTCGATGACCTGGTCTACCAGGGGGAGCTTTTCCTCCTGGAACTTGTTTTTGATATTCTGTTTGACGATGTCGGGGTTGTCCCGGACAAACTTGATATCCAGCATAGGTGTCTGGCTCCTTCTCTTCTCTCGTTGGTTATCTGTCCCGTTTGGGGAGGCGGTGCAGCGCCTCCAGCAGGTCGTTCAGGTCGTCCACGCCGTAATATTCCAGCTCCAGACGCCCCTTCCGCTTGCCGGAGACGATTTTGACCCGACGGCCCAGGCTGTCCTCCAGCTCCCTTGCGGCGGCGGCAGAGTAGTCCACCTCTGGCACTGCCTGTTTTTTTGGCTCTTCCTGACGAGCAGTACGGTTGAGCTGTTTGACCAGCTCCTCCGTCTGACGGACGGAGAGCTGCCGCTGGGCCACCTTGTCCGCAGCCGCCTTCATCTCCCCCGGGTCAGACAGACCCAGCAGCGCCCGGGCGTGTCCGGCGGAGAGAATGTCCGCCTCCACATACTCCGCCAGCTCCTTGGGGAGCGCCAGCAGCCGGACGGCGTTGGCGATCGCCGGGCGGGATTTTCCCACCTGACGGGCTACCTCCTCTTGGGTCATGCCATAATCTTGAATCAGGGTCTGATAGCCCTTTGCCTCCTCCATGGGGTTCAGGTCCTCCCGCTGGAGGTTTTCAATCAGTCCCAGCTCCATGGCCTTTCGGTCGTCCGCCTCCAGGACGATGACCGGAATTTCCTCCAGCCCCGCCTCCCGGGCGGCCCGCCAGCGGCGCTCTCCGGAGATGATCTGATAATAGCCGGAGGCCATCAGCCGGACGTTGATGGGCTGTAAAATGCCATGGAGCCGGACGGACTCTGTCAGGTCAGCAAGGCTCTCCTCGTTGAACTGCTTTCTGGGCTGGGCCTGGTTGGGGCGGACCTTCTCAATGGGAAGAGTGGAGACCCCCTCCTGTTCCGGCTGAGAGGCCGCTTCCCCCAGAAGGGCGTCCAGGCCCCGGCCCAGACCGGAGGCCATCATTCGCTTGGCCATAGGGATAGGTTCACCTCGCTTTGTTCTGGTGTCGTTTATTCTGCAACAAATTCCTCCGCCAGCCGGAGGTAGGCCTGTGCGCCGGTGCTGTATTTGTCATAGGCCATTACCGGCATACCGTGGCTGGGCGCCTCGGAGAGACGGACGTTTCTGGGAATGACTGTGGCGTAAACCTGCCCGGGAAAGTGTCGTTTGACCTCCTCTGCCACCTGAAGGGAGAGGTTGGTGCGTCCGTCGAACATGGTGAGCAACACGCCCTCCAGCTCGATCTTCCGGTTCAGCTTCCGTTTCACAATGCGGATGGTGGAGAGCAGGTCGCTGAGTCCCTCCAATGCGTAATATTCGCACTGTACAGGGACCAGGACGCTGTCGGCGGCGCAAAGACCGTTCAGGGTCAGCAGCTCCAGGGAGGGGGGACAGTCGATGAAGATATAGTCATAGTCCTCGCCCAGCGGCTCCAGAGCGTCCTTTAACAGCATTTCCCGTCGTTCCAGGCCGGTCATCTCAATCCCGGCCCCAGCCAGGGCCTTGTTGCTGGGAATGACGTCCCCCCATTGGGTGGAGACGATGGCCCGGCGCACGTCCGCCCCGTCGATGAGCACGTCGTAGATGTTGGGGGAGGCGGCGTTTTTATCCACTCCGAAACCGGAGGTGGCGTTGGCCTGGGGGTCGAAGTCGCACAGGAGGACTCGCTTTCCCCGCTGCTGCAGGGCCGCAGCCAGATTGACGGCGGTGGTGGTCTTTCCCACGCCGCCCTTTTGGTTTGCCACTACAATGCGCCTTGCCACCGTCTCACCACCTGACCGGAGGGGTAAAACGACCTCCTCCGCTGACTTGGACGGTGTCTGTTTCAACTCCGCCCGCTGTTCCTTATTATAGTATAGTTCCGGCAAGTTTGCAACGGGGACGGTGGATATTTCATCCAAATTTCTTTCGACGGCTAAATTTGTTTCACGTGAAACATTCAAAAGATTGCGGACAGAGGAGACATCCCGGGCGACCGGTCTTTTGTGTACGGCACAGGAAAATCGAAGTGTTTCACGTGAAACAGTCACCCGGAACCGCCGCCCTGCCAGAGCACAGATCATCCGCCGTCCCAGCGCATACGCCCGCCGGAGGGCGGTTAGGCGGAAGAAGAGGGTGAGCATATCATTTGGAGGAGACCTTGGGAATGACGATGGTCAAGGTAATGGCGTCGTCGCTCTCCTCCCGGCCACAGGAGGCGGAGATGCCGGAGCGCTTCATCACGTCCATGCTGTGATCAATGGTGTTGAGAAACAGCCGGATGTCCCGTACCAGAAGGACGGGCTTGCGCCTGCGGGAGATTTTCTTTTCTGTCTGTGGAGCGGAAGCCTCGGTCGGCTCCTCAGCGGGGGCGGGCGGCTCCGGGGGCAGGAGCATCCGCTCTACCAGCTCCGCTGTTTTGGAGACGGTGAGCTTTTGGTCGATGACCGCCTCCAGCACCGGCCCCTGCAGCTCCTGGGGGAGACGGAGGAGCGCCCGCCCGTGGCGCTCCGTCAATCCGTTGCGCCGGAGAGCTTCCAACACCGGGACGGACAGCCGCAGCAGACGGAGCTTGTTGGCTACGGCGGACTGACTTTTGCCGATTTTCCGGGCGGCCTCCTCCTGGCTGAGATGGTAGGTGGAGATGAGCTGCTCCAACGCCAGGGCCTCGTCCACAAAGTCCAGGTCACGCCGCTGGAGGTTCTCAATGAGGGCCAGCAGGGAGGATTCCATATCGTCCGCCCGGAGGAGAATACAGGGGACGGTGTCCAGATTGGCCATCCGGGCTGCCCGGAGCCGTCGCTCCCCGGAGATCAGCTCATAGCTCCGGTCCTCCAGCCGCCGGACGGTGAGGGGCTGGAGAATACCGTGCTCCTGGATGGAGACGGACAGCTCCTCCAGCCCCTTGACGGAAAAGACTGTCCGGGGCTGATTGGGGTTGGGATGGATCTCCCACACCGGGAGGTAGAGGATTCGTCCGCTGTCAAAGGGGCCTCGTTTTCGCGTCAAAGCCATATTTCCCATCACGAACCTTTCTTTTGAAAATTCACTACCCAGAGAATAGCAGCTTCCCGGAGCAAAAGCGTGGGAAGTAAGTCGATGGGAAAAGTTTATGGAAATGGTTAGATTGACGGAAAATTGATACGAAAATAGAAAAATCTCCCTTCCGAGAGGAAGGGAGAGAAGAAACGGGAAATCACCGCCGTTCCTTCTTCTGTCGGCGGATGTCCTCGCCGTAGAAGGAGACCTTGAGATATTCTCCCGCCAGCCGGGAGTACACCTGGGGACTGTACCGATGGCCCACATCGTCCAGCGAGAGGTTGGAGGAGATCACCGTCCGCCTGTCGCCCAGCAGGCGGGTGTTCGCCAGCTGATAGAGAGAGGCCTGGGTCATGGGGGAGTTCATCTCACTGCCCAGATCGTCCAAAATCATCAGGTCACAGGAGAGATACCGGTCCACGTCCGCTCCGGCCTGGCTGTCCCGGTTGAACCGCTGGGCCTCGAACCGGTTGAACACGTTGACGGCGGAATCGTAGACCACGCTGTAGCCCTTCTCGCTGACCACCCGGGCGATGGAGGCGGAGAGAAAGGTTTTGCCCAGACCGGGGGCGCCGGTGAGAAAGAGGTTTTTTACGCTGTTGCGTCCGAACTTGTCCGCGAAGGTGAAGCAGATGTCCAGGGCAAACTCCATAGCGCTCCGGGGCGAGCTGCCGATGGTGGCATCGTAGAGAGGGGAGTAGTAGTTCAGATCGAAGGTGTCAAAGGACTGGCCGCCCAGATTCAGCATGGAGGAGAGCTGTTTGATCTGCTCCTGTCCGCAGAGGGTGCGGAGACACTGGCACATCTCCGAACCCCGCCAACCCCGGTCGCCGCACAGAGGACACAGGGGACGGTAGGTCAGGGCGTCCTCCGGATAGCCGTGCCGGGACAGCAGCTCCCGCCGCTCCTGCTGGAGAGAGAGGTTCTGCTCCTTGGCCCGCGCCAGAGCGGGGGAGGGATCGACCCCCTTTTGTAGGGCTGTCTGGGCGGCGGTGCGGATGGTCTGGCTGAGCTGACGGTCAATCTCCCGGAGCCTGGGTACCCTGGTATAGATCTGCTGCCGACGGCGCTCAAAGGCGCTGCGGTTCTGTCGGGCCTGCTCGTTCAGCTCCTCGGTGGCGGCCCGGATAACGGAGCTGTCATAAGGCATAAAAACACCTCCCTCATGGAAGTAAATAAGTTATAAATAATGGTGGAAAGAGAAGCGTTAATTTTCCTCTTTCATTTGAGCCAGCGCCCGCTGCATCTCGGCGATGCTCTGGCGGTTCTCCTTTTCCAGAGCCTTTTGGTCCTTGGGGGGCGTGTTGCGCTGATAAGGCCGGGCGTTGCCGGACTTTGTCTCCGGCTTGCGCTCGCTCTTGACCTCCTCCGGGGAGTGGAGGCCCTTCTCATGCCAGCGCCGGAGAATGGCGTTGCAGTACCGCCAGTCCATCCGGCCCAGGCCGGTAACCGTGATGTCGTAGGCCACCGCCACCGACTCCGGCGGAAAACGCCAGTCCAGCCACTGGGCGAGATACCGCTGTTCGCTCTGGGAGGGCTTCCGCCCGTAGATCCCCAGGGCGGAGAGAATAGCCCCCTCCTGGGACTCCCGCAGATCGCAGCTCTTGATGTACTCGTCGGCGGCCTCCAGGGTGTCGTAGCCCCGCTCCTTCCACTGGTAGCCCACCCGTCGGACGTAGGCCATGGAGAGATTCTTTCCCGGCCCATATTTCCGCTTATTCTTGCCGTCCAGCCAGTTGATGAGCAGGAGCAGCACCTCCGGCGGAAGGCCTACATGGTCGTACAGCTCCAGCAAAATGGCGGTGTTGGAGCTGCTGAGCTTCCGGCCCAGCATTTTTTCCGTCTCTTGGAGCAGAGCGGAGAATTGGCTGCCCTGGTCCTGTAGCTCCTCCACAATGTCGGCGGCGGAGTAGTCCGGGGCCTGCTCCGGCTTGGGGGTCGGCTCCTCCGTCTGGGGCAGGGCGGCTCCGGAGACAAGCCCCACCTCTTGGAGCTGGGCCATGGCGGTGTCCAGCTGACTGCGGTTCCAGTGAAGGGCGGAACCCGCCCGGTTTGGGTCGTATTCCCCCAGATTCCGGGCCAGATAGAGGAATAACAGGGCCGCATCCCCGCTGCCCAGCCGAATCAGCCGGTCTGCCGTGCCGCCGTCGATGGCGACGGCGGATTGATTCAGTTGAATGCGCTGCATCGCCATAGGGAGGGCCTCCTGTCGTCGGTGAAGACAGGCCTGCCGCCTGTCCGCTTCTCCCTATTTTACAACAAAAACCGCCCGGCGTAAATGAGAAATTAGAGAGAAGGTGGGGGAACGGCGCAAGGGGGCAGAAAAGTCGCAACGATCTGTCTTTCCGTCCACCTCTATTCGTGTTACAATACCCCTAAAGCGAAACAAAAGAAAAAGGAGCCACCTCTATGATCCGTCTCGTCCGCCCCTCCGACGCCCCGGCGCTGCTGGCGATCTATGCCCAGTCCATCCATACCCCCGTCACCTTTGAATATGAGCTGCCCACGCTGGAGGAGTTCCGGGGACGTATCCGGGACATCTCCGCCTGCTATCCCTATCTGGTGCTGGAGGAGGATGGGGCCATTTTGGGCTATGCCTATGCCCATCGCCTCCGGGAGCGGGCGGCCTTTGCCTGGGACGCGGAGCTGTCCGTCTATCTGGACCGATCCGCCCAGGGCCGGGGACTGGGGACGGAGCTGTACACCGTCCTGTTGGAGCTGCTCCGCCGACAGGGGGTGCAGGCGGTCTACGGCTGCATCACCAGTCCCAACCCCGCCAGCGTCGCCCTCCACGAAAAGCTGGGCTTCCGGTATTGCGGGGCCTTTCACCGGACGGGCTACAAAGACGGACATTGGTGGGACGTTCTCTGGTATGAGAAGCAGATCGGGGCGGGTCAGACGCCGCCCCCTCCGCTGAAAAATGCGAGTGAAATAGCCGGTTTTCTGACGGAAGTGACCAATGAACAGAAAAACAGAGAAAACAGGTGATTCGGCGTCAAACCGGGCGCAGAAAAGAGTGAAAACTGTCCGGTTGCCGCTTGACGAACGAAGCAGAACCCGGTAAAATGGTTTGAGTATATAGAGGTATTGCAGCGGGGCAAGAGCGGTCTGACCGACTCTTGCCGATTTGTGTGATAAAGCCTGAACTGTATGGGAGGATGTTCCATGTCTGTCAAGCATATTTTCATCACTGGAGGTGTGGTCTCCGGTCTGGGCAAGGGGATCACCGGGGCGTCTCTGGGACGGCTGCTGAAACAGCGGGGCCTGCGGGTGGCGCTCCAGAAGCTGGACCCCTACTTAAATGTGGACCCCGGCACCATGAGTCCCTATCAGCACGGCGAGGTGTTCGTCACCGACGACGGGGCGGAGACCGATCTCGATCTGGGCCATTACGAGCGCTTTGTGGACGAGAATCTGAATGTCAACTCCTCCGTCACCTCCGGCAAGGTCTACTGGTCGGTGCTGAACAAGGAGCGGGACGGGGACTATCTGGGCGGCACCGTCCAGATCATCCCCCACATCACCAACGAGATCAAGGAGCGCATCTACCGCATGGAGAAGGGCGCTCCCAAGGACGTGATCATCACCGAGATCGGCGGCACCGTGGGCGATATGGAGTCCCAGGCGTTCCTAGAGGCCATCCGCCAGATCAGCCGGGAGCTGCCCCGGGAGGACTGTATGTTCATCCATGTCTCCCTGGTGGTCTCCATTCCCGGCACCGGAGAGCTGAAGAGCAAGCCCACTCAGCACTCCTGCAAGGAGCTGCTCAGCGTGGGCATCCAGCCGGATGTGATCGTCTGCCGGGCGGATCAGCCTCTGACGGAGGACATCCGCCGGAAGATCGCTCTGTTCTGCAACATTCCCCCGGAGAACGCCATCTCCAATCTGACCGCCCCTATTCTGTATGAGGTGCCCCTCATGCTGGAGAAAGAGGGGCTGGCAGAGGTGGTCTGCAAGCGGCTGAATCTGGACGTGCCGAAGCCGGACCTCACCGAGTGGAGCAACATGGTGGTCCGGGCCAAGGCCGCCACCGAGACGGTGGAGATCGCCCTGGTGGGCAAGTATGTGGCCCTCCACGACGCCTATCTGTCGGTGGTGGAGGCGCTGACCCACGGCGGCATTGAAAACGACGTGAAGGTAAAAGTGCGCTGGGTGAACTCAGAGGAGCTGGACGACGGCAACGCCGACGCGCTGCTGGCGGGGGCGGACGGCGTGCTGGTCCCCGGCGGCTTCGGCGACAGGGGCATCGAGGGCAAGATCTCCGCCATCCGCTGGGCCAGAGAGAACAACGTCCCCACGTTCGGTATCTGCCTGGGAATGCAGATGGCCGTGGTGGAGTTTGCCCGCCATGTGGCCGGTCTGGAGGGCGCTCACTCCAGCGAGCTGGACCCGGAGACCCCCCATCCCGTCATCGATCTGATGCCGGAGCAGCGGGACATCTCCGCCAAGGGCGGCACCATGCGTTTGGGGGCCTATCCCTGCCGGGTGACCACCACCGACAGCAAGACCTTCCAGGCCTACGGCGAGCCGGTGATTTACGAGCGCCACCGTCACCGCTACGAGTTCAACAACGCATATCGGGACCTGCTCACGGAAAAGGGCCTGGTGCTGGCAGGCCTCTCTCCCAACAACCGCCTGGTGGAGATCGTGGAGCTGCCGAACCACCCATGGTTCGTAGGCGTCCAGTTCCACCCCGAATTTAAGAGCCGTCCCAACCACGCCCACCCTCTCTTCCGGGAGTTCATCGGCGCAGCCAAGCGGCTGAACGAGTCAAGAAAGTAAACAAAAAAGAGGGCCTGTTGTCAAACAGGACCACAAAGACAGAGGTCAGATGCCCAAACGGGTCGGTCTGACCTCTGTCTGCTGTTTTGGACGATGCCGGTGCGGCACATCGGCCGGGAAAAAGGGAATGCTCCCCGACCACACCACCGGTCGGGGAGCATCCTGAAAGAAAGGGAGAAAGAAAAGAGAAAGGAGAAAAGAGAGGTTTGCGCTTCGTTCCTGACAATGACTATTATATCAGGATACGGAGGAAATTGTTGAAGAAATTGAAAACCGTTTATGAAGTATCTGTAAACAGCAAAAATAACGAAAACAGAGAACTTTCAGCGCAATTTCAGCAAACGAAAGAAAATTGCTCAGGCGATATAGATATAGTACACGGACAGCCACAGATGGGCTACGACGCACAGCCAAAAGGGGACAGAGGTGAGACAGGCGGACCGCTTCTCCGACGCAGACCAGGTGGTGGGACCGGGATAGAGGTTTCGCCAGGGCTTTTTCGTCACCAGATAGAAGATGGCGTAGCCGATGCAGAGATAGATGGCGGCGTCGAAGATGCCCCACACCAGGTCGCTGTCCGGGAGATAGTCCACCAGCACGCCGCAGAAGAAGTTGATGAACATATGCAGGCCGATGTTCCACTTCATCTGTCCGGTCATAATGTGGATATAGCCCAACACCAGCCCTACTGCGGTAGCGTAGAAAAACTGGTACAGATTGGTGTGGAACAGTCCGAAGAACAGAGAGGAGATCAGCAGCGCCGACCAGTCCCCCAGAAAGAGCAGCCGGTCCAGCAGCAGCCTGCGGAAGAGCAGTTCCTCAAAGATGGGGGCGATGACGACGGTGAAGAGGAGCGCTACCAGAAGAGGCTCTTGGGAGATAGCCTCGTTGGCGTAGTCCACCGTGTTCGTATCCGCCAGGAGTATCTGGGTGAAAATGCTGGCCAGGTACAGGAGGCCAACCCCCACGGCGACGCCGGAGAACACCTGTCTGGCGGAAGGCTCCGGGCCTTTGGCCAGGCGGGGAGTGGGAAAGTTGCGAAGGATCAGTCCGAAGGCGATAAAGCCGGCGGGATAGATCACGATGGCGTCCATGGCGTAATAGTACCAGTCGCTGTAAAAGAGCCGATAATTTCCCGTGTAGTAGGGGATATAGTACAGCTGTACGGCGACCTCGACAAGTACGGTGAACACCAGCAGGGCGATGCTGGCCATGCTGTAGTAATGGCGCAGCTCCTGCTTTGTCTGAGGAAATGTCATAGCGGGACCTCCTTTTTACAGGTCAAAAAGATTTTAACACAAATTGCGGAAAAAGGATACCATCTATTGGCAAAATCCGATATAATAAGGGCGTGCCGGTGGACAGACGCCGACAAGACAGGAGATAAAACGGCTTTTGAGCCGTCAGATAGACAGGAGGAACGAATTTTATGAGCGAACGAGCGGATGTAGTGATCATCGGCTGCGGCGAGGCGGGGATATTCGCCGGCTACGAGCTGGTGAAGCGCTGCCCGGAGCTGAAGGTGATAGTGCTGGAGCAGGGGGCGGACATCTATTCCCGCACCTGCCCCATCGTTCAGGGAAAGGTGGACCGGTGCATCCAGTGCAAGACCTGCGGGACCATGTGCGGCTTCGGCGGAGCGGGGGCCTTCTCCGACGGGAAGTTCAACTTCACCACCGAGTTTGGCGGCTGGCTGACCGACTACATGGAGGACCGGGAGGTCATGGAGCTGATCCACTATGTGGACTCGGTGAACGTCCATTTCGGGGCCACAGAGAAGGTCTACTCCACCTCTACCCCGGAGGCCATGGCCCTGGAGCGGGAGGCGCTGAAATATGACCTCCATCTCCTCCAGGCCCAGTGCAAGCACCTGGGGACGGAGAACAATCTGCGCATCCTGGCCAACTTGTACGAAGATTTGAAGCAGCGGGTGGACTTCCGGTTCCACACCGCTGTAGAGCGCATCGAGGCACAACCGGAGGGAGGCTACCGCCTGTGTACGGATAAGGGTGACTTTGACTGCACCTATCTCATCGCCGCCCCCGGCCGGTCCGGGGCGGAGTGGTTCGCCAGCCAGTGCAAGGGGCTGGGCATCCCCCTCATCAACAACCAGGTGGACATCGGCGTCCGGGTGGAGCTGCCCGCCAAGGTGTTCCAGCACATCACCGGCGTGGTCTACGAGTCCAAGCTGGTCTATCGGACGAAGCAGTACGGGGACCAGGTGCGCACCTTCTGCATGAACCCCTACGGCCATGTGGTGGCGGAGAACGTGGAGGGCATCAACACGGTCAACGGCCACTCCTACTCCGATCCCAGCCTCCGGAGCGAGAACACCAACTTTGCCCTGCTGGTGTCCAACCGGTTCACCCAGCCCTTTAACGAGCCGTATCGCTACGGCAAGCACATCGCCTCTCTCAGCAATATGCTGGCCGGAGGGGTGTTGGTCCAGCGGTTCGGCGATCTGGTGGGAGGACGGCGGACCAACGACCACCGGATGAGCAAGTCCTTTGTCCATCCCACCCTCACCGCTGCCGTACCCGGCGATCTGTCCCTGGCCCTGCCCAAGCGACAGCTGGACGACATCATCGAGATGATCTATGCCCTGGACAAGCTTGCACCCGGCACCGCCAACTATGACACGCTGCTCTACGGCGCGGAGGTGAAGTTCTACTCCAGCCGCATCCAGCTCTCCAAAGAGCTGGAGACTCCCATGACCGGATTTTTCGCCATCGGCGACGGCGCAGGGACCACCAGAGGACTGGCCCAGGCGGGCGCCTCGGGCATCAAGGTGGCCCGGGTGATCGCAGACAGATTGGGAAGCCGGAGCTAACAGAGGAAAAAAGTACAGAACAGAACGGGAGAGGCTCCGCAGTCAGCGGGGCCTCTTCCTTTCCGGGAGGAATTATGTCCCGGGGGCGCTGGGTGAATATTCATCCCGAGGACTTTTGAAAAAAATGACCGGTCTGTCGGCGGAAATTCGGTTCCACAGGACTTTTCCACATTTTCCACAGGGTTTTGCACATCGAATTTCCCGCAGAATGAGGAAAAAATATGCAACGGTGGGTTGACGTAACAACAGGCAATAGGGAAACCGGCGAGAAAGGACAGGAGAGAGGGCCTGTCATCGAATGAGGTCAAAAAGTTTTGTAAGAAACCTTTCTATAGCAAAAGGCCCCGGAGAGACGGTCTGAGGACCGCCCTTCGGGGCCTGAGGGTAAGCTCAGCGATAGTCCCGGGGAGAGACGTGGTAGGCGTTCTGAAAGGCCCGGAGGAAGGTGGAGTAGTCCGCAAAGCCGCTCTGACTGGCGGCCTTCATCACCGGCGTCCCGGAGCGAATGAGGGAGGCGGCCAGGATGAGCCGCTTTTGCAGAATGTACTGGTGGACGGTGCAGCCGGCGATCTCCTTGAACCGGTGCATCAGCCAGGAGGGGGAGAGGAAGAACCGCTCTGCCAGGCTCTGGACGGACAGGGGCTGGGTCAGATGGGTGTTGATATAGGCCATGATCTCGTCGATCTTTGGGTCGGAGCGGAAGGACTGCCCTCCCTCCGGGGCCAGATTGCCCAGGCTGCCCCGGTTCAGGTGGATGAGAAACTGGAGACAGCAGGTGCGGGCCAGCAGATCGTGGCCGAAGCCGTCGTCGTCCAGAGCGCGCTCCAGCTGGGCCAGCAGGTCCATGAGCTGTCCCCGGTTGCCGGTGCGGACTAGATGAAAGCCGGTCTCCCGCGCCCGCTGAAAGCAGGGGGAGAGGCCCTCCGACTCCAGAAAGTCCGGGGACAGCCACAGGATGTACCGTTCATAGGTGGCTCCGCCGATATCTGGCTGATGGATGTGGTGGTGGGGTACCAGCAGCAGGTCGCCGGGGGAGAGGAAGTAGGCCTTGCCCTCCACGGTATAGGTCACCTGGCCGGAGAGAAAGACCACCACCTTGTCAAACTCATGGTAGTGGTAGGAGAAGCGCTGAGCGCGGGTCTCCTTGAGGTGAAAGAGCCGGAACTCCTCCAGCAGATAGCCCCGCCGGTCGGCGTCCGGGGGCGGCTGAGTGGTCATGGGCGGGCGCCTCCTCTCCGGGAATGGTATTTCTATACAGATTATAGCATATATAACCGTTGGAAAAAAGGAATTTAGCCTATTTTCATTCATCAGGATTGCATAGGGAGAAAATTTACGCTATAATACCGTCGATTGTGATAAAAGAACTGGTAACGGGAGAGGAATGACGGAAGATGAACTACGCAGAGGAGTCGTTAAAGCTGCATTACCAGTGGGCGGGCAAGCTGTCCACCGTTCCCAAAATGGAGGTCAAGGACAAGGACGCCCTGAGCCTGGCCTATACCCCCGGAGTGGCCCAGCCCTGTCTGGAGATCCAGAAGGACCCGTCCAAGAGCTACGAGCTGACCGGCCGCTGGAACACGGTGGCGGTAGTCACCGACGGTTCCGCCGTCCTGGGCCTGGGGGACATCGGCCCCGAGGCGGGGATGCCGGTGATGGAGGGCAAGTGCGTTCTGTTCAAGGCCTTTGGCGACGTGGACGCTGTCCCGCTGTGTGTGCGCAGCCACGACGTGGACGAGATCGTGAACACTGTGGCTCTGCTGGCCGGCTCCTTCGGAGGCATCAACCTGGAGGATATCTCCGCGCCCCGGTGCTTTGAGATCGAGCGGAAGCTCAAGGAGCGGTGCGACATCCCGGTGTTCCACGACGACCAGCACGGCACCGCCGTGGTGGTGCTGGCGGCGCTGACCAACGCCCTGCGGCTGGTGGGCAAGCGGATGGAGGACATCCGGGTGGTCACCTGCGGCGCCGGGGCGGCGGGCATCGCCATCATCAAGCTGCTCCAGGCCCGGGGTCTGCACAACGTCATCATGTGCGACCGGAAGGGCGCCATCTACGAGGGCCGGGAGGGCCTGAACGACGCCAAGCGGGAGATCGCCGCCGTCACCAACCGGGAGCGGCGCTCCGGCTCTCTGGCGGAGGTGCTGGCCGGGGCGGACGTGTTCATCGGGGTCTCCGCGCCGGGGATGGTCACCGCCGAGATGGTAAAGACCATGGCCCCCAACGCCATCCTGTTCCCCATGGCCAACCCCACCCCGGAGATCATGCCGGAGGAGGCGCTGGCCGCCGGGGCCGCCGTGGTGGGCACCGGACGCTCCGACTTCCCCAACCAGATCAACAACGTCCTGGCCTTCCCCGGCATCTTCCGGGGGACCTTCGACGTCCGGGCCAGCGACATCAACGACGCCATGAAGATCGCCGCCGCCAACGCCCTGGCCTCCCTGGTGTCGGAGGAGGAGCTGAGCGCGGACTACATCCTCCCCCACGCCTTTGACGAGCGGGTGAGAGGGGCAGTAGCCTCCGCCGTGGCCAAGGCCGCCAGAGAGAGCGGCGTGGCGAGGATCTGATTAGGACGTCATCATTTATATTTATCATCCACCGGGAACGGCAGACCGCAGAGAAGCGGCCCGCCGTCCCCGGTGGATTTGTTTTGCGGCAAGGGAGACGACCACAGACATAGAAAACGCCTCATCGGGCCATACTCTCCTCATCTGAGAAAAAGAGGGTGGAGAGATGAGCCTGTTTGGAACAGAGGCCGGCCATGTGGCCCACCATCCCAGGCGGGAGCCGGAGTTTGACGGTCCCCTGACCTGGGAGCGGGTGGAGGCGGTGTTCGCCGACTGTGAGGATTTTTCTCACAAGGAGGTGCGGCCTCCCCACTGGGAGACGGGTATCCGGGTCTGCTGGCTGGGAGGGATGGTGCGCAGCGAGCGGCTGAACGACTACGTCCTCCGGCCGCTGGGGAGGCTGGACATCCCCCAGGGGGAGCGGCCCACCCAGGCCCTGCTGGACGGGGGCGTGTGGAACCAGGACGCCCAGGAGCAGACCACGGTGGACGACACGGTGGCCCAGCTGCTGGAGGGGAGCTGCGCCCTGTTCCTCCCGGACGGGGTCATCACCTGCTCGGTGGAGACGGAGGAAAAGCGGTCGGTCTCCGAGCCGGAGAACGAGACGGAGACGAAGGGGGCGAGAGACAGCTTTGTGGAGTCGGTGCGCACCAACACCTCTCTGCTCCGGCGGCGGCTCCGCTCCCCTCATTTGAAGATACAGCGCCATGTGGTAGGACGACAGACCCGGACGCCGGTGGAACTGCTCTGGCTGGAGGGCTTGACCGACCCGGCCCTCCCTGCCCGCATCGCCCGGCGGCTGGACGAGATCGACGAGGACGGACTGCTGACCACGGCGGAGCTGGAGGAATATCTCACCGACCCGAAAGCCACGGCGTTTCCCCGGGTGCTGTTCACCGAGCGGCCTGACCGGATGTGCCGGGGTCTGCTGGAGGGGCGGGTGGCCCTGCTCATCGACGGGCTGGCGGTGGGGGCGCTGCTCCCAGGGGACGTGAGCCTGTTTCTGAAAGCGCCACAGGACAGGAGCTATCACTGGCTGGCGGCCACAGTGCTTCGGGTGCTGCGGTATGTCTGCGTCGTCGTCACCCTGCTGCTCCCCGGATTCTATATCGCCGTGGCAGAGTTCCACTTTGAGCTGATCCCCACCAGTCTGGCCCTGTCCATCATTGCCAGCAAGCAGGATGTCCCCTTTCCCACCGCCTTTGAGGTGGTCGGCTTGCTGGTGGCCTTTGAGATTTTGCAGGAGGCGGGGCAGCGGCTCCCCAAGACCATCGGACAGACGGTGTCCATCATCGGCGGCCTGGTGGTGGGACAGGCAGCGGTGGACGCCAAGATCGTCTCTCCTGTGGTGGTCATCGTGGTGGCGGTGGCCGGGGTGGCGGGATTCACCGTCCCGGACCAGGATTTTGCCAACGCTCTGCGGCTGTGGCGGCTGCTGCTGGCCCTGTTGGCCGCGCTGGCGGGGCTGTTTGGAGTGACCATAGGGGCGGCGCTGCTGACCGCCCATCTGGCAGGGCTGGAGGACCACGGCTTTCCCTATCTCGGCCCCTTTGGTACGTCCGGGCGGAACGCCCTGGAGGGAGGCCCGATCCTGCGCCGCCCGCCGCCGGAGGACAAGCTCCGGCCCCCCGAGCTGAACACGGAGAATTGGAGGAACCGAGGGTGACAGGACGAAAAAAGGGAGGGCTGTTGCTGATATTGGCCCTGGGGCTGTATCTGCTCCTCTCCGGGAGCAGCAGCGACCTGCTGCCCTGGGCCAGTGACATCACCCAGGTCAAGCTCATGCGCACCATGGCCCTGGACGTGGGGGAGGAGGATCAGATTCAGGTGACCCTCTCCGGGGGCTTACAGCGGCGGGACCAGGATAACTCGGACACGCTGCCCCTTCTCCTGAACCAACAGGGGCTGACGGTATTCGGCAGCGTCCAGGCCCTCCAGACGGAGAGCGACGGCTATGTGGAGATGGGCCATCTGTCGGACTGCGTCATCGGGGAGGCGCTGGCCAGAGAGGGCATCGCTGGCCTGGCAGACTTTCTGGAGCGGGATTTCTCCATGCGGCTGGGGACGCGGCTGTTCCTTCTGGCTGGAGACACCGGGGAGAGCGCCCTGCGCATGACCGCCTCTAAGACTACCGCTCTCACAGACCGGCTGGAGGCGATCAGTCAGAACCGCACCTATGGGGGGAAGGACTGGCCCTTTACCGTCCGGGCCTATCTGGCGGAGACGGAGGACAATGGGGTGGCGCTGCTCCCGGTGCTGGAGCTGGCGGACAACCCGGACTACGACCCGAAGGGCCAGGGAGAGCAGCCGGAGCGGGAGATCCACCTCGCCGGTCTGGCCTATCTGACAGACCAAACATTGACGGGGGTGCTATCAGAGAAGGAGTCCCGGGGGGCGTCTCTGCTCTCCGGGTGGGACCAGCTGGACCGGTTTCAGGTGGAGCTGCCCAACGGGACGGTGGCGGGGATACGGCTGGTGCTGTCCCAGTGCCGGTGGGAGCCGGAATTTGACGAGACAGGCCGACTGACCGCCGTGACCGCCCGGCTGGAGGTACAGGGAGAGCTGAATGAGCTCACCGGCTGGGCGGATCTGACGGATACCGCGGTGCTGGACGCCATGGAGCAGGGCTTTCTCAGCCAGGTGGCGGAATCGGCTCAGGCGGCGCTGGACCGGAGCCGGACAGACGGGGCGGATTTTCTCCACATTCGGCGGCAGCTTGTGTTTCAGTGTCCGGCCCACAGCACGCAGCTGCTGGCGCAGTGGGAGGAGTGGTTCCCTTCTGTGGAGCTTTATGCGGCGGCGGAGGGCAGGGTAGAGCGGAGCTACGACATAGACTTGCCCATGGAAGAGGGAGCGTGACCGATGGAACAGGAACAGACGACGACCCGACAGATGGCGATATTGCTGTTTTGCGGTCTGCTGGCCCCGCTGCTCCGGGTGATTCCGGAGGAGACAGGTCCACTGGCTGGAGAGGGCGGCTGGGCAGCGCCCCTTCTGGCGCTGCCGGTGTTTCTGCTGGCGCTGTGGGCGCTGGGGCGGACCTTCCGGCGGATGCCCCGGTCGGCGGGGATTCCTCAGATGTACCGGTTGGCCTATGGAACGGGTCTGGGCGGACTGCTGACGGCGGCGACCGCCCTGTGGCTGGCGGTAATGGGGGCGTTCAACCTGCGGCTCTACGGGGAGAGCTTTGTCTCCTCCATTTACACGGACACCAATTTCCTGATGTTCCTGGTAGCGATGATGGCGGTGGTCTGTCTGGTGAGCCGCCGGGGATTTGCCGCCGTCTGTCGGATGGGGCGGCTGTTCTTCTATGTGCTGGTCGCCACGGTTGGATTGGTAATTCTCTTGGGCGTCCGGGAGGTGCGGCTGTACAGCCTGTGGCCGGTGTGGCTCCAGGGGTGGGATGGGCTGTTTTTGTCCGCCGGGCCGGTGCTCTCCGTCCTGGGA
>JAJBUB010000003.1 GCA_020860575.1 Clostridiales bacterium | reverse complement strand
AAGATCCGGCATACAGAGAACTGGACAGGGAGACCGGCAAGGCGATAGCAACCTTGCTTCGCGACGAAAAACTGGTGCAATACATAGAAAAGCAAAAAGAGGAAGGAGAGACATTCAGTATGTGCAAAGCTTTGGATGATATGAGGCAGGAGGCTATGGAGCAGGGTATCGAGCGTGGTATTACACAAGGTATTAAGCAGGGTATCTCACAGGGTATCGAGCGTGGAAAGAAGACTGGCGAAGATTGTTTTGCACGGTTGACAGGTTCCCTCCTGACAGATGGCCGCATGGATGACCTGCACCGGGCGATCAGCAATCCGGCGGTGCGCCGTGAGCTGTACCAGGAATATCAAATCCAGTAATTCGAAAATCTGAACGTTTTATGAGAAGAGCACCCTGCCTGTTTTCCGGCTGCGCAGCAGGGCTGCTTCCGGATAATTCTCTTTTTCTGCACAGGAGGCATACAACGCCCGCTCTACCATCGGGATCAGATCGATCAGGGCGGCGTAAAGCGCCTCGTCCTCCTCAGCCTTTCCGGCCAGTCCGGTCAGGAACTCACGGGGGCTCTCCCCGGCTCCATCCCTCCAGGAACGACCATAGGCGCGCCGGAGCAGGCCATAGAAAACGCCCAGAACCGTGTCCCGTTCACGGCACAGATACAGCCGGAGCCGAAGTCCTTCCGCCAGTCGGCCAAACCTTCTTTTCAGAGCGTTCCACAAAGAGATGCGCCTACGCACAGGCTTCTCAGGAGACTGCAGCTTTATCCTTTCTCCCCGCATGCGGAACCTTCGGGCATAGCGCAGCAGGATTACCAGGGCAGCTAATACCAGCAGTACAGGCAGAACATACACAAAGCGGGGAACCGTCATTTCCGCATACTCTGCCGAAGCCGCGTTCAGCGCTTCCATCTCCTGCTCGGCCTCAAGTACACTATAATCCTGACCGGGCAGGAGCGATGTGAACCATTCCACAAACCGGTAGACGCCCTCGTAGGCAGCGATCCCGGCAGTCTTTAATGCGTTCCAGAAAAACAGCAGTCCTTTTCCGGCTCCCCGGGAAAGCATACGGACTCCCAGCCAGACTCCGCCGGTGATAAGCGCCAGCAGGGCTGTCAGCAGTCCCCATCCCCGGAGGGACAGGCTGCCCCCTGCCCGGAAAGCCAGCATTCCCAGAATCGCCGCGACACATCCGACCGCGGAGGGAAGCGCCCATACCATGGACATACCGAGCGCACCCAGATAGGCGGAAAACACCGCCAGAAGCGCCAGCCCGACATCCAGCAGCTGGAGGACGGAGGACAGCCTGACAGGCCGGGTGCACAGCGTGGCCGCCTGGGCAGCCAGAACCATGCAGCCCGTTCCGGTGGCGATCAGTATCCACACTCCTCTCCAGCCGTCCGCCAGCATAAAGACGATAAGCAGCGCCACACCGGCAGCGCCATTGAGAAGCGCCAGATCCTGCGCAGATCGTTCCCGACGCAGAAACAGGCAGTCCACCCCATAGAGCGCGGGACCATAGCACAGCCACAGCAGAGGATACCACAGCCGGAAAGTCCGGTTTCCCAAAGTCATAAACAACAGCAGCGTGGCAGCGATTGCCCCGGCGGAGATCAGGACGGTCACCGCCGTCACAGTATTTTGTCTCTTCATGACTCTTCTCCCTTCCGAAGAGAACGCAGGCAGACCACCTCATAGTCCCCAAAATTCCGCTCTTCCTGCCACGTCAGCAATGTCATGCAGGAGGAATCCAGACTTCTCAGTACCGGCTGCTGCTCCAGCATTTCGCTGCTGTAGGCAATATAATAAAACCTTCCCACGCGTCCGGCCTCCTCCAGCAGTGCATGTCTGTCAAACGCAGCTGTCCGACGCAGAATCCGGCTGCTTTCCCCTTCTTTCAGAGGCGGAGCCGGCTTCCAGGCCGCCAGCATCCGCAGCAACGGGAAGATATCTTCTCCGATGCCGCGATGCATTGCCGGAGCCGCGCCCCTGCAGACGCTCAGTCCACAGGCTACCTGAACCTCAGACAGGCCCACCAGCACGGACGCAAGGACCGACAATGTCTCCTCCATCTCCTCCCAGTGAGGCGCCGGTCCGCCGAAGCTCTCCCCGTCCAGCAGAAAATGGACGCTGCGGGGCAAAACGTCCTCGTAAACGTTGACGGACAGAGGCTGGCACCTTGCCGTCAGGCGCCAGTTGATATGGCGGACCTGATCCCCCGGCTGATAGTCCCGCGTGGATCGAATCACCGTGACATCTTCCATCACTCCCCGCGCGCCCGTGTCGGCATTCCACAGATTGCGCAGAAACGGCTCAACCGTCACCGACGTGAGCGCCGGGTAGACCGCAAACTGCCGCACATCATCAGGATTGACCTCCTGCTCCACCTGAGACATGCCAAAGCCGTCCCCCGTACGCAGCCGCCAGCCGGAAATACTGTATATTCCCCGACGGCGCGCAGTCCAGACAGAGCTCACTTCCAGCGTCTCATACCAGAGACAGAGGGGAAGCTTCTTCTCCCCCAGCAGCCGGACGGAGTAACCCTGCGCCTTCAGGACCGCCTGTTCCCAGTCGTCCGGCGACCGGGTCTCCTCCGGCGTCATGCACAGATCGGGCGACAGCGGAAAGGACAGCTCCATCCACGCCAGGGGAAGCAGCTTATCATTGTGAATCCGCAGATCAAATGTCAGTGTCTGTCCGGGAAAAACTCCCGTCTGCCGACTGTTCACAGTCAGAGACAGCCTTCTCAGCGCCAGCGCTCCCCAGAGCCGGGCACAGGCTCCCAGCAGGAATACCAGCATCAGCATTCCGGCAGCTCCTCCGAACCCCATCAGCATACACACAGCACTCAGAAAGAGAGCCAGCGCCAATGCCGGCAGTGAGGTGAACATGCTGGAACGATGATAAACCCAGTTGCCGCGCCTCATTGCAGCACCCGGGACGGCTCCGGCGTAGCCTTGATTCCATCCAGAATTTCATCTAAAACCGAGGCGGCAGTGACGCCGGAGAAACGGGCCTCGCCGCTGACCACAAGCCGGTGCTCCAGTACCGGATGAGCCAGCTCCTTCACATCGTCCGGTGTGACAAAGTCCCGCCCTTCCATGGCCGCCCAGACCCGGGACGCCCGATAAAGCCCCAGGCTCGCCCGCGGACTGGCCCCCATGGAAAGCTGCGGATGGCTGCGCGTAGCCTGCGTCAGCCGGATCACATAGTCCGCCGTCTGATCAGAGACATACACCTGCTCAGCCTGCTTACGGGCGGCCAGCAGCTCCTCCGGCCCGACCACCGGCTCTACCTGTTCATAAGGAATGTGATTTCCTGCCCGGCCCAGCATCTGCCGCTCCTCCTCGCCGTCCGGATAGCCCACCGTCAGACGCACCAGGAAACGATCCATCTGCGCCGCCGGCAGACGGAAGGTGCTCTCCATTTCCACCGGATTCTGGGTGGCCAGCACAACGAAGGGTTCCGGCAGGGGGTAACACTCTCCATCTATGGAAACCTGATGCTCCTCCATGGCCTCCAGCAGGGCTGCCTGTGTACGGGGAATCGCCCGGTTGATCTCGTCAGCCAGAAGCAGATTTGTCATCACCGGCCCGTGCCGCAGCTCAAACTCACCGGTCTTCTGGTTAAAAATACGCATGCCGGTGATATCGCCTGGCAGCAGGTCAGGCACGAACTGCACCCGCCGCATCTGACAGCCCAACGCGATAGATATGGTCCGAACCAGCGTCGTCTTGCCCACGCCGGGGTAATCGTCCAGCAGGACATGCCCACCCGCCAGCACTGACATAATAAGCAGGCGGATGATCCTGGATTTTCCCACGATCACCTTCTCCGTCTGAGCCTGTACCATCTCTGCCAGCGTCTGAATACTCAGAGAGACCTCCTGCCTCTGTCCACTTTGCATTGCCTTTTCCTCATCCATCGCCTGTAATCCTTTCTGTCCCGTACACTCTTTTGTTTCGAACCCTTTCGGACAGATTCAGTATACCATCTTCTTTCCGAAATAAAATCAATTCTGTCAAATAAACCGGCTAAAGAATAAACGTTCAGACGCGAAAATGACTTGAGTTTCCGCAAACTGTAATTAAAAAAATGAGTATGTCTTCCCAAAGTACC
>JAJBUB010000001.1 GCA_020860575.1 Clostridiales bacterium | reverse complement strand
GATGAGGGGCACGCCGGGGGTGGAGTAACGGGTCTTTGCCACCCAAGGATAGACCTTCTTGCCGGGGAGGTGTCCGCCCTCGCCGGGCTTGGCCCCTTGGGCCATCTTGATCTGGATCTCGTTGGCGCTCATCAGGTACTCACTGGTGACGCCGAACCGGGCGGAGGCCACCTGCTTGATCTGGGAATTCCGCTCCGTGCCGTACCGGTAGGAGGGCTCGCCGCCCTCGCCGGTGTTGGACTTGCCGCCCAGTCGGTTCATGGCGATGGCCATGCACTCGTGGGCCTCCGCGGAGAGGCAGCCGTAGCTCATGGCGGCGGTCTTGAACCGCTTGACGATGGACTCCACCGGCTCCACCTCGTCGATGGGGATGCCGCCGTTCTCATCGAAACGGAAGGCCATCAGGCCCCGGAGGGTGTGGGGCTTGTTCTCGTCGTCCACTGCGGCGGAGTATTTTTTGAAGGTGGCGTAGTCCGAGTTCCACAGGGACTGCTGGAGCAGGCTGATGGTGACGGGGTTGTACAGATGATCCTCGGCGTCGTAGCCTGCCCGGGACTTGTGCGCGCCCACAGAGTCCAGGGTGGTGTCGGTGGTCAGGCCCAGCGGGTCAAAGGCGTGGTTGTGCCGCCACTCCACCACGTCGTCGATCTCTTTCAGACCGATGCCGCCCACACGGGAGACGGTGTTGGTGAAGTACTTGTCAATGACCTCCTGGTTGATGCCCACCGCCTCGAAGATTTGGGCGGACTGGTAGGACTGGAGGGTGGAGATGCCCATCTTAGAGGCAATCTTCACGATGCCGTTGAGGATGGCCTGGTTGTAGTCGTCCACGGCAGCGGAATATTCCTTGTCCAGCAGATTCTTGTCGATCAGCTCGCCGATGCACTCCTGGGCCAGATAGGGATTGATGGCCGCCGCGCCGTAGCCCAGCAGGGTGGCGAAGTGATGGACCTCCCGCGGCTCGGCGGATTCCAGGATGATGGAGAGGGAGGTGCGCTTCCGGGTGCGGATCTGGTATTGCTCCAGAGCGGAGACGGCCAGCAGGGAGGGGATGGCTACATGGTTCTCGTCCACCCCACGGTCAGAGAGGATGATGATGTTGGCCCCGTTCCGATAGGCCCGGTCCACCGAGACGAACATCCGGTCAATGGCCCGCTCCAGGGGAGTGTTCTTGTAGTACAGAAGGGAGACGGTCTCCACCTTGAAGCCGGGGACCTTCATGTTACGGATCTTCATCAGGTCAATGCTGGTGAGGATGGGGTTGTGGATGCGCAGCATCTTGCAGTTCTCCGCCCGTTCCTCTAGCAGATTGCCCTCACGGCCCAGATAGACGGAGGTGTCGGTGACGATCTCCTCCCGGATGGCGTCAATGGGGGGGTTGGTGACCTGGGCGAAGAGCTGCTTGAAGTAGTTGAACAGGGACTGATGCTTTTCCGACAGCACTGCCAGAGGGATGTCCACCCCCATTGCAGCTGTTGGCTCAGAACCGGTCTGGGCCATGAGGAGAATGGAGTTTTTGACCTCCTCATAGGTGTAGCCAAAGGCCTTGTACAGCCGGTCACGGTGCTCCTGGTCGTAGCTGGGTACCTTCTTGTTGGGGATCTTCAGGTCGGAGAGATGGATCAGATTCATATCCAGCCACTCGCCGTAGGGCTGCCGGACGGCATAGCCCTCCTTCAGCTCGTCGTCGGTGATGAGCCGGCCCTGGACGGTGTCCACCAGCAGCATCTTACCGGGCTGGAGCCGGGACTTTTTGACCACCTTCTCCGGCGGGAACTCCAGCACGCCCACCTCGGAGGAGAGCACCAGCTGGTCGTCGGAGGTGATGTAGTACCGGGAGGGGCGCAGACCGTTCCGGTCCAGCACCGCTCCCACACAGTCGCCGTCGGAGAACAGGATGGAGGCGGGGCCGTCCCATGGCTCCATCATGGTGGCGTAGTAGCGGTACATATCCCGCTTGGTGCGGGACATGTTCTTGTCGTTCACCCAAGGCTCAGGGATGCACATCATCACTGCCATAGGCAGCTCGATGCCGTTCATCACCAGAAACTCCAGGGTATTGTCCAGCCGGGCGGAGTCGGAACCCACCGGGTTGATGACGGGATAGATCTTGTCCAGGTCGTCCTCGCTGAGCACGTTGGACTTCATGGTTTCCTCACGGGCCAGCATCCGGTCAACGTTGCCCCGGATGGTGTTGATCTCACCGTTGTGGAGGATGAACCGGTTGGGGTGGGCCCGCTCCCAGGAGGGGTTGGTATTGGTGGAGAACCGGGAGTGGACCATGGCGATGGCGGACTCATAGTCCTCGTCCTGGAGGTCGGTGTAGAACTGCCGCAGCTCCGCCACCAGGAACATGCCCTTGTAGACGATGGTGCGGCTGGAGCAGGAGACCACATAGGTATTGTCATTGGACTGCTCGAACACCCGGCGGGCGATGTACAGCTTCCGGTCGAAGGCCAGACCCTTCTTCACACCGTCCGGACGACGGATGAACGCCTGCTCGATGTAGGGCATACAGGAGACTGCCTTCTGCCCCAGTACCTCCGGATGGGTGGGTACGGTGCGCCAGCCCAGCAGCTCCATGCCCTCCTTCTCCACGATGATCTCGAACATCTTCTTGGCCTGGCTCCGGGCCAGGGTGTTCTGGGGAAAGAAGAACATACCGATGCCGTAGTCCCGCTCCTCGCCCACGGTGAAGCCCGCCTGCTGGGCGGCCTTCTTGAAAAATTTATGTCCGATCTGGAGCATAATGCCTACGCCGTCGCCGGTCTTGCCTTCAGCGTCCTTGCCGGCCCGGTGTTCCAGCTTTTCAACGATTTTCAGGGCGTTGTCCACCGTTGCGTAGCTCTTCCGGCCCTTGATGTCCACCACGCAGCCGATGCCGCAGGCGTCATGCTCAAAGCTGGGGTCGTAGAGGCCCTGGGCGGGCATGGTGCTCTCCGTTCTCACTTGTTCCATCTGTCTTGTTCCCCTTTCCCTTTCCAGAAAAAAGTGCCTCAGGCAGCCGAAAAAGGGTATAGAATCTCCTCTTTGCGGCCTCCCCATTGAGGCACTTTTCTGACGTCATTACAGTTGTATCTTATTTGCTCAGCAGCTCCTGGATGCGGCGGACCGCCTCACGGGTGTCGTCGGCGTCGCCAAAGGCGGTGAGCCGGATATATCCCTCTCCGCTGGGGCCGAACCCGGCGCCGGGGGTGGTGACCACGCAGGCCTCGTGGAGCAGTTTGTCGAAGAACTCCCAGGAGCCGTACCCCTCCGGGGTGCGGAACCAGATATAGGGGGCGTTCACGCCGCCGTAGACGGTCAGCCCGGCGGCGGTCAGGCCCTCCCGGATGACCCTGGCGTTGTCCAGGTAGTACTGAATGGTCTCTTTGATCTGTGCCTGGCCCTCCTCGGTAAAGGTGGCCTCGGCGGCCCGCTGGATGACGTAGGGGACGCCATTGAATTTGGTGCCCTGGCGGCGGTTCCACAGCCGGTTCAGGCTGACCCCCTCCCGCACCAGCTCCTTGGAGATGACAGTGTAGGCGCACCGGTTGCCGGTGAAGCCCGCCGTCTTGGAGAAGGAGCGGAACTCGATGGCGCAGGTCTTGGCGCCGGGGATCTCAAAGATGGAGTGGGGGATACCCGGCTCGGAGATGAACGCCTCGTAAGCGGAGTCAAAGAGGATGACCGAGCCGTGTTCGTTGGCGTAATCCACCCAGGTCTGGAGCTGCTCCCGCGTGGCGGCGGCCCCGGTGGGGTTGTTGGGGGAGCAGAGATAGATCATGTCCGGAACCCTGTCCCCGGCGGGGAGGTCGGGGAAGAAGCCGTTCTCGGCGGTGCAGGGAAGATAGACCAGGTCGGTCCACTTCTCTCCGTCGTAGTCCCCGGCTCGCCCGGCCATGGCGTTGGTGTCCACATAGACGGGGTAGACCGGGTCGCAGACAGCCACCACATTATCCACCGAGAAAATGTCCCCGATGTTGCCGCAGTCGCTCTTAGCTCCGTCGGAGACGAAGATCTCATCGTCCTCGATGTCCACCCCCCGGCGCTTGTAGTCGTCCCGGATGGCGAAGCGGAGAAAGTCATAGGCGGCGTTGGTCTCCTCACAGTAGCCCCGGAAGGTCTCCTTCCTGCCCCTCTCGGCGGTGGCCTGCGACATGGCCTGGGTGACGGCGGGGGCC
>JAJBUB010000091.1 GCA_020860575.1 Clostridiales bacterium | reverse complement strand
GGCCACGGGGGGGGCGTAGGTGGAGGGACGGCCCACCCCCTTTTCCTCCCGCCGCTTGATGAGGGCCGCCGCGGTGAACCGGGGTGGGGGCGGGGTGAAGTGCTGGCCCTTGTCAGTGTCTGCCAGACGAACCGTCTCTCCCTCCTGGAGATCGGGCAGGGGAGACCCCATGGCCTCCTCTCCCTCGTCCCTACCCTCCACATAGACGGCGGTGAAGCCGGAGAATTTCAGGCTCTGGTGGCTGGCCCGGAACAGGTGGGTGCCGGAGACTACGTCGATGGAGACGGTGTCAAAGACGGCGTTGGACATCTGGCAGGCCAGGAAACGGCTCCAGATCAGCCGATACAGCCGGAGCTGCTCACTGGTCAGACTGCCCCGGACCTCCTCCGGGGTCAGGGTCACGTCGGTGGGCCGGATAGCCTCGTGGGCGTCCTGGGCCCCGGCCCTGGCTTTGTAGACGCGGGGCCTGGAGGGAACATAGTCCTTGCCGTAGCGGGCGGAGAGAAAACGCCGGGCGGCGTCCACCGCCTCGTCAGAGAGCCGGAGAGAGTCGGTACGCATATAGGTGATGAGGCCCACGGTGCCTCTGCCCTCGATATCCACGCCCTCATAGAGCTGCTGGGCCACGGCCATGGTGCGCCGGGGACCCATGTTCAGCTTGCGGCTGGCCTCCTGCTGGAGGGTGGAGGTGGTGAAGGGGGGCGCGGGCTGGCGCTGCTTCTCCCGGCGGACCACGGAGGTCACCTGGAAGGGGGCGGTCCGGATGTCCGCCAGGATGGCGTTGACCGCCTCCTCGCTGTTCAGCTCCGCCTTCTTTTTACCCTCACCGTGGTAGTGGGCCTGAAAGCGGCCGGTCTGGGGGGCAATGCGGTCCAGGGTCACGTCCAGAGACCAGTACTCCTGGGGGACGAAGGCCCGGATCTCGTTCTCCCGGTCTACCACCAGACGGGTGGCCACGGACTGGACCCGTCCGGCAGACAACCCGTAGCGGATGTGCTTCCACAACAGGGGAGAGAGCTGATAGCCCACAATGCGGTCCAGGATGCGCCGGGCCTGCTGGGCGTCCACCAGATCTTGATCGATGGCCCTGGGATGCTGGATGGCGTCGTTCACCACGCCCTTGGTGATCTCGTTAAAGGTGACCCGATAGGTCTTGTCGTCCGGGATGTGGAGCAGTTCCTTTAAATGCCAGGAGATGGCCTCCCCCTCCCGGTCAGGGTCGGTGGCGAGATAGACCCGGCCGCTCTTGGCGGCGGCCTTGGTCAGATCTGCGATGATATCCTCTTTGCCCTTGATGGGCTGATAGTTGGGTACAAAGCCGGCGGCGATGTCCACGCCGGGGACCTCCGCCCCCGCCTGGCTCTTGGGCAGGTCGCGGACGTGGCCCATGGAGGCCTTGACCTGGTAGCCGGGGCCGAGGTATTTGCCAATGGTCTTGGCCTTTGCCGGGGATTCTACGATAACCAAATCGGTTTTTGCCATGTTAGGGTTTGCCTCCGAATGTTTCCTTGAATACGAGATACTGCGTCAGCCCTGTCCGTGCAGCCGGAAACGGCCACCGGAGCATTCCTCCACGACCCCCTTGACTGCCAACAGGGTCAGGGTGGCGGATGCCTGGGAGGAGGGGAGGCCGGTCTGGTCGATCAGGGCCTCCATGGTGGCGGGGCCGCCCGCCAGGGCCTGGAGCAGGGTGCGTTCTGTCTCCGTCCACTGGGCGGAGGAATCCGATAAATCAATATAGCCGCTGTTTGGGGCGGTGTCAACCTTTTTTTCATGGGAAACCGGTTTCGGAGGAGTAGGAGCGTCTGCCGCAGGCGGCTCCGGAGAGACGGCTTTCTCCTGCGCCCCAGACTTGGCGGCCACCCGCACCACCTGCCAGCGGGTGAAGTCCGGCTGCTCCTCCCGTTGGGGCAGGTAATAGGGGTAGTGGGCCAGAATATCCGCCCCGGAGAGGACGGGCAGGGCCAGCCCCTGACGGAGCAGATCGTTGGTCCCGGCGGACATGGGCGCGCCCAGATTGGCGGGGACGGCGAAGATGTCCCGCCCCTGCTCGGCGGCGATGGCGGCCACCCCCAGGGTGCCGCTGCGAAGCCCTGCCTCCACACAGAGCAGTCCCACCGAGACGCCGCAGAGGATGGCGTTCCGGCGGCGGAACAGGTTTCCCTTGTGGGGCGTCCCCGGAGGCGACTCGCTGAGAAGCATCCCCACCGAGGCCATATCGGAGAGCAGGTCCCGGCTGGAGGCGGAGTCATAGTAGGGTACGTCCACCCCACCTGCCAGAACGCCCAATATCGGGCCGCCCGCCCGGAGGGCGCCGGTGGCGGCGTTTTCGTCGCATCCCGCCACGATGCCGGTAGCCACAATGCCGCCGCCGCGGGTGACATCCCGGGCAAAGTCCCTGGCGATGCCCGTGCCGTAAGGGGTGGCCTTGCGGGTCCCGGCGAAGGCGATGACCGCCCGCTCGTCCAGCCGCAGCAGCCGTCCCCGAAGATAGAGCACCAGAGGGGGCGTCTCGATGTTGCGCAGCCGCTCCGGGAAGTCGGTGTCGGTGAAGGTGAGGATGCGGATGTCGCCCCGGTCGCACCGCTCCAGCAGCCGCTCCGCCTGGTCGGTGGACTTGTCCGAGAGGAGACGGCGCTGCTCCGGGGACAGGGCCTCTATCCGTTCGTATTCTCCCGGGTCGGCGAAATAGGCCTGTTCCGGACTGCCAAAGTGACAGTATACCTGCCAGGCGGCGGTGGGCGGCAGTAGGCTGGTCAGCCACAGCCAGTATTTTACCGAGGTCAGCATGGTTCGTCTCCTCTCCTTTTATGTGTTCTGTTTCCGGTTATCTGCGATACAGCTCCCACAGCACCACGGCGGCAGCGGCGGCGGCATTGAGAGACTCGCATTTGGGCTCCATGGGAATTTTCAGGGTCTGGCTACACTGGGCCAGCAGCTCCGGGGAAATGCCCTGCCCCTCATTGCCGATGACCACGGCGGCCCGGCCAGGCTCCAGCTGGCGAATGTCCACCGTGTCCTCCCGAAGAGCGGTGCCGTAGAGGGGGAGACCGGAGGCCTCCAGCAGAGGGGGCAGCGCCTCTGCCTCCACCTCCCACACCGGCAGGCGGAAGGCCGCCCCCATGGTGGCCCGGACGGTTTTCCAGTGCCAGGGGTCAGCGCAGTGGTGAGTGAGCAGCAGGCCGTCTGCCCCAAAGGCGTCGGCGGTACGCCAGATGGTCCCCACGTTCCCCGGGTCCTGAAGGCCGTCCAGCACCAGGTAGCGGCTCCCGTCCAGCGTTTCCGGCGGGACAGGCTCCGGTATCCGGCAGAGGAACAGCAGCCCCTGGGGCGTTTTGGCGGGGGAGACCGCCTCCATGACTCCCTCCGGCACCTGGACGTACCGGACACCGGGGGAGAGGGCCTCCGGCTGCTGGCCGGGGGTGAACAGAACGGTGTCCACCGGGGCGTTCCAGCGGACCGCCTCGGCGTAGAGCTTCCTCCCGTCGCAGAGGTACAGCCCCGTCTCCCGCCGAAAGGACCGGTCCCGCTCCAGACGGCGAATACGGGCGATGAGGGGATTGGAACGGCTGGTGACAGATTCAATGGTGGGACGCAAGAAAAATCCCTCCCGGATCGTGCAATGAAACGCTGCCCGGGGGGCAGACCGTCAAAGACAAATTTGTTGTCCATAGTATAGCGCAGGACTTCTGGGACTGTCAAATGGTTTTCCAGGGAAGGGCGACCCTGTTGCGCAGGAAAAGTCTTGCACAGCTGGTAGAAATGTTCTATAATGCCAATGTGTCGAAATCTGCACGGGGAGGGGTCCATAGATGGCGGCGACGATGATTCACCGGCTCAGCGGAAACAGTGGGAACGGCAATCAGATCTACATCAAACGGGATGACCTGCTGCCGTTTTCCCTGGGCGGGAACAAGGTGCGTATCGCAGAGCAGTTCTATGCGGATATGAAGCGAAAGGGCTGCGACACCATGATCATCTACGGCAGCCGACATTCCAATCTTTGCCGGGTGCTGTCCGACCTGTGCCGCAGCCGGGGAACGCCCTGTCTGATGATCTGCTCCCACGAGGCCGGGGAGGACCCGTCTCCCACCGGCAACACCCACCTCATCGAATGGACGGACACCAGAATCCTCTCCTGCGGAAAAAATGAGATCGCTCAGACGGTGGACCGTGCCATGGAGCTGGTCCGGGAAGAGGGCGGTATTCCTTATTATATCTACGGCGACCGCACCGGAACGGGAAACGAGGGCGTGGCAGCGAGGGCCTACGCCGAGGCCTATGGAGAGATACGGGAGTTCGAGCGGGCTAACGGATGGGAGTTCGACTACATCTTCTGTCCCTCCGGCACGGGAGCGACCCAGAGCGGTCTGATCTGCGGGCATCTGCTGGCAGGGGACCGGAAAAAGATCATGGGCATCCTGATCTCCTCCAGAGAGACCGACCGGGCGCGGCAGGTCATCCGCACCGGCGTCAGGGCGTATTTTTCGGACCGGGGGGCTGTCCTGCCCGACGATTTTGAAGACGAGATCATTCTGCTGGATCAGTACCGGCAGGCCGGCTACGGACAGTACGACGGGCGCATTGAAGCGGTCATCCGGGAGCAATACCGGTCGAACGGCATCCCGCTGGACCCGATCTATACGGGCAAGGCGTTCTGGGGAATGACGGAGTATCTGCGCACGTCCGGCATCGACCACAGCCGTATCCTGTTCCTCCATACGGGAGGGACGCCTCTGTTTTTCGACTATGTGATGTCCTCCGGTGCAGGGCAACGAGACAATGTGAGATAAGGTTGGGAAGGAAATGTTGGTTTCAGTGGTAATCCCCTGCTATTACTCGGAGAAGACCATCCGCAAGGTGGTCGAGCTGGTAATGGCGGAATTTGACAAAAACGACGGCTATACCTGTGAATTTGTCCTGGTCAACGACGGCTCCAGGGACGGCACTTATGCAGAGATCCAAAAGCTGGCAGAGGAGTATCCCAATGTCCGGGGCGTCAACCTCATGCGGAACTTCGGACAGCACAACGCCTTGATGTGCGGCCTACACTACGCCGTGGGGGATTGCGTCCTGGGGATGGACGACGATATGCAGACCCACCCGTCCCAGATCTTCCGGCTCATCCACAAGCTGGAGGAGGGCTATGACCTGGTCTACGGCGTATACCCCGAGCGGAAAAATTCCGCCGCCAAGAATCTGACCAGCAAGATCAACGAGGTCACGTCCCGGGTCATGCTGGAGCGGCCCAAGGGGATCTCCTCCAGCAACTTCTGGATCATCACCCGGGCAGTGCAGCTGGAGACCATCAAGTATGACAGCTATAATCCGTATATCGACGGCATCTTCTACCGCGTGACCCATAACATCGGAAACGTCCCGGTGGAGCATTTTAAGCGGGAGAGCGGCACCTCCGGCTACACCCTGCGAAAGCTGATCAACCTCTGGCTCCGCTATTGGAACTATTCCGTGATTCCCCTGCGGGTCTCCTTCTTCCTGGGCGTGTTCTCGGTATTTGCGGGCATTCTCATTGCCATTTTGGTGGTCATCAACAAGATCATCTATCCTGACGTAGCTGTGGGCTGGTCGTCCACCCTCTGCGTGGTGGTGCTCCTGTTCGGGCTGGTGCTGCTGGTGCTGGGCGTGATCGGCGAATATCTGGGGAAAATCATCCTGATTTTGAACAATACGCCCCAGTACATCATCCGCGAGACGGTCAATATGGCCCGAACGACAGACTGTAACGGAGAGCGCGGAGCGGCCGCCCTGGCCGGGAGCCGGCCCTCCTCTGTACCCGGGAGAGAGATATGACGAAAATTCTGATATTGGGCGCCAGCATCTATCAGGTGCCTCTGATCCGTGCGGCAAAGCGCATGGGACTGTATACCATCGTCTCCAGCATCCCGGGGGATTATCCCGGGTTCCGGCTGGCGGACAAGGCCTGGGAGATCAACACCACCGACCGGGAGGCCATCCTCGCCGCAGCACAGGCGGAGGGGATCGACGGCATCTGCACCACCGGCACCGACGTGGCCGTCTCCACCATCGGCTATGTCTGCGGCCACATGGGGCTGCCGGGCATCTCGGAGCGGGCCGCCCTCATGGCGACGGACAAGGCGGATATGAAGGAGGCGTTCCGGCGGGGAGACGTGTCCACTGCGAACTTCTACAGGGCGTACAGCCTGGCAGATGTGGAGACCGCCGCGCAGAAGATCGGTTTCCCCGTGGTGGTCAAGCGAGTGGACAGCTCCGGCAGCCGGGGCATTACCATCGTGCATGACCCGCGCGGGCTGGAGGACGCCTATCGGGAGGCGGCGGCCAACACCCGGCGTCCCTATGTGATCGTGGAGAAAATGCTGGGCGGCGTAGAGATCGGCGTGGACGGGGTGATACAGAACGGGAAACTGGCTTTTTTCGCCCCCCACGAGAAGTTCCTGTATCGCAGCGGACGGACCACCATCCCCGCAGGACACGGGCTCCCCTATCACGGCTCCGAGCAGGTGCAGCGGGAGATCGGCGTGCAGATGGACCGTGCGGTGAAGGCCCTGGGACTGGACAACTGCTCCTTCAACGCAGACGTCCTTGTGGACGGAGAGACGGTGTCCGTGCTGGAGATGGGCGGACGGACGGGAGCGACCTGCATCCCGGAGCTGATCTCCACCTATTACGGCATTGATTTCTACGAGAAGATTTTGCAGAACGCCCTGGGCATCCCCCTGGATTTCACGCCCCAGGTGGAGGCCTGCCCCTGCATGGCAAAGCTGCTCATGAGTCCGGTGGACGGGGTGATCACCGGCATTGATGAGGACGGACTGGCGGCGGTCCGGCGGGTATGTACGGAGCTGGTGCTGGATTTCCCGGTGGGACATCCGGTGGAGGCCATGCAGAACGGCACCACCCGCATTGGCCATGTGGTCGCCCCGGCAAGCTGCGAGGAGGAGTTGGATGCGCTAATGAGCCGTGTCTATCGGTGCATCCTGGTCGATGGAAGACCCCTGGAGGAATTATGGAACGAGCAAAAAATCTGATCCTGCTGCACCTCTGCGTGGTGATCTTCTCCCTGACCAGCGTCTTTTCCAAGCTGGCCTCCGGGGAATACGTCTCCGGCGGGCTGACCAACGCCATGCTGTACCTCTATCTGTTCCTGATGTTCCTGGACTGTTTTATCTACGCCATCTGCTGGCAGAAAATGATCAAGCGGTTCCCCCTGAACATCGGCTACGCCAACCGGAGCCTCTACCTGGTCTGGAGCCAGCTGTGGGCGGTGCTCATTTTCCATGAGACGCTGACCGTCCGCAACGTCCTGGGGATGCTGACCGTGCTGGCGGGCGTTATCATCGTCTCCCTGAGCGCAGAACACGGGGAACAGAAAGAGGGGGAATAGGAAATGCATCCTTTTATCCTGCTCATGTCTGCGCGGACCTTCTTTTCCGCCATCGCCCAGGTGCTGCTCAAGCAAAGCTCGGAGATGACCTATAAGAGCTTCATCCGGGAATATCTGAACTGGCGGGTCATCACCGCGTACGGCATCTCCTTTGCCGTGCTCCTGTTCAACACCTACGCCTACACGGCGGTGGATATGAAGTACGGAGCCGTGATCGACACCTTTACCTATGTGTTCGTCCTCGTTCTCTCCTACTTTCTGCTCAAGGAGAAGTTCAACAGGGGGCAACTGATCGGCAACCTGATCATCATTGCAGGCATCCTGCTCTACACCTCCTGAGCAGCGGCGCTTGAAACCAAAATCATACTCCCCCGGACGAGAAATCCAGTCTCGTCCGGGGGAGCTTTTTTGCACTTATCGTATCAGCAGAGAATGCTCACAGTGCCAGAGAACCCATGGGGTCCCAAGGCTCCAGCTCGATGGGGTCGGCGTTGTAGGCGGAGAGCTGCTCGTCGGTGAGGTACTTTTTGTTCACCACCACCTGATACATGTACTCGTCGAACCAACGGTCGGTCATGACGTAATAGCCGCCCTTGCCTGGGTCCTTGCCCCAGCTGTTTTCCACCCGCCAGCGGTCAGGTTGGCCGTTCTCGTCCAGGTTGACCCCCTGGAACACCATGGCGTGGGTCATCAGGCTCTGGCCGTAGTCCAGCCGCTCCGCCTTGGTCATGGTGAACCGGGTGTCCAGCAGGTCCTCCAGGCCGTAGACGTCCAAATCCAGGATGCCGTCCGACCGCTCGGAGCGCTTGCCCACGTCGCAGCCGAACCACACCGGCTCCCCGTCCTTCAACTGGGCGATGGCCGCCTTTTTCAGCTCGCCGATCTCCAGGTTCAGATAGCGGACGGGCTTGCCCTCCTTCACGTTGCCCAGGAAGCGGACGGTGTAGCTGCACCCAAAGGGCTTGTCGGCGGTAGGGGCGTTGATGAGGCTCACATAGTCGTCCAGCACCAGGCCCACATACTTGGCGTAAAAGCTCTGAGGGGTCAGTCCGGCGTCCCGGTGGAAAACGTTGTCCGTGTCCCGGTACTCGAAGTCAAAGCTCTTGGGGGGCTTGCCCAGGCAGATGCACAGCAGACGGTAGATCTCCTCCAGCATGCCCTCCTTCTCTCCCCGGAGGTCAGCCAGGTCCGCCCCGGCGGCGTAGTGCTTTCTCAGGATGCAGGCGTCCTCCCGGAGCTTCTCGGTGAGATAGGCGTCCATCTCCCGGCTGCCGGAGGAGGCCACAGACTCGGGATAGGCGGTCTTGGGGACCACGCCGTACTTGCGTACCAGATTGCACAGCATATCCCACTGTCCCCCGTCCCCTACCGGGGCCTGGAGCAGGAAGGAGACCAGCCGCCCGCTGGCGGGCTCGTCCAGGGTCTCCAGAACGTTCTCCAGGAAATAGTTAGACTTCTCCAGCTTGTCGTAGAAGAACAGATAGGCCTGGGACAGCTCGAAGTCCCGGCTCAGCTTGTGCTTCCGGATGACCTCAAAGCGCATGGTGTTCAGGGCGGCGAACATCCAGCACCGTCCGCTCTGCTTCTGGTTGGTGATGTCCCCCTGGTTCAGGGAGACGGAGAAGGTATGGACATCCCGCTGGGCGGCCTCCCGCCGCTTGGCGGATTTGGTCAGACCGTTCTCGGTGACGGCGTTCATGGCCACCCGGTTGGCCCGCTGGGCGTCGAACCGGGCCTCGAACTGCTCCAGAGACGCCAGAGTGATGCTGCTGTTGGTTTCCATCTGTGGTTCCTCCTGTTTCTTTTTCCGGGGGGCAGGGCGGCCCGGCATTAGTCAACGCTAACCATTCTGTCAGAAAAGATGCCCCAGAGCTGCCCCCGCTGCATTGGCACTATTCTACTCCATCCGGGGGTCTGCGTCAAGTCTCCGGGGCGAGGTGCGCACCGGCCCCTTGCCTCCCTCCTTGAGGGAGCCAAGGGCCACCCCACAAACTCACCACATCGTCTGTGAAAAAAATCACAAAACCGCCGGAAAACGGTTGACAATCCTCTCCTGCTGAGATATTCTTAAAGCAGGACGAGAGGCGGCCGATTTGCGGGAGTTGGAACCGGAGATCAGGCGTCTTTCCCGCTTATGCGTTCAAACAGTTAGCAATAACTACCCATATTGGGCCGATGAGACGGCCCAGACTGCAAGGAGGAACCGCTGATGAGAGGCGTAGAAACCAAGGTTCAGAGCATCCGGCATCAGATCTTCCGCGAGGTCGCACGGATGGCATACGAGGGCGACGCCCCCTCTAACATCATCGAGGAGCTGCCCTACAAGATCATCCCCGGGGAGACCGGGACCTACCGGAACAACGTATTCCTGGAGCGGGCCATCGTGGGCGAACGGCTTCGCCTGGCCATGGGCATGCCCAGCCGGAGCGCGGCGGCCCACGCCCCCGTGTCCCAGGGCATCGAGGAGGCGGACAAGGCGGAGACCTATTACACCCCTCCCCTGATCAACGTCATCAAGTTTGCCTGCAACGCCTGCCCGGAGAAGCGGGTCTATGTCACCGACGGCTGCCAGGGCTGCCTGTCCCACCCCTGCGAGGAGGTCTGCCCCAAGAAGGCCATCCACCTGGAGAAGTTCAACGGCCGCTCGTTCATCGACCAGGACAAGTGCATCAAGTGCGGCCGCTGTGTGGAGGCCTGCTCCTACAACGCCATCATCATCCAGGAGCGGCCCTGCGCCGCCGCCTGCGGCATGGACGCCATCAGCTCGGATGAGAACGGCAAGGCGGACATCGACTACGACAAGTGCGTCTCCTGCGGCCAGTGCCTGGTGAACTGCCCCTTTGGAGCCATCTCCGACAAGTCCCAGATCTATCAGCTGGGCCGGGCTCTCCGTAACGGGGAGGAGGTCTATGACGCCGTGGCACCCGCCTTTGTGGGACAGTTCGGCCCCAAGTCCACCTTGGGCAAGCTACGCTCTGCGTTCAAGGACCTGGGCTTTGCCGACATGGTGGAGGCCGCCATCGGTGCGGACCTGTGCGCCGTCCAGGAGGCGGAGGACTTCATCCGGGAGGTGCCGGAGGAGCTGCCCTTTATGGGTACCTCCTGCTGCCCCGCCTGGTCCGTCATGGCAAAGAAGCAGTTCCCCCAGCAGGCCAAGTGCATCTCCATGGCCCTGACCCCCATGACCCTGACCGCCCGCTACATCAAGAGCAAGAAGCCCGGGGTGAAGGTGGCCTTCTTCGGCCCCTGCGCCGCCAAGAAGCTGGAGGCCATGCGCCGCACTGTCCGCAGCGAGGTGGACTTCGTCCTCACCTTTGAGGAGCTGGACGGCATCTTCGACGCCAAGGGCATCGACCCGGAGACCATGCCGGAGGACACCTCCGAGACGCTGGAGCCCACCCGGGACGGGCGGAACTTCGCCGTCTCCGGCGGCGTGGCCGCCTCGGTGGTCAACGTCATCCAGTCCCGGTATCCGGACAGAGAGGTGAAGGTCACCAGCGCCGAGGGCCTGCGGGACTGCCGGAAGATGATGATGCTGGCCAAGGCCGGAAAGTACAACGGCTATCTGCTGGAGGGCATGGCCTGCCCCGGCGGCTGCGTGGCTGGCGCCGGCACCATGCAGCCCATCCGCAAGAGCCAGACCGCCGTGAACCAGTTCGCCAACAAGGCCAAGGAAAAGGTCTGCACCGAGCCGGAGTACATCGTGGAGCTGGACAACCTGATTTATTGATCCGGTGTTCTCTCCCCATACAGAAACCAATGGCAGCCCATCCGCAGGAAAGCGGATGGGCTGCCTTTATTTTGTATTGCGGCAGAGCCTTACGATAAAATGGGAGGGAGGCGTCACTCCTCCTCGTCCTCCTCCGGCAGCCGGTCCTCCAGGACGGCCCGCTCCTCCTCGCTGAGATATTTGGGGAAAATGCGCTCCAGAAACAGGGAGAACAGGAACGCCGTCACCACCGGCACAAAGAGGATGGGCCACCACTGCTCCAGCACGAAGATGACCAGCTCCACCACCAGCAGCACCAGGATGAAGGTGGTGGGCAGGTGCCGGAGGCACAGGGCGAAGGAGGTGCGGAACAGCTCCTTTAGCGTCAGGTCGAACCGGCCCATGACGGGAAACAGGTAGCAGAACAGCCCGATGGGGACGACCAGGGCCACATAGTAGGCCACAAACATCACCACCCCCAGGTCGCTGGTGGCGTTGGCGTACATGACCGAATAGCCATAGAAGACGAGCAGGAGGACGGGGATGAAGATCAGCGTGGCGGGGATGCCCCGGCGGAGGTTCTGCACAAAGGCCCGCCAGTAGATGCCAAAGGCGCCGTCCTCCCCGTGACGGAAGGTCTTGACCACCGTGTAGTACAGGGCGGCGGTGGCGGGGCCGACGGTGACGATAGGCAGACTCAGCGCTGCCCAAAAGACGCTCAGCCCCACAAGGTCCACACACCTGCTGATGATGCGCCAGAATAGGTTGTTGGGATCGAATACTTGTCGGAACATGACGGTCTTTGCCTCACTGTAACGTTGGTTTTCCGGTGGCCCGAACAAGGGTCAGAGGTGTTTCTCCGCTAGGGCCTCGGCGATCAGCTCCTGGTTTTTCCGGGCGGCCTCCGGGTCACGGCGGACGAACTCGTTATAGAGCACGTCCACCACATACAGCTGGGCCATCTCCGCCGGGATGCTGCTGAGCTGGAGAGGGCCCTCAAAGGAGCCGCACTGGAGCACCACGTCGGCCCAGACCGCCCCGGGGGACTTGGCGAAGCGGGTGATGAGGACGATCTTCGCCCCCCGCTTTTTGGCCAGCCCCATCAGCTCTGAGATGTCCCGGGTGGAGCCGGAGTAGGAGAAGAACAGGATGGCGTCCTGCTCGGTGAGCAGGGCGGCGGCGGTGGCCTGGAGATGGGAGTCCTGGGAGAAGTAGAACTTGGGGGAGACGGTGGAGAACAGGTGGGCCGCCTGCCAGGACAAAATCAGGGAGCCGCCCTGACCCATACAGTAGACCCGCTGGGCATTCCACAGCAGGTCCACCGCCTTTGTGACCGTCTCCGGACGCATGAGGGACCTGCTCTGGCCGATGGCGGCGGTCTGGGCGGTGTAAATCTTGCGACACAGGTCGGACAGGCTGTCCTCCGGGCCGATGTTGCCCTCCTGCCCCTCCAGGACGGAGGTGGGGCTGCCCTGTTCGGCCACGGTGGCCTTGGCCAGCGCCAGCTTGAAGGTGTTGTAGCCCTTCAGCTTGAGCTGGCGGCAGAACCGGGAGACGGTGGCGTCCGCCACGCCGCACTCCTCCGCCAGCTCGGAGATGGACATATACTGCACCTCGGTGCTGTGGCTGAGGACGTAATCAGCCACCTTGCGCTCCGCTGTGGTGAAGTTGTGATAGCTGCTGCTGATATAGGCGAAGATGTTGGTTTCTGCCGTCTGCTGCTGGGGCGTCATTGGATACCTCCCTTGTGGGTGCTGTGAATTTGCGGCGTCCTGGGGCGACTAAGTTACCATTTTGCCTCGATCTCGTCCATGAGCTTGTCCAGGGTGGTCAGGCAGCGGGGCACATGGAAGGGGCCCTTGAAGGTGCTGCCTTTGCAGGCGGGCATGGTGGGCAGACCGTCCCGGCGGAGGTAGCCGTACCACTCGCCGTATTCCGGGTCGGCAAAGTGCTGCTCGGCATAGTCGGCGGTCTTGTTGAACCAGTCCAGATATTGCTCGTCCCCGGTGTCCCGATAGAACATCATGCCGGCAATCAAAATCTCGATGTGGGGCCACCAGAGCTGCATGTCGTGCTCATAGGCCTCCGGGGGACAGCCCATGCAGTCGATGAAGTAGAGCAGTCCGCGGTACTCCTCGTCCCACCCGGCGTTGATGGCGTTGTGGAAGATGTTTCGGGCCACCTGGCGGAGAGAGTCGTCGTCGGTGTAGTTGGCCTGCTCCTCCAGGAACCAGCTGCCCTCGATGTCGTGGCCGGGGTTGACCACCCGCCCGGCGGTGGTGTCGGTCTGCAGCTCGCCGTTGACGCCTACCGTCTCCAGTACGCACTTCAGCTCCGGCTTGTAGTGGTATTTTAAAATCTCGTCCACGCACTCCCGGGCCCGCTGATCGTAGAGGGCGATGTTCTCCGGGTCGCAGCGGCGAATGATGGCGGTGACGTTCAGGTAGATCATGGGGTCGCCAAAGGCCCGGCTGGAGCGGGTCTCCGGAATGGTCTTGGGGCCGAGACCGGTGGGGTCTTTGATCAGGCCGTGGTTCAGGTTGTAGACCATGTCGTACGCCCGGCGTGCCCGCTGGATGCGGACAGTGTCGCCGGTGTTGGCGTAGTATTCGGCGTTGGCGATGGTATAGAAGTTCTCAGAGTGGCAGTAGCGGCGCTGGCGCAGGGGCCTGCCGTCGCCGGTGACGGTGAAGTAGAGCCGCCCTCCGGCGTCGTGGTTGACGCAGTGCTCCTCCAGAAAGTCCAGGCAGGAGCGGGAGGCCTCCAGCCACTCGGGGCGCTGGCCGTACTGGGTGCAGAGATAGGCGTAGATCCAGCCGCACCGGCCCTGCATCCAAACGCTCTTGTCGGTGGAGTAAATTTTGCCCGTCCGGTCAATGCAGGTGTATACGCCGCCGTGCTCCTGATCCATGCCGTATTTGAGCCAGAAGTCCACGCTCCGTTTCAGCTCGTCCCTGACCCACTGGTGCCGTGCCAGAAATGCGTTTTTGTCCATGTTGACCTCATCCTTTCGTTTGATACTGCGTGCCGCTGAGCAGCGCCGCCTTGCGCCGTGCCGCTCCGGATGGTTAAACACATTATAACATTAGTGAAAAACTTTTTCAATCGTGGAATAGGAAGATTTTTCTTTTCTGAAAATTTTCTCCGTCAATGAAAATAATTTTAATTTGCCCCTTGCATCCCGGCCCCTTTTTGCGTATGATATAGGTATCGGCAGAGCGGGAGCTTGTCCGCTCTGCACATGAGAAAAGCGCCGGAGCCGAAAGGAGTGGCCTGTATGCGCATCACCAACGCCAAAATTTTCCTGGACGGCGCCTTTGTGGACGGCGGCGTGGAGTTTTCGGACAGAATCATCACCGCAGGCCCCGCCGTGACCGGCCCCGGCGACGTGGACGGCGCGGGGTGCTACGTCGTTCCGGGCCTCATCGACATCCACACCCACGGGGCCGTGGGAGAGGACGCCAGCGACGGCAGCCCGGAGGGGCTGGACCGTCTCTCCCGGTACTACGCCGCCGGGGGTGTCACCTCCTGGTGCCCCACCACCATGACCCTCAAGGAGCCGGAGCTGACCCGGGCCATGCACGCCGTCCGGGACTTTGTCCGTCCGGAAAACGGTGCGAAGGTGGCGGGGGTCAACCTGGAGGGCCCGTTCCTGTGCTATGCCAAGCGGGGCGCTCAAAACCCGGACAACCTCCACGCCCCGGATGCGGCCATGTTCCGACGGCTCAACGACGCTAGCGGCGGCCTGGTCCGGCTGGTGACGGTGGCCCCGGAGGAGCCGGGGGCGATCTCCTTTATCCGGGAGATCTCCAAAATCGCCACCGTGTCCATTGGCCACACCGCCGCCGACTACGACACCGCCAGAGCCGCCTATGACGCCGGGGCCAGTCACGCCACTCATTTGTTTAACGGGATGCCCTCTCTCCACCACCGGGAGCCGGGGGTCATCGCCGCCGCCAGTGACGCCGGGGCCACGGTGGAGCTGATCACCGACGGGCTGCACATCCACCCGTCCGTCGTCCGGCTGACCCATCGGCTGTTTGGGGACAGGCTGACGATCATCTCCGACTCCCTCCGCTGCGCCGGGATGGCGGACGGGGACTATGTCCTGGGGGGACAGGCCATCACAATGAAGAGCGGGAAAGCCACCCTCTCCGGCAGCGACACCCTGGCCGGGTCCTCCATTCACCTGATGGACGGGCTGCGCCGGGCCGTCTCCTTCGGGGTGCCTCTGGAGGCCGCCGTCACCGCCGCCACCCTGACCCCGGCGAGGGTCATCCGCCGGGAGGACAAGTTAGGCTCCATTGCTCCCGGCAGACAGGCTGACCTGGTGGTGCTGGACAGGGCGCTGAATGTGAAAGCCGTGTACATCGACGGCAGACCGGTGAACAGATAAAGAGGAGGATTTGCCATGAAGATCATTTCCGCCAGAGATTATGACCACATGAGCCGCCAGACGGCCAACATCATCTCCGCCCAGGTCATTTTGAAGCCCAACTGCGTCCTGGGCCTGGCCACCGGCTCCAGCCCCATCAGCACCTATCGTCAGCTCATCGACTGGTACCGGAAGGGGGACATCGATTTCAGCCAGGTGCGCACGGTGAATCTGGACGAATATGTGGGCCTGGACGCTGACAATGACCAGAGCTACCACTACTTTATGCGTCACAACCTGTTCGACCACATCAACATCGACCAGGCCAACACCAACGTCCCCTGCGGCACCAACCTCAACGCCGAGGAGGAGTGCGCCCGGTATGACGCTGTTATCCGGAGCATGGGGGGCATCGACCTCCAGCTGCTGGGCCTGGGCCCCAACGGACACATCGGCTTCAACGAGCCGGACGACTGCTTCTCCCGGCACACCCACAAGGTAGCCCTGACAGACGCCACCATCCAGGCCAACAAGCGCTTCTTCGCTCACGAGGAGGATGTTCCCCGGTTTGCCTACACCATGGGCATCGGCGACATTATGAACGCCCGGCGGGTGGTCATGGTGGTTTCCGGCAGCGGCAAGGCCGGTATTGTAAAGGAGGCCTTCTTCGGCCCTATCACCCCACGGGTCCCCGCCTCCATTCTCCAGCTCCATCCGGACTTTACCCTGGTGGCAGACGAGGCGGCGCTGTCCCAAATCTGAATCACACAAAACAGAAACACGCACCCAGGACGTTTTTCAAGTCCCGGGTGCGTGTTTCCTGTTCAGCCCTTTGGCATCAGGCCGGGTACCAGCTCCGCCAGACGGTCGGCCAGCTGGGCGTGGCCCCGGCGGGTCAGGTGCATATAGTCGATGTGGTTGAACTCACAGCCTGCGGCGTCCATAAAGTGACAGCCCGTCAGCTCTGCGGTCCGGGCAAAGGCGGCGGCCAGCCCCTCCGATTTTTCCGCGCAGCCGGTCCCCATGGCAGGGTCGTTCATCTCCCGCCCGATGGGGGGCGGGGAGACGATGAGGATGTTCGGCCCGTGGCCGCCCCAGCAGTCCACGCTCATGGCCTTGCGCACCAGCCGCTCCATCCCCAGGCCGATACAGGCGGCGTTGGCGCACAGGCGGTCCTTGGTGTCGTTGGTGCCCAGCATAATGATGAGCAGGTCAATGACCTCGTGGCTCTTGAGCAGGGAGTAGAGGACGGAAAGGGCGTCCATGCTCTCATGGAGCGGGTCGGGGAACACGGTGGTGCGGCCGGAAAGGCCCTCCTCCGTCACCAGATAGTCCGGCCCCAGGGCCGCCTGAAGGCGGCAGGGCCAGCGCTCCTCCTCGTTGAAGCGGTCGCCGCCGTCGGCGCAGTCGGCGGGGTCGGCACAGTAGCCATGGGTGTTGGAATCTCCCAGACAGAGGATGTGTTTTTTCATGGAGCGCTCGTCCTTTCTCTTGCCCCGCTGGGGCAGTTTTTCTCTGTTCAGTCTAACTGTCGGGCAGGGAAATGTCAAGCGGAAGCCATGACGGATTGAAATTTTTTTCAGATTCCCGATTTTTTGAAAAATTTTTCAAAAACACCTTGACATACAGAAAGGAATTATATATAATTTGTTTCAGCGAGGGACCCTATCCCCTCAGGTACATGGCAGCCCCTGTGCTGCGACATCATCATTTTATAAAGGAGGACAAAACATGAAGAAGATCCTTGCTCTGGTGCTGGCCATGCTCATGGCCCTGTCTCTGGTAGCATGCGGCAGCAGCTCTGACGACACTGCGACCGATGATACCAGCGATTCCACCACCACTGAGGAAGAGTCCGGGACCGACGAGGAAGAGGCTGATGCCGATGCCGAGGCTGATGCCGAGGTCGAGGAGACCGGCGACGTCGAGGCTGCCGACTCCATCACCCTGTGGACCTACCCCATCGGCGGCTGGGGCACTGAGGAGACCGTCAATGCCCTGATCGAAGGCTTCACCGCCGAGACCGGCATCTCCGTCACCGTGGAGTATCTGGACTACACCAACGGCGATGAGAAGGTCAACACCGCCCTCGCCGCAGGCGAAGGCCCCGACCTGATCATGGAAGGCCCCGAGCGTCTGGTGGCCGACTGGGGCGCCAGCGGCTACATGGTCGACATCTCCGACCTGCTGGACGACACCGACATCGCTGAGATCAACTCCGCCGCTCTGGACGCCTGCTATGGCGACGACGGCGCTGTCTACGAGTATCCTCTGGTCATGACCGCTCACTGCATGGCCATCAACAAGACCGTCTTTGAGGCTGCCGGTGCGATGCAGTATCTGGACGAGGAGACCCATCTGTGGAACTCCAGCGAGGACTTCTTCGCAGCGGTCCAGGCAGTCTATGAGTACACCGGCTCCACCGTGGGCGCCATCTACTGCGGCGGCCAGGGCGGCGACCAGGGCACCCGCGCCCTCGTCAACAACCTGTACGGCGGCACCTTCGCCAGCGAGGACCACACCTCCTACACCTGGAACTCCGAGGAGAACATCCAGGCCCTCGAGGCTCTGGTGGCCTGTGAAGGCATCGAGTTCGACGCCTCCATCGTCGGCGGCGACGAAATCGCTCAGTTCTATCAGGGCACGCTGAACATGGCCTTCTGCTGGAACATCGCTCAGCAGCTGGATCCCAACACCGCTGGCACCGGCTCTGGCCTGACCCTGAACGGCGACGAGATCCTGTTCATGGCCTTCCCCACCGAGGACGGCTCTGATCCCGAGCTGTGCGGCGGCATCTGGGGCTTCGGCATCTTCAACAACGGCGACGACGCCAAGATCGCTGCTGCCAAGCTGTTCATCCAGTATATGTGCGACTCCGAGGCCACTGCTGACGCCGTGACCGCTGCCAACTACTTCGCCGTCCGTGACACCGTGGTCGATGGCACCGTGGATATCTCCGACATCTGGGCCGACAACGAGATCATGAACGAGTACAACATTCTGATGCAGTACCTGGGCGACTACTATCAGGTCACCACCAACTGGACTGCTGCCCGTTATCAGTGGTGGAATATGCTCCAGGTCATCGGCGCCGGCGGCGACGTGGCCGAGGCCGTAGAGACCTACGCCTCCAATGCGGATGCCGGTATCTCCGAGTAATCTGCGCCTGCAAGCAAAGCGAAACCGTCTATAACTGTCTGATGGGTCGCGCACCCCATCCCCGCAATGCGCGGGGGTGGGGTGTTTTTACACAGGCGGGGGAATACAGGGCTGATTTAGGCCCCCGTTTTCCCTGAAATCGTTTCTTTAAGAGAGGGGCGTTTTCCTTGGCAAGAAGCAAAAACCAGCCGGCCACAAGTCGGGCGCTGGTGCGCAGAGAGACGATCTCCGGTTACCTCTTTATGCTGCCCAGCCTGATCTTCTTTGTCGGCTTCGTGATCGTTCCCATGATCCTGTGCATCTACACCTCCTTTTTTGACGCCAACCTGACCGCAAACGGAGAGGACGTCTTTATCGGCTTTGCCAACTATGTGGAGCTGTTCAACGACGAGATCTTCCGCAAGGCCCTGCTGAACACCTTTATCATCGTGGTGGTCAGTGTCCCGGTGACCTGCGTGTTTTCCCTGTGGGTCTCCTCAGTGATCTACAAGCTGAGAGGTCCCCTGCTGTCCTTCTTCCGCTGTGTGTTCTATCTGCCGGTGGTCACCGGCTCCGTGGCCGTCACCGTGGTCTGGAAGTGGATCTACAACTACCGGACCGGCGTGCTCAACGATGTGTTGACCAATCTGGGCATCATTGACAGCAACGTGAACTGGCTGGGCGACTCCAGCACCGCCCTGGCCTGCATCATCGTCATCCTGCTGACCACCTCTGTTGGCCAGCCCATCGTCCTCTATGTGTCCGCTCTGGGCAACGTGGACGTCTCTCTGACCGAGGCCGCCCAGGTGGACGGCGCCACCGACCTCCAGGTGTTCTGGAAGATCAAGTGGCCCCAGATGATGCCCACCACTCTTTACATCCTGGTCATCACCACCATCAACAGCTTCCAGTGCTTTGCCCTGATCCAGCTGCTGACCTCTGGCGGGCCAACCAACTCCACGAACACGGTCATGTACTACATCTACTACACTGCGTTCAAGCTCTACCGTCTGGGCTACGGCAACGCCATGGGCGTGGTCCTGGCCATCTTCATCGCTCTGCTGTCTGCCCTGCAGTTCAAGCTGACCGAGGAAAAGTGAGGGGGTGTCGGTATGAATTCAAGTGTGAAAAGTAAGCATCCCAGCGCATACAGGATTGTCTCTCTGATTGTGCTGATCATCTTTGCGATTCTGTTTCTGTTTCCTCTGTACTGGATCATCACGGGCGCATTCAAGCCCACCACCGACATCTACTCCACCGACACGGTCTGGTGGCCCACTGAGTGGGTGACGACCAACTTTGAGAAGCTGTTCTCCTCCCGGACGGCGCCCCTGTTCACCATCGGCGATTTTGAGGGGCCGACGGTGCCCGCCGCCATCCGCTGGCTGGTCAACAGTGTGTTCATGTCGGTCATGGCCATGCTCCTGACCTGTGTGACCGCATCTATGGCGGGCTACGCCCTCGCCAAAAAGCGGTTCATCGGCCGGGGAGCCGTGTTCACCCTGATCGTCTGCGCCATGGCCCTGCCCAAGCAGGTCATCCTCATCCCCCTCATCCGTGAGATCTCCGCTATGGGGCTGTACAACAGCCTGTGGGCCGTCATCCTACCCACCGTGGGGTGGCCCTTCGGCGTGTTCCTGATGAAGCAGTTCTGCGAGGGCGTTCCCGGCGAGATGCTGGAGGCCGCCCGCATCGACGGAGCAGGCGAGGCCCAGACCTTTGTGCAGATCGTGATGCCCCTCATCAAGCCGGGCATCGGTGCACTGGCCATCTTCACCTTCATCAACAGCTGGAACGACTACTTCACTCAGCTGATCATGCTGACCAGCAGCGCCAACTACACCATCTCCGTCGGCATCGCCACCCTCCAGGGTGAGAGCTCCACCGACTTCGGCATCCTCATGGCCGGCGCAGCTCTGGCCGCCGTGCCGATCATCACCGTGTTCCTGATTTTCCAGAAGTACTTCACCCAGGGCATCACCATGGGGGCCGTCAAGGGCTGATTTTCGCGACCCCTCCCACCGTGGACCCTCCCGTAACAACAATGTCAGTGGGGGAGGTGCCGTGCCGCGCCTCCCCCATTTGATTTGTCCCGTGCAACGACCAGAATAGGAAAAGGAGACTGATCATGAAGGACATCACCAGATACCAGGGAATCATTCCCGCTTTCTATGCCTGCTATGACAAAAACGGGGACATCTCCCCCGCCGCTGTCCGGGCGCTGACCCGTCATCTGACGGCAAAGGGAGTCAAGGGCGTCTATGTGGGCGGTTCTTCCGGCGAATGTATCTATCAATCTGTGGCGGAGCGCAAGCTGGTGCTGGAAAACGTCATGGAGGCCGCCGAGGGCAAGCTGACGGTGATCGCCCATGTGGCCTGCAACAACACCCGGGACTCTGTGGAGCTGGCCCGCCACGCCGAAAGTCTGGGCGTGGACGCCATCGCCGCCATCCCCCCCATCTATTTCCATCTGCCCGACTACGCCATTGCGAAATACTGGAACGACATGAGTGAGGCCGCTCCCAACACCGACTTTGTCATCTACAACATCCCTCAGCTGGCGGGGGTAGGCCTGACTATGCCCCTGTTCCGGGAGATGCTGAAAAACCCCAACGTGACTGCCGTCAAGAACTCCTCCATGCCCGTCCAGGACATCCAGATGTTCAAGGACGAGGGTACCCGCAACGGGCGGCCCTTCGTGGTGTTCAACGGCCCGGACGAGCAGCTGGTGTCCGGCCTGGCCATGGGCGCCGACGGCGGCATCGGCGGCACCTACGGCTATATGCCGGAGCTGTACCTGAAGCTGTTCGACCTGGTGAAGGCCGGGGACATCCCCAGTGCCAGAGCATTGCAGTACGACGTGGACAACATCATCTACGCCACCTGTGCCACGAAGGGCAATATGTACGCTGTCATCAAGGAGATCCTCCGCCGTCGGGAGGGCATCGACGTGGGCGGTGTGCGGGAGCCGCTGTACAACCTGGTCCCGGAGGACGAGCCGCAGGTCGCGCTCTGTGTGAGTATGGTAGACGCTGCCATGGAGAAGTGGATCGGCTGAACGGCTCGACAAGCGCCTGAAAGTGCATAGCGAGAGAAACCCCGTCCGGAGCTGCTGCTGAGAGCTGCTCCGGGCGGGGTTTGGTTCAATATCGTTCTGGGTGGTCGGTCTGACAGAGCAAGTAGTCAATGCTGACGTGATAGAACAGGGCGAGCTTGATCAGAATTTCATCCGTGAGCTGCTGTGTCCCGGTTTCCAGATAGCTGTACTTTCGTTGTGTAATGCCGATGGCGTCAGCCACATTCTGCTGGGTCAGGTCGTGATCCTCCCGCAGGTCTTTGATTCGGTTGCGCATAAACGACGTTTCCTCTCATTAGGATAACAAAAGTATAGATAGATAAAATTTGTCTATTGACTTTTAGATAAATATTATCTATACTCTGTTTTAGATAAAATCTATCTAGAACAATAGAAGAAAAATCCATGACACAGGGAGGAAGGCAAACATGAGAAGAATGAGACTGGCGTTATTGGCTGCTGTGCTGGCGATAGCCCTATCTATGACCGGGTGTAGTACCAATCAGAGCGGCACAACAGACACGAATACCGACACGACAGAGCAATCGACAGCGGTGGAGGAAAAAACGGAGGATGCCGAGGAAGCGGACGCAGAGGATGAAGCCTCAGAGGAAAGCGAGAAGATAGCCGAATCGGAGGACGAAACTGAGAGTGAGGCAGACGGGACAGATACAGAGGAGGCGGAGAACGACGCCCAGGAGACAGAAAACGACGAAACAGCCACAACGGGAGAGCTGAATGCGTTACGTTCAGCCCAAAGCTATTTGAGCTTTATGGCGTTTTCCTATGATGGACTGGTCGAGCAGCTGGAATATGAACAGTATTCCCATGAAGAAGCGGTCTACGCAGCTGACAACTGCGGTGCAGACTGGAATGAACAGGCGCTTGCCAGTGCGCAGAGCTATCTTGACTATATGGCGTTTTCCTATGACGGCTTGATTGAACAGCTGGAGTATGAGAAATTTACAACGGAACAGGCCACCTATGGTGTGGATAACTGCGGTGCAGATTGGAACGAACAGGCAGTCAAGGCGGCGGAGAGCTACCTTGATGTGATGGCTTTTTCCCGTGACGGGCTGATTGAGCAGCTGGAATTTGATGGATTTACCCATGAACAGGCCGTCCATGGCGCAGAGCAAAACGGATATTGACAGCATTATAACCGCTGAAACAAAAGTCGCAGGTCCCATCCCGGGCTTGCGGCTTTTTCTCTGCGGCATTATAATAGACAACAACAGATGACCCGTGCAACCAACACGTCAGGAGGCCTCCATGCTTCACCTTATCCTCGGTCGGGCAAAGACCGGCAAAACCGAACAGATCATGCGCACCATCCGCCGGGAGGGGCATTACCGCCCTCAGGTGCTGCTGACCCCGGAGCAGCTCTCTCACGAGATGGAGCGGCTGCTCTGCGCCCGTTGCGGGGCGGAGGCCTCCCGGTATGCCGAGGTGCTGTCCTTCACCCGGCTGGCCCATCGGGTGTTCACCCAGGGGGG
>JAJBUB010000044.1 GCA_020860575.1 Clostridiales bacterium | reverse complement strand
AAATATATCTGCGCCGTTTTGTGGCCTTTCCCACTCACAATCGGCGAATTGCAGGTCATTTTTTAAACGAGAAGAACGTTTGGAGGTTCTCATATGTCCACCTATATGGCTAAAAAAGAGGATGTCGTCCGCAAGTGGTATGTGCTGGACGCCGCCGGAAAGCCCCTGGGCAAGACCGCCGTTGCCGCCGCTGACATTCTCCGGGGCAAGGTCAAGCCCGATTTCACCCCCCATGTGGATACCGGTGATTTCGTCATCATCATCAACGCCGACAAGGCGATCCTCACCGGCAACAAGCCCACCCAGAAGTATTATCGCCACCACTCCGGCTGGACCGGCGGCCTGAAGGAGATCCAGTACAAGACTCTGATGGCCAAGCGCCCCGAGTTCGCCATGGAGCTGGCAGTCAAGGGTATGCTGCCCAAGAACAGCATCGGCGATGCCTGCCTGCGCCGCCTCCGCGTCTACAAGGGCGCTGAGCACGGCCACGAGGCCCAGAAGCCCATCGTTGTGGAATAAGGGGAGGTAATCGAAGATGTATCAGAGCAAGAAGCCCTATGTGTACGGCACTGGCCGTCGTAAGTCCTCTGTCGCCCGGGTCCGCCTGTATGAGGGCGGCACCGGCTCCATCACCATCAACGGCCGGGATATCGACGATTATTTCGGCCTGGATACCCTGAAGCTCATCACCCGTCAGCCCCTGGTGCTCACCGATACCGTGGGTAAGGTGGACGTGGTGGCTACCGTCTCCGGCGGCGGCGTCAGCGGACAGGCCGGCGCGCTGCGCCACGGCATTGCCCGCGCTCTGCTGGAGGTCAACCCCGACTATCGTGGCGCCCTGAAGAAGGCCGGTTTCCTGACCCGCGATCCTCGTATGAAGGAGCGGAAGAAGTACGGTCTCAAGGCCGCCCGTCGTGCGCCGCAGTTCAGCAAGCGCTGATTTTTCCAAAAAATCGAATCAATACAGCTCAAAACCCCGGAAAATCACGGTTTTCCGGGGTTTTTCTATATAAACCGGTTTGGCATAGTTTGTCTGGCTTTGACCTGATGAGACGCTTTTTGATCCGGTTTTTTGAGTTAAAGATGGGGCAACTTTTCGCCGTTTTGGTGGCTCAGAAAGTAGAGCTTTGAATTGCTTTTTCATTCTGACCATGTCTCAAAACGACGGTACAGGTCCTTTGAGCACTTACGCTGAGCTTGTTCCGGTCCGGCGGGGGGACCGCCGCCCGGGTCGCAGAGCAAAGCGCCCGGAGACAGACGCTGCTGTCTTCGGGCGCTGATACCGGTTGACTGGGGAAGGCTCACTCCACCCGGTAGACGTATCCGTCCTTCCGGGGCTTGGGCTGGGGGGCGGGGCCGTCGGCATAACCCAGGATGCAGTGGCCGATGCCCTCATAGTCCCCCTGGATGCCCAGAGAGGCGAGGATGGCCTTGCCCTCATCCGTCTCAAACTCCTCCTTGGCCCGGTGAATCCAGCAGCTGGACAGGCCCACGGCGTGGGCGGCTTCCATCAGGTTGCCCATGGCCAGGCTGCCGTCATAGACGTGGGTGGGAACGCTCTTGTCCGCCAGCACCACCAACACCGCAGGCGCACCATAGAAGGGGTCGATGCCCGGGTTGCCCATGACAGCGGCGTTCATGGCGGAGAGCCTGTCCCGGAGGGCCTTGTCGGTGACGGCGATGATGATGGGAGACTGCCGTCCCATGCCGGTGGCTGCATAGGTACCCGCCTCCAGCACCTGGTCCAACAGCTCCTTGGGTACCGGGTCGGACTTGTAGCTGCGGACGCTCCGGCGGGAGAGAATGGATTCCATAACCTGATTGCTCATTGCAGTTGACCTCCTCTGGTCGAGTCATGTGTGGGTTTTATGCCATTATTATAGGCCGGACTTCCCCAAAATGCAAGCCGTCAGATGCGCCAGTCGCAGGCGGCCTCGATCAGCCGGGCGCACGCCTCCAGGCCCACCCGGTCAGCAGGGGAAAAACGGTCCAGATGGGGGCTGTCCACGTCCAGCACCCCCGCCAGGCTGCCGTCTGAGCGGTGGAGAGGCGCCACGATCTCCGAGCGGGAGGCCCCGTCACAGGCGATGTGGCTGGGGAACTGGTGAACGTCCGGGACAACGATCGTCTCCCCCCGCTCCGCCGCCGTGCCGCAGACCCCACGGCCCAGAGGGATACGGAGGCAGGCGGGTTTGCCCTGAAAGGGCCCCAGCACCAGCTCGCCCTCCCGCAGCAGGTAAAAGCCCGCCCAGTTCAGCCCCTCCAGGGCGTCCATGAGCAGGGCGGAGGCGTTGGAGAGGTTGGCGATGGTGTCCCGCTCTCCCTCCATCAGAGCGGCGAGCTGAGGAACCAGGGTGTCGTAGGGAGGTTCAAAAGAGGAAATAGCGGACATAGGCGCACCTCACTTGCGGTAACATAAAAGGATTCTGACTATATCGTATTTTAGCATGACGGGCGTTCTTCGTCAACGGCGGAGAATGTGTCTGCTTATCTGGGACAAAACCGGTTCAGTGGGGAAAAACAGGACAGGATGAAATTTTGTCCTATGCAAAACAGGGTCCCGTCTGGTATGATAATACCATCAGGCGGGAGCGTTTCCCGCCCCAGGTATCTCCGGGTATCCACCGACCCCCCTGACAGAAGGAGGCATATCTCATGACATTTCACAGCACCACCCGGGAACAGGCGCTGGAGCAGCTCCGCTCCGACCAGGTAAACGGCCTGACCGGGCAGCAGGCGGCGGAGCGCCTGGCGGAGTACGGGGAGAACCGGCTCCGGGAGAAGCCGAAAAAGACCAACCTCCAGCGGTTCATCGACCAGTTCAAGGACGCCATGATCCTTATCCTGCTGGCGGCGGCGGCGGTATCCTTTGCCATCGCCTGCGTCCAGGGCGATCCCCAGGAATTCTTTGAGCCTGCACTGATTTTGCTCATTGTCATCGTCAACGCCGTCATCGGCGTCATGCAGGAGAGCCAAGCGGAGAAAGCGCTGGACGCCCTGAAAAATATGTCCGCACCCCACGCCCGGGTCATCCGGGACGGGGCGGAGCAGGTGATCGAGGCGGCGCAGCTGGTCCCCGGTGACATCATCCGCCTGGAGGCGGGAGACTTTGTCCCGGCGGACAGCCGCCTGCTCCACAGCGTCAGCCTGAAGAGCGAGGAGTCCGCCCTCACCGGCGAGTCGGTGCCCTCGGAGAAGGACGCCGAGGCGGCGATAGCGGAGGTCGCCCCTCTGGGAGACCGGGCCAATATGGTGTTCTCCGGGTGCAGCATCACCTACGGCACTGCCACCGCCCTGGTGACCGCCACCGGCATGGACACCGAGATGGGCAAGATCGCCAACCTCCTGGAAGGGGAGGAGGAGGGACAGACGCCCCTCCAGCAGAAGCTGGGACAGCTGGGCAAATACCTTGGCATTGTGGCGATCGCCGCCTGCGCCATTATCTTCGTCATCGGCCTGGCCAACGGGCTGGAACCGCTGAGCATCTTTATGACGGCGGTCTCCCTGGCGGTCTCCGCCATTCCGGAGGGACTGCCCGCCATCGTGACGGTGGTGCTGTCCATCGGCGTGCAGCGGATGGTAAAGAAAAATGCCATCATCCGCCGTCTTCCCGCCGTGGAGACCCTGGGCAGCGCCTCGGTGATCTGCTCGGACAAGACGGGTACCCTGACCCAGAACCGCATGACCCTGGTGAAAACCTGGCTGGACGGGGCGAACGGCCCGGAGGATGTGTCCGACCACTGCTCCCCGGAGGTGTGCCGTCTGCTCCAGAACGGGACCCTGTGCAGCGACGGAACGGTGGTGTTCCACGACGACGGAGAGGTGCAGCACATCGGCGATCCCACCGAGACTGCCATCGTCCTGGCGGCCCTCAACAACGGTATGCCCAGGGAGCAGCTCAACGCCGACTGCCCCCGGCTGGCGGAGCTGCCCTTTGACTCTGACCGGAAGCGGATGACCACAGTGAACCGGGTGGACGGCAAAATAATTGCCATCGTCAAGGGCGCTTTTGACGGCATCGCCCCTCTCTGCGTCCGTGGAGACGTGGCGGCTGCCCATCAGGTAAACCAGGAGATGAGCGCCTCTGCCCTCCGGGTGCTGGCAGTCGCCTACAAGGAGCTGGACGAGGTCCCGGCTCAACCCACAGAGAAGGAGCTGGAGAGCGACCTGACCTTCCTGGGGCTGGTTGGGATGATCGACCCGCCCCGTCCTGAGGTGCGGGAGGCGGTCAGGACCTGCCGCCAGGCAGGCATCCGCCCGGTGATGATCACCGGCGACCATGTGGTTACCGCCTCCGCCATCGCCAAAGATCTGGGCATTCTGGAGGAGGGCGATCTGGCCATCACCGGCGCGCAGCTGGACGCCATGACCGACTCCCAGCTGGACGGCCAGGTGGAGCGCACCGCCGTCTACGCCCGGGTCTCACCGGAGAATAAGATACGCATCGTCAAGGCCTGGCAGCGGAAGGGCCAGGTGGTGGCCATGACCGGCGACGGGGTGAACGACGCCCCCGCCCTGAAGGCGGCGGACATCGGCTGCGCTATGGGCATCACCGGCACCGACGTGGCCAAGGGAGCCGCCGACATGACCCTCACCGACGACAACTTCACCACCATCGTGGACGCCGTCCGGGAGGGCCGGGGCATCTACGCCAACATCAAAAAAGTGGTAGGCTACCTCCTGGGTACCAACATCGGCGAGGTGATCTGTGTCTTCCTGGCTATGGTGCTGTGGCACAAGTCCCTGTTCCAGTCCATGCAGCTGCTGTGGATCAACCTGGTCACCGACAGCCTCCCCGCCATCGCCCTGGGTATGGAGGCGGTGGAGCCGGACGTCATGGACCACAAGCCCAAGCCCCGGGACGAGGGGCTGTTCGCCAACGGCTTTGGGGTGCAGATCGTCCTCCAGGGCCTGATGTTCGGCCTGCTGACCCTTGCTGCCTTCCTGGTGGGGGCCTCCGTCACCGGCAGCGACGAGGGGGGCCAGACCCTGGCATTCCTGGTGCTGGCGCTGTCCCAGGTGGTGCAGTCGTTCAATATGCGCTCGGAGCGCTCTCTGTTCCGCATCGGCCCCTTCTCCAACGGCAGGCTGAACCAGGCGGCCCTGGTCTCTGTGGCGCTGATGGCGGTCGTGCTGTTCACCCCGCTGACCACGGTGTTTGGTCTTGTGAAGCTCCCTTGGTATCTGTACCTGGCGGGAGTGGGCTTTACCCTGGTCCCCGTCCTGGTCATGGAGCTTTGCAAGGCCTGCGGGCTGATCGGGGGAAGAGCGTGAGAGACGGCGCATTGCAGGGGGCGTCTTAACGCCCACACAGCCGCCGCTTCCGCTGTCAAGCGGCACTCCCGGTCCGCACTTTTTGCAGGTGATCTCTTTTGACGGACGAAGGCCCCGGAAAATGTCGATTTTCCGGGGCCTTTTGTCACGATCCGCCCCTGCCGCTTTCTCGGATGAGGGCGGGACGCCTCGCTCCGGCAGATTTTGCTTTCTGGTAGAAATTTCCGAAAGAAATGCGACAAAACTTTTGAAAAGTGGTTGCAACTTTTGGAAAGTTGATGTAAAATGAAAAAACAGATGTTTGGTATGTGTGCTGAGACGGGGCTGGAGGCGTGACCACTTACGCCAAAAAAATAACCACTTAGTCAAATTCACAACACAAAGGTCTGTAAATTGTGTATGATAAGTGGAGCAACCGAACGGCAAAAATTGTGCGAAACGTTCATGACACGGTTTGGAGGGGCAGAAATGAGAAAAATCATTAACATCAATCAGAATTGGCAGTTTACCGGACCAAAAGGTGATACCGTGGCGGTAGACCTGCCCCACACCTGGAACAACATCGACGGTCAGGACGGTGGGAACGACTACATCCGCAGCGTCTTTACCTACAAACACACCTTTGAAAAACCCGCCTTCAACGCCGACGAGCTGGTCTATCTCCAGTTCAAGGGGGTCAACTCCAGCTGTGTGGTGACCCTGAACGGCAAGGAGATCTGCTCCCACGACGGCGGCTACTCCACCTTCCGGGCGGACATCACCGGTCTGCTCCAGGCGGAGAACACCCTGGAGCTGGCGGTGGACAACCGGGTTAACGACAAGGTCTATCCCCAGAAGGCGGACTTCACCTTCTACGGCGGCATCTACCGGGACGTGGATCTGCTGGTGGTGAACAAGGCCCACTTCGACCTGGACCACTTCGGCGGCCCGGGCCTGCAGATCACCCCCACCGTGGAGGACAAGAACGGCAAGGTCCAGGTGGTCAGCTATCCCGTGGGCGATTTCGACCAGGTGAAGGTCAGCCTGACCGACGCCTCCGGGGCCGAGGTGGCCCAGGGCGAGGGCAAGGACGTCACCCTCATCATCCCCAACGCCCACCTGTGGGACGGCGTGAAAGACCCCTACCTGTACAACGCCACCGTCACTCTGTACAAGGGCGGCAAGGCGGTGGACCAGGTGTCCGCCCGCTTCGGTGTGCGCAGCTTCTATGTGGACCCGAAGAAGGGCTTCTTCCTTAACGGCCGCTCCTATCCTCTCCGCGGCGTCAGCCGTCACCAGGACCGGAAGGGCCTGGGCAACGCCATCACCAAGGAAATGCACAAGGAGGATATGGACCTCATCTGCGAGATGGGCTGCAACACCATCCGTCTGGCCCACTATCAGCACGACCAGTACTTCTATGACCTGTGCGACGAGCGGGGCATGGTGGTCTGGGCGGAGATCCCCTACATCAGCGAGCATATGCCCAACGGCCGGGACAACACCATCAGCCAGATGAAGGAGCTGATCATCCAGAACTACAACCACGCCTGCATCGTCTGCTGGGGCGTCTCCAACGAGATTACCATCAGCACCAAGGACAAGGCGGATATGCTGGATAACCACCACGTCCTCAACGACCTGTGCCACAAGATGGACCCCACACGCTTCACCACTCTGGCCTGCTACGCCATGTGCGGCCCCTTCAACAAGGTGGCCCACATCACCGACGTGGTGAGCTGGAACCTGTATCTGGGCTGGTATGTGCCGGGCCTGTTCCTCAACGACCTGTGGGTGGACTTCTTCCACGCGGTCTATCCCAACCGGCCCCTGGGCTATTCCGAGTACGGCGCAGAGGGCATGCCCAACCTCCACTCCTCCCACCCCAAACGGGGCGACCACACCGAGGAGTATCAGGCGATCTACCACGAGTACCTGCTGGAGTTCATCAACAAGCGCCCCTGGATGTGGGCCACCCACGTCTGGAATATGTTTGACTTCGCTGCCGACGCCAGAGATCAGGGCGGCGAGCCGGGTATGAACCACAAGGGCCTGGTGACCTTCGACCGCAAGACCAAGAAGGACAGCTTCTATCTCTACAAGGCCTGGTGGAGCGACGATCCCTTCGTCCACCTCTGCTCCAAGCGGTATGTGGACCGGGTGGAGAGCGAGACTACCGTGAAGGTCTACTCCAACCAGCCGGAGGTCGCCCTCTATGTGGACGGTAAGCTGGTGGAGAAGAAGAGCGGGAGCCATGTGTTCACCTTCACCGTCGCCATCACCGGACAGCACGAGATCCGTGCCGTGGCCGGCGACCAGGAGGACACCTCTGTCATCCACAAGGTGGATACGCCCAACCCGGCCTACACCCTCAGCGCCAAGAGCAGCAACAGCGCCAACTGGGTGTGATCTGACTAGTCTATTACATTCCGCCCTTCGATGGAGGAGGCTGGCGGGTGTAGATAGAGCGGCGCTCCCCAGACGCAGGAGCGGGAGCGCTGCCATATTTCAGAAAGGGGGAACCTGACTGCGTTCCAAAAAACGATTTCACAAACTTTTATGGGAGGAGACGTGAAACCAACAATGAAGACCAAAAAAATCATGAGAGGCCTCTCCGCACTGTTCGCATTCCTGATGTGCGTGTCCATTATCCTGGGCAGCATCATGGAGGGCTATAGCTCCACCATCGACAGTACGCTGGGCACCACCAGCTCCGTGTTCACCTCTGAGAGCACGGACGACGATCCCCTGTACGATAAGTACGTTCCCGATGACCAGTATCTGAACGACGACGGCACCGGCAACTCCGAGGCCCTCATTCAGGCCGCCATCGACCTGGGCCGCGAGGAGGGCGCAGAGAGCTGCGTTCTGCTGAAGAACGAGAACGACGCTCTGCCGCTGTCCACCGGCAGCAACATCACCCTGCTGGGCATCCGCTCTGTCGTGTCCCTGCTGGGCCAGGGCATGGGCTCCTACGCCAAGGGCCCCTACATCAGCCTGGCACAGGCCCTGTCTGAGAACCAGACCGACTTTGCCAACACCATCGCCACCCTGCTGTCCACCAGCCGTGTGACGAACGACGACGGCACCGTTACCCAGGTCCCCACGCTGTCCAACACCATCGACAGCTGGAGCGGCAGTGAGTTCGAGTTCGACGGCGCCGGCATGAACGTCAACCAGACCATGCTGGATATCTATGCTGAGATTCAGCTCCAGGCAAGTGCAGACGACATCAGCCACGCTTGCGCCAACAACGAGAAGCTGCAGGATGTCTACAGCACCATCGAGCCCTCCGCTGACGACCTGGCGGCGATTGACGCGGACTACGCATCCAGCTTTGCCACCTATGGCGACGCCGCCATCGTGGTTCTGGGCCGTCCCAGTGCTGAGAGCGCCGACTACACCAAGGGCGGCGTGGCCGACGGCCTGGGCGCTTCCGAGCCCCTGGAGCTGACCGACAACGAGCGGGCGCTGGTCAAGATGGCTGAGGAGAACTTCGATACCGTCATTGTCCTGCTCAACACCACCAACGTCATGGAAGTTGCTGAGCTGCAGGACGACCCCGAAGTGGACGCCATCATGTGGATCGGCTTCCCCGGCTGCTACGGCATGCTGGGCGTGGCGGACGTCCTCTGCGGCAAGGTCAGCCCCTCCGGCGGCCTGTCCGACACCTATGCCACCTACAACCTGTCCGCTCCTGCCACGGTCAACATGGGCGACTACACCTACAGCAACGCTGAGTCCGTCATCACCGACGACGACTCCAGCAACTACGTCATCGAGGCCGAGGGCATCTATGTGGGCTACAAGTACTATGAGACCCGCTACTATGACTCCGTCCTGGGCGTGCACAACGCCGACTCCACCGCAGGCACCTATGCCTCCGAGGGAGGCTGGGACTACGAGGCCGAGATGGTCTACAGCTTCGGCTATGGCCTGAGCTACACCACCTTCGACTTTGAGTGGGACGGTGAGCCTGAGCTGTACGTCTCCATCGCTGAGGACGGCACCCCCACCGCCACCCTGACCTTTGACGTGAAGGTCACCAACACCGGCGATGTGGCCGGCAAGACCAGCGTCCAGATCTACGGCCAGGCCCCCTACATCGAGGGCGGCGTGGAGAAGTCCGCCATCCAGCTGCTGGAGTACGGCAAGACCGACACCCTGGAGCCCAATGAGTCCGAGGTCGTCACCGTGGTGGTCGATCTCCAGAACATCGCCAGCTATGACGAGACCTATGACAACGGCGACGGCACCACCGGCACCTACATCCTGGATCCCGGCACCTACTACTTCGCCGTGGGCAACGGCGCTCACTACGCCCTGAACAACATCATGGCCCTCCAGGGTTACACCGAGGAGGACGGCATGGTGGGCGAGGGCGACGCCAGCATGGCTTACTCCCTGGAGATCACCGAGGACGTCATCTCCAAGACCGCCTTCTCCATCTCCAAGGCTGGCGTGGCTATCTCCAACCAGCTGGAGTATGCCGACTGGAACTACTTCCAGGAGGGCGAGGTCACCTACCTGTCCCGCAGCGACTGGGAGGCCACCTATCCCGTGGAGTACTCCGACATGACCCTGACCGATGACCAGCTCATCAGCTACCTCAACGGCAACTACTACACCATGTCCACCACCGACGACACCTCCGACATCCTCTGGGATCAGGACAATGGCATCTCCTTCTATGAGATGTACGATGTGGACTATGACGATGAAAAGTGGACCGATCTGCTTGACCAGATCTCCATGGAGGAGGCCATGTATCTGGCCACTTACGGCGGCCCGACCCTGCCCGGCATGGACTCCATCAACATGCAGGAGGCCTATCTGACTGAGAACGCCGCTACCGGTATCGCCCTGGCCCTGTCCGCCAGCAAGGATACCAGCGCTCCCTGGGCCATCAGCTCTGACGACCCCAACAGCGCCTGGATGGGCTGCGTCTTTGCCGGCGCCCCCAACGTGGCTTCCACCTTCAGTCACGATATTCAGTATGAACTGGGCGAGTTCGTGGGCGTAGAGTCCCTGTTCCTGGGCATTCCCATCCTGTGGGGCCCCGGCCTGAACACCCACCGCACCGCTTACAACGGCCGTAACGGCGAGTATTACTCCGAGGATCCCATCCTCACCGGTAACTGCGGCATGGAGTTCGCCATCGGCGGCCTGTCCAACGGCCTGATCGCCTCCCCGAAGCACTTTGCCTTCAACGACCAGGAGACCAACCGTGACGGCGTGGCCCCCTACATGACCGAGCAGAAGGCCCGTGAGGGCGACCTGCGTGCCTTCCAGATCGCTTTCGAGGCGTTCAAGTATGACACCGAGGAAGAGGACGTTGGTATGCTGGGCGTCATGACCTCCTTCAGCAAGATCGGCCCCGTGGAGGTCACCTGCAGCTACAACATGATCACCAACATCCTGAACGGCGAGTGGGGCTTCAAGGGCTACTGCGTCACCGATATCTATGACGACATGGATCTGTACACCGCAGTCCTGGCCTCCGGCGTCACCTGCTACGATACCCGTGGTATGTCCGGCTTCTACGGCAGCGTCACTCTGGAGAACACCAGCTACTTCGCTGGTCAGGTGGACGGCAACACCGTCAGCTCTACCCTGATCGAGGGCGATGCCAACCTCCAGCAGTCCGTCAAACAGTCCGTCCATCAGATCCTCTACGCTCTGAGCCAGAGCAACCTGATGAACCGCTACAACAGCACGACCACCATCGAGCAGGTCATGGTCTGGTGGCGTGTGGCGTACTATGCAGCCATTGGCGTCTCCGCTGTGCTCATGGTCGTCTGCTTCATCGTCTACCTCACCGCAGGCAAGAAGAAGGAGGTAAAATGATATGACCGTTCTGAAAAACCGCACCGTAGGAGCCTACGGCCAGATTCTTGCTGCAATCCTGGGGATTGCCGGCTTGGTTCTGATGATTATCAACAATAACATCAGCTCCTCCTATTCTCTCTCGTCCTTTGGCCTGCTGGCCGCCGGTGCCGTGCTGGGCATTGTCCTGACCCTGGTTGCCGTGGTCACCCCCACCACCAGTCTGGGCGACCTGGACGTGGTCAGCACCCTGTCCATCATGGTCACCGTCGGCGTGTATGCGTTCATTATCGGCCAGATGGCCAACGAGCGTATCCTGATGATCTCCGGCCTGTTCTCCTGGAACTCCACGAACGCCACCGGTTGGAGCGTGTTCTACATGATGATCGCCAGCATCGTCTGCTTCGCAGTCTCCGCTGTGCTGCTCATCGTGACCTCCTTCATGAAGACCGTCAAGGAGTAAGCAAATCCGTTCCTTCCACCCCATCCCCGCCCCCTCCGGGGCGGGGATGCCTACACTTTTTGAGAGGTGAATGTTCAACATGAGTGAAAAGCAGCCAACTGCCGCGACATCCGGCCTCAACCGGGCCAAGATGTACCAGCTGGTGCTGTTCCCGATGAACAACGGTGCGACCAACGTCTATTTCGTCCTGGTCCTCTCCTATGTTGCTCAGTTCGGCTCCAGCGTCCTCCAGCTCGGTATGTTCGCATCCATCATGGTGACCGTCATGCGTGTGGCGGACGCCATCACCGACCCGATCATTGGCGCACTGATGGACCGCACCAGCACCAGGATCGGCAAGTTCCGTCCCTTTATGATCATCGGCAGCGCCATTATGGCGGTCAGCGTCATCGCGCTGTATGTCCTGCTGCCCTTCATCCCGGATACCATGATGCCCCTGCGCTACATCGGCTTTGTGGTTGTCTACTTCATCTGGGTCATTGGATATACCTTCCAGACCTCCTGCACTCGTGCTGGACAGACCGTCCTGACCAACGACCCCAATCAGCGGCCCATGTTCACCATCTTCAACACCATCGGCTCTATGCTCGGTATGGGTGTTATGCAGCTGCTCATCCCCATGCTCAAGAATATGTACAACGTCTATGACGAGGCTGGCGAGCTGGTAACCTCCGGCTACGCCCGTCCCGAGCTGTACCGGATCATCGCTCCGGTGGGCATCGCAGTCTCCGTGTTCCTGACCATCCTGGCCATCATCGGCATTGCCGGGAAGGACCGCCCCGAGTACTACGGCATCGGCGGCGACAAGCAGGAAAAGGTCAAGATGTCCGAGTACTGGGAGATCATCAAGAACAACAAGCCCATGCAGCGCCTGATGGTCGCCGGCGCCGGCTGCAAGCTGGCCCTGGCCATCGCCACCAACACCACCGTTCTGCTGGCTCTGTACGGCATTATGATGGGCAACTACGACAGCCTGTATCTGCCCATGATGATTCTGGGCTATGTCTGCGCCGTCCCGTTCTTCCTGCTCTCGGTGCGCACCTCGCAGAAGATGGGCCAGAAGGCGTCCCTGACCCGGTACGTCTCGGTGGCCTTCGTCTGCTACCTGGTGGTGCTCGTGCTGCTGGTCGTCTGCGACCACACCGCAGGCAGCGGTCTGACCCTGTCCTTCCCGTACAACGGCGGCGGAGCCATCAACCTGTACACCATCCTGTTCATCGTTTTCTTCGGCGTGGGCTATGGCGCGTACTACGCCACCGCCGATATGCCCATCCCCATGGTGGCGGACTGCTCGGACTACGAGACCTATCGTTCCGGCAAGTACATCCCCGGCATTATGGGCACCCTGTTCTCCCTGGTGGATAAGCTGGTCTCCTCTCTGGCTCAGACCCTGGTCGCTCTGATCTTCCTGGTCTGCGCCGGACTGGCCGAGCTGCCCGACGACAGCACCGCCTATTCCGACGGCATCAAGGTAGCCGTTATCGTCATGTTCTGCGTCATCCCGCTGCTGGCATGGGCCGCCACTCTTTGGGCCATGCACGGCTACAGCCTGACCGGTGCGAAGATGAAGGAGATCCAGGCCATCAACGCCGTCCGTAAGGACGCCGTGGCTCAGGGCATGACCCTGGATGCGGCCATGGAGAAGTATCAGACCATCGACCAGGTCCCCGAGCAGTACAAGCAGGGCATGTAAGCTCTGGCGAACGTTCTGAATAGGGACACATAACAACAGCACCCCCGGCTCGTCGAGCCGGGGGTGCTTTGTCGCTTTATGGGAAAACGGAAGGGGAGACTTACTGCTCCCGGAATACGATCTCACCGGTGGCCGGGTCCATCCGGTCCACGATGGCCAGGGACTCCAGTTGGATGCCGGTGGCCCGGATGAGCTTGCCGCCCTCCTGGAAACCCTTTTCGATGCAGATGCCGATGCCCTCCACCGTGGCCCCGGCGTCCTGCACCAGCTCGATGAGTCCCTGGAGGGCGCAGCCGTTGGCCAGGAAGTCGTCGATGATGAGGACGTGGTCCTCCGGCCCGATGAAGCGCTTGGAGACGATGACGTCGTACACCCGTTTGTGGGTGAAGCTCTGAATTTTGGTGGTGTAGACGTCGCCGGAGAGGTTGATGCTCTGGGCCTTTTTGGCAAACAGAACCGGCACGTCAAAGCACTCCGCCACTACGCAGGCGATGCCGATGCCGCTGGCCTCGATGGTCAAAATCTTGTTGATCGGCTTGTCGGCGAACAGACGCTTAAACTCCATGCCCATCTCGTGGAACAGCTTTACGTCCATCTGGTGGTTCAAAAAGCAGTCCACCTTCAGCACGTCGCCCTCGGCCAGGATGCCGTCTTTGCGGATGCGGTCTTCCAGCAGCTTCATAAGTATCCATGCTCCCTTTCTGTGCAGATCGTTGTTGTCAGCGGGATTCTATCGGATACATTCTATCATACTTCTGTCCGCCTGTCATGGAAAACGGACGGTTTTTTACCTCTCATTTTGACGAATTTTACCGCCTGTTTACGGAGGAACATGGACAAAAAGGGCAGTCGCCGCGCTACTCGGCCCAAGTCCGCCGCAGGAGCCGGGGCGGCAGGCTCTCCGACAGGGCGGACACCTCCGCCGGACACTGACGACCTGTGTGGTCGATGGTGTACTCCCCCTCCAGCAGCAGGTCCGCCACCGAGACGAAGGAGTATCCCTGCTCCATCAGACTGTTGATGATGTCCGGCAGGGCCTCCGGCGTGTGGAGGGCGGCGTTGTGAAAGAGGACGATGGAGCCGGGGCCAACCCCGTCCAGCACCCGCTGAGTGATCTCGCTGGCGGACAGCTCCTTCCAGTCCAGGCTGTCCACGTCCCACTGGATCGGCTCCATCCCGGCGGAGCGGATGGTGTTGATGACCGTGTCGTTGTAGTCCCCGTAGGGTGGACGGATGAGGGTGGGCCGGACCCCGGTGATGGCCTCGACCTTGTCGTTGCAGGCGTCCAGCTCCTGTAGAATCTCCTCCGCCGAGCACTGGGTCATGTAGGGGTGGGTGTCCGAGTGGTTCTGGACAGAGTGTCCCGCATCGGCCAGGGCCTTCACTGACTCCGGGTAATTGTCCACCCAGCTCCCCACCAGAAAGAAGGTGGCGGTGATGTTGTAGGACCCCAGAATGTCGATGAGCTGCTGGGTGTCCTCGTTGCCCCAGGCGGCGTCGAAGGTCAGGGCCACCACCTTCTCTTCCCGCTGGACGCTGTAGATGGGCAGCTGCCGCTGCACCGCCGCCGCACCCACGGCGTTGGGATGGCTCACCAGCCAGACCATCCCAAATGCCAGCACGCCACAGACGACGGCTGTGACGACCTGCCGCCGCAGAATGAAAATTTTCATCGGGAACCACTCCTCTCTCCTGGGGCAATCCTATGCACCGGAGAGGGGAGGTATGCCGGGCAATCCGGAGCCAGGGCAACACAGATTTCGACGGCGTGCAGGGGCCAAAATCTTTCCCTCCCCCGACAGCAGTTTTTCCCTGTTCTCCAGCAGAAATTGCAGTTTACATTCAATTCCTGCAAAGTATAATGTACTTGTATGAGTGCGCCGGGATCATGTCCCGGTCGAACCGGAGGGAGTGTGCTGGGATGAAATTCACGAAAATGCACGGCTGTGGCAACGACTACATCTATGTGGACTGCACCAGAGAGCCCATCGACGATCCGGGGGCCTTTGCCCTCCGGTACAGTGATCGTCACACAGGCATCGGATCTGACGGTCTGATCACCATCAACCCCTCGGAGATCGCAGATTTCCGCATGGGGATGTACAACTCCGACGGCTCCGAGGGGGCCATGTGCGGCAACGGCATCCGTTGCGTGGCCAAATTCGTCTACGACAAGGGGCTGACCGACAAGACCCATCTGGTCATTGAGACAAAGGCCGGACTGAAATATCTGGACCTTACGGTGGAGAACGGCAAGGTCTCCTCCGTCCGGGTGGACATGGGCGCGCCGGTTCTTGCGGCGGCGGACATTCCCATCGTGGGCCTGGGCGACATCGTCATCGGACAGCCGGTGAACGTGGCGGGGCAGGACTGGGTAATGACCGGCGTGTCCATGGGCAATCCCCACGCCGTGGTCTGGTGCGACGACGTGGACGGGCTGGATATCGACAGGGTCGGCCCTCAGTTTGAAAACCACCCCATGTTCCCCGACCGGGTGAACACCGAGTTTGTCCGGGTCATTGACCGGCAGAACGTCCGGATGCGTGTCTGGGAGCGGGGGGCCGGAGAGACCATGGCCTGCGGCACCGGGGCCTGCGCCACGGCGGTAGCCTGCGTCAGAAACGGCCTCACTGACGACCGCGTCACCGTCCACCTGCGGGGCGGCGATCTGGAGATCGAGGTCACGGAGGACAGCGTCTTTATGACCGGCCCCGCCGTCACCGTGTTCGAGGGCGAGGTCTGATTTTCTTCCGACAGAGAGACTGAAGGCATCACCGCACAAATGCGTCTGCGGCGTCTGGCGGTTATTTTCCGCCAGAAATGCGTTGCAAAAGCTTGAAATACATCCAGTATTCCTGCGCTTTTGCGCCTTTTTCTGACGCAAAATTTCTCGCCAGACGCTCTTGCCGATTTGTGCGGTGAAGCCTGAAACAGAAAGGAACTGCCATATGAACTTGATGAAACTGGTAGCCCGGATGAACTATATGCTCACCCAGGGCGATCTGGACAGGGAGGTCACCTCCATCGTCTATGACTCCCGGAAGGTGGAGCCGGGCTGCGTGTTCGTCTGTATGCCCGGCGCCGTCACCGACGGCCATAAGTATGTTGCCGACGCCCTGGAGAAAGGGGCCGTCGCCCTGGTGGTGCAGCACGACGTTGCAGTGGATGTCCCCCTGTCTGTCACCGTACTCCATGTGCCCAACCCCCGGCTGGCCCTGGCGGAGCTGTCCGCCGCCTGGTTTGACCATCCCGCCGAGAAGCTGATCACCATCGGCGTCACCGGCACCAAGGGCAAGACCACCACCACCTATATGATCCGCTCCATGCTGGAGGCCGCCGGGCTACCCACCGGGCTGATCGGCACCATCGAGGTGATCTGTGGCGACGTACACACCCACGCCGTCAACACCACCCCGGAGTCCTGGCTGGTGCAGAAGCACTTTGCGGACATGGTGAACGCGGGCATCCGGTATGTGGTCATGGAGGTCTCCTCCCAGGCCATGAAGCTGGACCGGGTCTCCGGCTTTACCTTTGACTACGGCATCTTCACCAATCTGGAGGAGGACCATATCGGACCCGGAGAGCACGCCGACATGGCGGAGTATATCGCCTGCAAGGGTAAGCTGTTCCGCCAGTGCCGCATCGGTCTGGCCAACGCCGACGCCGATTTTCTGGAGGAGGTCATGGCCGGCCACACCTGCCAGCTGGAGACCTTCGGCATGGGCGAGGGAGCCGATCTCCGGGCGGTGAATGTCCAGCGCATCCATCAGCCGGGCTATCTGGGCGTCTCCTACGACCTGGAGGGGCTGGAGCATTATCCCGTCCGGGTGGACATTCCCGGGGATTTCACCGTCTACAACTCCCTGGCCGCCATCGCCCTGTGCCGCCATCTGGGGGTCCCCCAAGCCGCCGTGGCGGAGGCGCTGGACCGCATCCAGGTCAAGGGCCGGCTGGAGATCGTCCCCACCCCCGGGGAGTACACCCTGATGATCGACTACGCCCACAACGCCATGAGCCTGGAGGCGCTGCTGCACAATCTCCGGGCCTACGGGCCGGAACGGATCATCTGTCTCTTCGGCTGCGGCGGCAACCGGGCCAGGAGCCGCCGGTACGAGATGGGGGAGGCCTCCTCCCGCCTGGCGGACCTGACGGTGGTCACCTCTGACAACCCCCGGTTCGAGGAGCCTATGGACATCATCAACGACATTCTCACTGGGGTCCGCAAGGCGGACGGCAAGTATGTCACCATCCCCGACCGGAAGGAGGCCATCCGCCACTGCATGGAGATTGGTCGGAAGGGAGACGTGATCGTCCTGGCGGGCAAGGGCCACGAGGACTATCAGGAGATCCGCGGCGTCAAGCACCACATGGACGAGCGGGAACTGATCCAGGAGATCGTCGAGGGACGTTAAAGCATATCAAAATAAGGCAGCCCCTGTGCGGACAGCATCGGTCCGCACAGGGGCTGCTTCTCTGGTTGGGCTTTCGGCGCTATCCCCACAGCCGCCAGTCCTCCCGGAGCTGCTGGGCCAGCGCGCCTACGAAGGCCGAATTGCTGGGGCGGAAGTCCCTTCCATAGACCGCCGACGGGAAGTAGCGCTCCAGCGCCTCCCGGCTGCCCTTTTCCCACAGCCACTCGCACATGCTGCGGATGCCCTGCTCCACCGCCGGAATGGACACACCGCACCTCCTCGCCACCAGGGGATAGACCGCCTTGGTGACGCCGTCGTACAAAATCTGGGGCTGTTCCACCGCCGCACAGACGGCGTGGAAGGCATAGAGATACTGCCGCCGCCCCGCCCGGGCGCCCAGCTCCCGGAAGGCCAGGGCGACCCGGCGCTCCACCGCCAGCCGATGTCCCTCCGGACGCTCCTCCTCCACCATGGCCAGGCGGACGTACTCCTCCAGAGAGGCCAGGGTCAGGGGCTTTGACAGAAAATAGCACACCCGCAGCTGGACCAGCCGCTCCATGATCGCTCCCCGGGTATTGCCGGTGATCACTACGATCCGAAGCTCCGGTCCCAGCTCCTGCCGGATGCGGTACAGCAGCTCTACGCCGTCTCTGTCCGGGAAGGCAGGCTCCACCAGCAGCACATGGGGCATTGCCTGCCGGAGCAGGGGCAGAACTGCCCCACCGTCTCCGGCGCTGCCCCCCAGCCGGGCGTCTCCTGCCCGGCTCAAATACCGCTCCATATTTCTGCGCAGGCTGTCATCATGCACAGCGATCGCCGCCCTGATCTCATCCATCTCTCCGGTCTCCCTCGGTCATGATGACTTAATTTAGCACATTTTATTTCGGTTTTCAACAGATTCCGCCGATCATCCCGTCACTTTTTGTCGAGGCTTTTCGAGCGTTCCAGGATAAAAGAGCCGATCCCTGCGGATCTCCGTGGAAATCCGGCAGGAACCGGCCTGTCGTCCCGTCTACTCGACCTCTATTCCGTTTTTCTCCAGAAATGCCAGTATTTTTCCGGTGGACTCATCGGAGATGACGTGTTCCATGGCGCAGGCGTCTGCGCTGGCCTGCTGCTCCTCCACCCCCATGACCCGGCTCAGAAGGGTCTGGAGGATGTGATGCTTTTCTGCCGTGAGTCTGGCCGCCTGGCGTCCCGCTTCGGTCAGGCGAATCTCCCGGTATTTCTCATTTTCCACCAGGCCCCGCTGGTGGAGCAGGTTCATGGCGCTGTTCACGCTGGCCTTGGAGACGCCTATCCGGGTGGCAATATCGCTGACACGCGCCCCGCCGCCACCTGCGGACAACTCATAGACTGCCTCCAGATAATTCTCCATGGAAAATGTCAGCTTTGCCATATCACACCATCCTCTGCCGTTGCGGCATCCTGCCTGTTGTCACTATTATACACAAAAAATTCCGGTTAGCAAAGCGAAACAGCCCGAAAGCCGTAGCTCCCGGGCTGTCTGGTTTGCAATTTACCTCACACAAGGCGACGGATGGTGATGATCTTGGCGTAGTTCACATTGGTGTAGCAGATGCCTTTGCGGCTGTTGAGGGCGTTGATGATCTTGCCGTTGCCGGCATAGATGCCCACATGACCGCTGTAGCAGACCACGTCACCCACCTGAATATCGCTGTAGGACACGGCGGTACCGTAGCTCCGGATGCCATAGGAACTGTGAGGCAGGCTCACGCCAAAGGCGGCGAATATCTTCATGACATAGCCGGAGCAGTCGCAGCCGTTGGTCAGGCTGGTGCCGCCCCAGACGTACCGGTTGCCCAAAAACTGCTGAGCATAGGCCAGGACTGCCTCTCCGGCGGTCATCACCGGGTTTTCGACGATGTACTCCTCCGAGGCGGACAAGTAGTCGATGGAGACATAGCCCGTCTCATCCTCGTAGCTCACCTCTACCCAGCCGTCTTCCCCGGCGGAGAGCAGCTCCAGCTCGGTCCCGGTGGAGAGCACGTCGCAGACCTTGCTCTTGGTGGAGGCCTCTTCCCGGAGGTTCAGCTTGGAGGTGGTGACCACCTGGGCGTCCACATCCTCCAGATGAAGGTAGCCGGTGTCATCTCCGACGGAGACCAGATACCAGCCGTCCCCGTAGCCCAGAATTTCCACCTCGTCCCCTCGGCTCAGCAGCTCCACAGGGTCTCCCTCGTCAGAGGGGGTCTCCCGGAGAATGGCCACGGTAGAGAGAAGCCGGGCCGTTCCCTGGGACTCCAGGGACACGTCCTCCAGGGAGAGGTAGCCGGTGTACACCTCATCGCCGTCCTCATAGGCGGCCTCCGCCAGCTCTCCGTCCCGGGAGAGAAGGACGACCTCGTCTCCGGACTCCAGGGCGACGACCTCGTCCGATTGGCTGTCCGCCTCCTCCAGCAGGGCGCTATCCGTGTTCAGAGTGGCCTGGCAGAGGATATCAGCAGCATCGGCGGCCAGAGCCGCCGACGTCATCAGGGCAAGGGATCCGGCCGTGAGGGCAAGGGTCGTTAAAATCTTTCGTACAGGAACCATAAAACCTCCAGGTGGTACGGGGTAGTGCGGAGAGGGAAAAAATCAGCGGTTGGCCAGCGCCCGGGTGAGCCACACATGGGCCAGATCCATGGCCGCATACAGGCTGTTCTTCTCGCTGGAGCGGACCACCCGATCCCGGTTTTTCAGCTCGGCGTCGGTGTGTTGCAGCTGTACGGAAACCTTGGTGGCCATACTCATATCGTCCAGGGGAACACTGCTGAGTACCTGCAGCATGATAATATAGGGATCGGTCATGTTGCCGTAATAGATGACGTTATCCTTCCGACGAAGGGGATACCCCTTGTACTCCAGGGGCAGCTTTGCCTGATCTGCCATTTTGTTACCTCCTGTGATTGGACTGTTACAAATTGTAACACATTGTTCCCTCCCTGTCAACGTCTATTTCATCGATGGAAGGGAATATCTGCTTTAGCGCTTTACCATGCAACTTCCCCTTGCATCAAAGGTGGTTATCGTCTATAATGCAGGTGTACGGTTCACTGGTCATTCTTTCCGTACAGAGGAGCAATTCATTATGGTCAAAGCAATCGTAGGAGCCAACTGGGGCGACGAGGGCAAGGGCAAAATCACCGATATGCTGGCCCGGCAGTCCGACATCGTGGTACGGTTCCAGGGTGGGGCCAACGCCGGTCACACCATTATCTGTGACTACGGCAAGTTCTCCCTGCATCTGCTGCCCTCCGGCGTGTTCTATCCCCATACCACCAATATCATCGCCAACGGCGTGGCTCTGAATGTGGAGAGCCTGACCCGGGAGCTGAAGCATCTGGAGGATGGCGGCGTTCCCGCCCCACACCTGATGGTCTCCGACCGGGCGGAGCTGCTGATGCCCTATCATGTGCTGTTCGACGCCTACGAGGAGGAGCGGCTGGGCGGCAAGGCCTTCGGCTCCACCAAGAGCGGCATTGCTCCCTTCTATTCGGACAAATACGCCAAAAACGGTATCCAGGTGGCGGACCTGGACGACCCCCAGCGGCTGCGGGAGCGGCTGGAGTACGTCTGCGACCTGAAAAACGTCCTGCTGGAGCATCTGTACCACAAGCCCCTGCTGAACGTGGACGAGCTGTTTGACCAGCTCATGGGCTGGCGGGAGGTCCTGCTGCCCTATGTGGGTGACACCGTCACCTATCTCCACGACGCCGTCCGGGAGGGTAAGCAGATTCTCCTGGAGGGGCAGCTGGGCAGCATGAAGGACCCGGACCTGGGCATCTACCCCTATACCACCTCCAGCCACACCGTGGCGGGCTTTGGCTGCGTGGGGGCCAGCATCCCTCCCACCGCTGTAAAGGACGTGATCTGTGTCACCAAGGCCTATTCCTCCTCTGTGGGCTCTCACAAGGAACCCTTCGTCTGCGAGCTGACCGGAGCGGAGGGCGAGGAGCTGCGCCGTCGGGGCGGCGACAGCGGCGAGTACGGCGCCACCACCGGACGGCCCCGCCGGGTGGGCTGGTACGACGCCGTGGCCAGCCGGTACGGCTGCATGGTCCAGGGGGCTACCCAGGTGGCCATGACCTGCCTGGATGTGCTGGGCTACCTGGATGAGATCAAGGTGGTCACCGGCTATGAGATCGACGGCCAGGTGACGGACGTGTTCCCCGTCCCCGCCCGTCTGAACCGGGCCAAGGCGGTGTATACCACCCTTCCCGGCTGGAAGTGCGACATCCGGGGCTGCACCGAGTATGAGGAGCTGCCCCAGCAGGCGAAGGACTACGTGGACTTCATCGAACAGCAGATCGGCGTGCCCATCACCCTGGTCTCCACCGGCCCCAAGCGGGAGGAGATCACCCGCCGGACGCCTAAGCTGTAAGCGGTAAAGGAAAAAAGCATCCCTGACCGGGAACTGTGCAGTCAGGGATGTTTCAAACAGAAAACGCCCCTCCAGTGGCATATTTTCATGCCGCTGGAGGGGCGTTTTTCTGTGCCTGTCCTTTTTAACAAAATGATTCTATGCAAGAGGTGTTGCCTGTGGCTTAAGGGGGCTTTATTGATGGCAGGAACGATTTATGGTTATGTTCGGGTAAGTACAAAGGACCAGAACGAGGACAGGCAGATGATCGCGCTGCGGGAGGCGGATGTCCCGGAGAAGAACATCTACATGGACAAGCAGTCCGGCAAGGACTTCGAGCGCCCACAATACAAAAAACTGGTGCGAAAGCTGAAAAAAGACGATCTGCTCTACATCAAGAGCATCGACCGTCTGGGGAGGAATTATGAGGAGATACAAAATCAGTGGCGGATTTTGACGAAGGACAAGGGCGTTGACATTGTGGTGCTGGACATGCCCCTGCTGGACACCCGCCGGGGCAAAGACCTGGTGGGGACGTTTTTGAGCGACATTGTGTTGCAGGTGCTGTCCTTTGTGGCGGAAAATGAACGAACCAACATCAAACAGCGCCAGGCAGAGGGCATTGCGGCGGCCAGAGCCAGAGGGGTCAAATTTGGCCGACCGCCAAAGCCTCTGCCGGAGAACTTCTATGAGGTCCACAGGGCGTGGAGAGACAAGAAAATCCCTCTGAAGCAAGCCGCCGCACTGTGCGGAATGCCGGAGGGGACGTTCTATTCCAGGGCACGAAAATTGGAAAAGGAGGGCAAGTAAAGCCGTGGGGTAATTTGAAAAGGTGTACCTTTTCAAATTTTTGATGTCTTGTCGAATACAAATAAATTTTATCACGAACTGATGAAAATGACAAGCCCTTTGCGATGAAAAATTGGGCAAGAGTGATAAATATTTGAGGACAGAGTGTGGGTTTGCAAAGGTACACGATTTGAAAATTACTGCATGTCAACTGGAATCTATAAATACTACAAAGAGAGGCGGAGAAATAAATGTACACATGCAAAAATGAAATTGAAAAAATTGTCGATGACTTCTGCGAAGAGTACCATCGCCCCAGGAAAATGTTTGAGGTTAGTGAAATCGCGCAGAGGGCTACCGGTGGGAAAACTGGATGTCTCCAAAACAAGACAAAAGTAATCAATCGTGATTGCACTTACGTAATTAAATACTATCAGAAGCTGGATATCATCGTGATTTGGAACTATGCAAGTAACCCAAGCATGAGCTACAGCTATAACACCAGAAAACAAATATTAGCTGCTGGGATAAGATGAGGAGATAAGGGCGACGGATTTCATAGAAAAAAGCAAAGTTATGTG
>JAJBUB010000051.1 GCA_020860575.1 Clostridiales bacterium | reverse complement strand
GTTCAGACATGGGGGATTCTCCTCTCCGGTTTCATTCGTTTCGGCGGCTGGGGTCTCAGGCATTTCCGGGACCGGTTTCAGCTCCAGGGAAACTGCCAGAAACCACAGCAGGGCGGAGACCAGCGCCAGCCGGTCGTCCAGGGACAGGGGGGCCGCCAGGGCGGGGGGAACGGTCAGTAGCACCAGCAGCGCCAGCGGCCCTACCCATTTGCCCCGTTGGGGCTGATAGACAAAGGCGGTATCGTACATCCAGGCAAAGGCGACCAGGATACCGGCGATCATGGGCCAGAGATAGGTCTCCGTGCTGGGGGCGGAGCCGTACTGATGGTAGAAGGCCACCAGCCAGAAGCAGCTGGTAAAAAAGGGCAGCAGCAGCGACGAACGGAACCCGCTGCTCTCCCGGTCCCGGGCCAGGGCCAGGTAGAGCATCGCGATGCCCTGGACGATGAGAAACAGGCTCATGGCCTGGGCGATGGGGGAGGCGGCCACCTCGGCGGTGTTGCGTACCGGCTCCAAAATGCCCCCGACCAGGGCGCACAGACCCGCCGCCAGACGCAGAGCGGTCTTTCCCCGGCCTCCGTCCCCATAGGGCGCCGCCGCAGGGACCTTCCGCCGCCAGAGCAGCAGCCAAGCGACGACCACCACAGCGGCGCAGACCGCCACCAGCAGGGCAAAGGTGCGCAGCAGTCCTCCGTCGGTGACCAGCTGGGCGGACTCGTCATAGGCCGCCGCCCACCAGCTCCGGCGCAGGAGCAGATTATTCAGCCCCAGCACCAGCGCCACCCAGGTCAGTTGGGTCTGGCTGATCTTCATCCTGTCTCACTTCCCGTCCGCGCCCATCTCAGGGCGGCAGTCTCATGCCTTACAGTGTACCACATCGGCGGGAAATTGCAATCGGGGAAATTTCTCTTTCCCCAAATCAGTTCCTCTCTCTGCGGCGCTTTTTATTTCCCATGGGGTTGACATCAGCCGCTAATTGGCATACTATAGAGGACAGAAAGAGAATATCGATCCGGTAGGTAAGGCTACCACAAGGATACGGGTTGCTGCCGCAAAGTCGTGGAGACACGATCCGTTGGTCTGAACAGGTGACATCGAACCCAAAGGTGTCGTCTAATGCAATTTCACTGCCTTGTGATGCTAAAGCTTGAACGGTGGGTGGGCGTCCTTTTGGGACGGTCTGAATGGCGCTCGCGTGCATCTGATGCCGGACATGGTATCAGATGCTTTTTTGTCTCACCGGCGGAGCGCCGTATCCGATAGGAAAAAGGGGGTCGTTACTGTGGCAGATTTTGAGAGCAGACGGGAAAAAATGGTTCACATTGTAGAGGATCTCCTGAAGCGAAAACAGTATGCCCAGCTCCGGGGCAGCCTCCTTCCCCTGGAGCCGGTGGACATCGCCCAGCTCATGGACGACCTGTCCGGGGAGAGCATCCCTCTGGTGTTCCGGCTGCTGCCCAAGGAGACGGCGGCGGAGGTGTTCGTGGAGCTAAACCCGGAGCATCAGGAGCAGCTCATCCGCAGCTTCTCCAACACCGAGCTGAAGGAGGTGCTGGACGAGCTGTATCTGGACGACGCCGTGGACATCGTGGAGGAGATGCCCGCCAACGTGGTCCGGCGCATCCTGGCCCACTCCGAGCCGGAGATGCGCAAGAGCATCAACGAGATTTTGAAGTACCCGGAGGACTCCGCCGGGTCCCTGATGACCACCGAGTATATCGACCTGAAACGGGACATGACGGTGGAGGACTGCTTCAAGCGCATCCGACGGAACGCCTCCGACGTGGAGACCATCAACGTCTGCTATGTGGTGGAGAAAAACCGGAAGCTGCTGGGCTATGTCACCATCCGGGACCTGTTCCTCGCCAGCTATGAGGACGAGATCGGGGAGATCATGGACACCAACCTCCTCTCCGTCACCACCCTGGAGGACCAGGAGACGGTGGCTCAGCGGTTCAGCCGGTACGACCTGATGGCCATGCCGGTGGTGGACACGGAGAACCGCCTGGTAGGTATCATCACCGCCGACGACGTGATGGACGTCATGCAGGCCGAGGCCACCGAGGACATTGAGAAGATGGCGGCCATTCTGCCCACCGACAAGCCCTATCTCCGCACCGGCGTTCTGGAGACGTGGAAGAGCCGCTTCCCCTGGCTGCTGCTGCTCATGCTGTCGGCCACCTTCTCCAGCATTATCATCACCAAATTCGAGAGCGCCCTGTCCGCCTGTATGATTTTGACCTCCTATATCACCATCCTCAGCGGCACCGGCGGCAACTCCGGCTCCCAGTCCTCTGTGGCTATCATCCGCGCCCTGTCCCTCCACGAGATCCGGTTCAGCGATCTGCCCCGGGTCATCTGGAAGGAGTGCCGGGTGGCCATCGTCTGCGGCGTCGCCCTGGCGGCGGCCAATTTCCTGAAAATGATGCTCATCGACCGGCTGCTGTTCAACAATCCGGCGGTCACCCCTCTGGTGGCCCTGGTGGTCAGCCTGACCCTGATCTGCACCGTCATCTGCGCCAAGACCATCGGCGCTATCCTCCCTGTCCTGGCAGACAAGGTGGGGCTGGACCCCGCCGTGCTGGCAAGTCCTCTCATCACCACCATCGTGGACGCCCTGTCTCTGCTCATCTACTTCGGGTTCGCTCTGGCGCTCATTCCCATGTGAGCCTGACCCGTGGCGCTCTCCCCGGCGTTCCTATTCCGGAAAGGAGGTCACGTCATGTATCCTGAGGAAAAATTCTACCGGCTCACCGCCATTGCGGGGAGCCTTCTGAAACAAAAGCAATACGCCCAGCTCCGGGGAATGCTCCTCCCTCTGGAGCCTGCGGATGTGGCCCAGCTCATGGACAGCCTCTCCGGGGAGAGCATCCCCTTGCTGTTCCGGCTGCTGCCGGAGGAGACGGCGGGCGAGGTGTTCGTGGAGCTGACCCCAGAGCACCAGCAGCAGCTCATCAACGACTTCTCCAACAGCGAGCTGCGGGCGGTGCTGGACGAGCTGTATCTGGACGACGCCGCCGACATCGTGGAGGAGATGCCCCCCGACATGGTGCGGCGCATCCTGGCCCACGCCGCCCCGGAGATGCGGACGGGCATCAATCAAATTTTGAACTACCCCAAGGACTCCGCCGGGGCGCTGATGACCACCGAGCTTATCGACCTGGAGCAGAGCATGACGGTCTCCGACTGCTTCCAGCGCATCCGCCGGGAGGCGGAGAATGTGGAGACCATCGACGTGTGCTATGTGGTGGACGCCGGACGGCGGCTCACCGGCTTTGTCACCATCCGGGCGCTGATGCTGGCGGCCTATGAGGACACGGTGGGAGAGATCATGGACAACGATCCCATCTCCGCCGTCACCCAGGAGGACCAGGAGTTGGTAGCCCGCAGATTCGGGCGATATGACCTGACGGCCATGCCGGTAGTGGACACCGGCGGACGGCTGGTGGGCATCATCACCGCCGACGACGTGATGGACGTCATGCAGGAGGAGACCACCGAGGATATCCAGAAGATGGCCGGTATGCTCCCCTCGGAGACTCCCTACCTCCGCTCCAGTGTCCGGCAGATCTCCGCCAGCCGCCTTCCCTGGCTGCTGCTGCTCATGCTGTCCTCCACCTTTACCGCCCAGATCATCTCCAGCTATGAAGACGCCCTGGCCGCCTGCATGGTGCTCACCTCCTTTATCACCATGCTCAGCGACACCGGCGGCAATTCCGGCGCTCAGTCCTCGGCGGAGGTCATCCGCGCCCTGTCCCTCCACGAGATCGGGATACGGGACACGGGCCGGGTGCTGTGGAAGGAGCTTCGGGTGGCCCTGCTCAGCGGCGTCACCCTGGCCGCAGTGAATTTCGGCAAGATGATGCTGGTGGACCGCCTGCTCATGAGCAACCCCGCCGTGACGGTGGCGGTGGCTCTGGTGGTCTCTCTGACCATCATCGTGACGGTGGTGGCCGCCAAGCTGCTGGGAGCGCTGTTCCCCATCCTGGCCAACCAGGTGGGACTTGACCCGGCGGTGCTGGCCAGTCCCTTCATCACCACCGTGGTGGACGCCCTCTCCCTGCTGATCTATTTCGGCATCGCCGTGCTGCTGCTCCATATTTAGCAGCAAAAACGCCCGCTCTCCGAATGGAGGGCGGGCTTCGTTTTATCGCAAAAAATGGAAGTGACCTATACCCGCTGCGCTACGGTACAAGTCACTTCCGTTCCCTCTTAAAGTCTGTCATTTTACCGATAACCTCCTGTTCTCCAGAATTCCTTCGCCTTATATCACGCAGTCTCAAAACTGTTGTCCGCGACGGCTCTCCGGCTGCACGGTCGCCGGAGCCAGGTTCAGATAGTCCCCTCAGGAAGCGCTCTCCTTAGAAATCAGATC
>JAJBUB010000020.1 GCA_020860575.1 Clostridiales bacterium | reverse complement strand
CGGCCAAAGCGCGCCCCCGAAAAAGGGGATGGGACGCGTCCAAAAGCGGAAAAAGGCCGCGCCATCTGCGCCAGCGGCTCCCGCCCCGTCCTCCTGCGAGGCGGCCCGGCCGTCAGACGCCCTCTTCGCCGCTGTGCCATCGGCCGGGGCGGCCCGCTCTCTGAGCGATCTCCCTCTGGACGAGTCCTTTTCCACCATGCTGTTCCGGCTCATCGACGAGAAGGGGATGACGGATGTGGAGGTGTACAAGCGGGCCAACATGGACCGCAAGCTGTTTTCCAAGCTGCGGAAGGCGAATTACAGCCCCAGCAAGCAGACGGTCATCGCCCTGGCCATCGCCCTGCGGCTGAATCTGGACGAGACGAAGGACCTACTTGGCCGGGCGGGGTACGCCCTCTCCCGCAGCATCCGGTTCGACGTCATCATTGAGTATTTTATTGAAAAGCAGGAATATGACATTTTCGTTATCAACGAAGGGCTGTTCTATTACGACCAGCGGCTGCTGGGGGCCTGAACGGCAGCGGGAGGGGACTGACATGATTTACACCGAGCTGACAAAGCGGGCGCTCCGCCTGTGCTACGCCGCCCACCGGGACCAGACGGACAAGAGCGGCCTGCCCTATGTGTTCCACCCCTTCCATCTGGCGGAGCAGATGCCGGACGAGACGACCACGGTGGTCGCCCTGCTCCACGATGTAGTGGAGGACACCGACTATACCCTGGATGATTTGGCGGAGATGGGATATCCCGCCCAGGTGCTGGAGGCCCTGGCCCTGCTGACCCATGACCCAAGGGTACCCTACCTGGACTATGTGGCGCGAATCAGGCCAAACCCGGTGGCAAGGGCGGTGAAGCTGGCCGACCTCCGGCACAACAGCGACCTGACCCGGCTGGACCGGGTGGGGCCGCGGGAGCTGCAACGGGTAGAAAAATATCAGGCGGCGATCCGACTGCTGGAGACGCCGGAAGAGGGGAGAGGTGCAACATGAAGGGAGATCTGATTGCGGCGATCATCTGGTTCGTGGCGGCGGCGGTGGCCCTGGTCTATGGGTTGGTCAGCGACCAGTGGGCCTATCTGCTGTTCGCCGTCATCTGCGTGATCGGCGGGGGATACCGCATCAAAAAGTATCTGGACGGCGGCAAAAATGACGACGGCCAGTCCTGAAAAGCGGGGGAGCGCTGCCATGACGACCCGGGAAGAGGCCGTCCGCGCCTGCCTGACGCTGCCCTTTTCCTATGAGGACTACCCCTTTGAAGACACCAACTGGACGGTCATCCGGCATCTGGAGAACCGAAAAATCTTTGCCATGGTCTTTCAGCGGGAGGGCCGCATCTGGGTCAACGTCAAGGCGGAGCCGGTCAGCGGGGACTTCTGGCGGCAAATCTATCCGGCGGTGGTCCCGGCCTACCACATGAACAAGCAGCACTGGATCAGCATCATCCTGGACGGCAGCATGGAGGAGGAGGACATTCTCCGGCTGGTTCAGGACAGCTACGACCTGACGGCCCCCAAGAAGAAGGTGAGAGGCAACCCAGCCCCGGGAACCGAACAGGCGTAAACCCTCCCCACCTCCCATATACTTCCACCGGGAGGGATGGAGATGAAAAATGCGACCTTAAGGCGGGCAGTCATCAGTCTGACCCTGGCGGCAGCCATGGTCTCCTTTACCCTGTGGTGCGGCCGGATGGAGGCGGCGGAGACCTTTTCGCCCCGGCTGCGGCGGGAATACACCCTGGTCATCGACCCGGGCCACGGCGGGGCGGACGGCGGGGCCGTCTCAGTCTCCGGGGTGGCGGAGAGCGAACTAAATCTGGCCATCGCCCTGAAATGCGACCAGATCGCCGGGCTGTTCGGCCAGCGGACCGTCCTGCTCCGGGACACGGAGGCATCTCTGGCGGACCCGGAGGCGGAGACGCTGCGGGAGCAGAAGCGCAGCGACATGGAAAACCGGGTGGCAGTCGTCAACGCCACGCCGGACGCCCTGCTGCTGAGCATCCACCAGAACCAGTATACCGACTCCAAATATTCCGGCGCACAGGTCTTTTACCAGCCGGACGGGGAGAGCCAGGGCTGGGCGGAACAGACCCAGACCCTCCTCCGGGAGTGCCTGGACAGCGACAACCGGCGGCAGGCCAAGGAGATGCCCTCCGACCTCTACCTGATGAGCCACATCACCTGTCCGGCCATCCTGGCGGAGTGCGGCTTTCTCTCCAACCCGGAGGAGGACCACCGGCTCCAGGACGACGGCTATCAGACCCGGCTGGCGGCGGTGCTCATGGGGGCCTGCCTGGGCTACTGGTACGGGAGCGGACAATGATTTGACACGGACGACACGGAGACAAGAATGAAAAACAAGACGATTTTTTACTGTACGAGCTGCGGGAACGAGTTTCCCAAGTGGCAGGGGAGATGCCCCGGCTGCGGCAGCTGGAATACCATTGTGGAGCAGCCCACGGAGAGCCGGAGCAAAAACCCGGTGCCCTCCGTCTCCTCCGGTCGGCCGGTGGGCCGGGCCATGCCCTTATCCCAGGTGGAGATGGGAGAGGAGATCCGCTTCTGCACCGGCATGGGGGAGCTGGACCGGGTGCTGGGGGGCGGAGCCGTCAAAGGCTCCTTCGTCCTGGTAGGCGGCAGCCCCGGCATCGGGAAATCCACCCTGATGCTCCAGATCTGCGACACCCTCTCCGCCTCCTATCGGGTGCTGTACGTCTCCGGGGAAGAATCCGCCCGGCAGATCAAGCTCCGCGCCCAGCGGCTGGGCGTCGTAGGGGAGGGGATGTATCTGCTGGCGGAGACCAACCTGAACCAAATTCTCAGCAGCGTGGACGAGGTCAAGCCGGACATCCTGGTGGTAGACTCCATCCAGACCATGTATCAGGACGGGTCGGAGTCTCTGCCCGGCAGCGTGGCCCAGGTGAAGGCCTGCGCCATGAGCCTGATGGAGCTGGCCAAGGGCAACGGCATCACCGTCTTTGTCATCGGCCACATCAACAAGGAAGGCTCTATCGCCGGGCCGAAGGTGCTGGAGCATATCGTGGACTGCGTGCTGTCCTTTGAGGGAGAGCAGAATCTGGTCTACCGCATCCTCCGGGCCACCAAGAACCGGTTCGGGGCCACGGACGAGATCGGCGTCTTTGAGATGCTGGACTCCGGTCTCCGGGAGGTCCCCAACCCCTCGGAGATGCTCCTCTCCGGACGGCCCGCCGGAACGCCGGGGAGCTGCGTCACCTGCGTCATGGAGGGGATGCGCCCCGTTCTGGCGGAGGTCCAGGCCCTGGTGACCCCCAGCAGCTTCGCCGTCCCCCGGCGCACCAGCAACGGCATCGACTACAACCGCTCCATGCTGCTCCTGGCCGTGCTGGAAAAGCGGGGCGGCCTGCGCATCGGCGGCTGCGACGCCTACATCAACGTGGTGGCTGGCCTGAACCTGAACGAGCCTGCGGCGGACCTGGCGGCGGTGCTGGCCCTGGCCTCCAGCTTCCGGGACCGCCCGGTGCCGGACGACCTGGCAGCCGTGGGAGAGGTGGGCCTGACGGGGGAGATACGCAGCGTCAGCGTCCTGGGCCAGCGGCTGTCGGAAATTCACCGTCTGGGCTTCCACAAGTGCCTGGTCCCCGCCAGAGGGGTCAAGGACATCGACATCCCGGGGATGCAGCTCATCCCGGTGCGCAACATCCGGGAGGCGCTGGCGGTGCTGGCGTGAGCGCAGAACGGAGGGACGCGTAGGACGGAGAATTATATACGTCAGGCGGTGCTGCGGGCCTTCCTGGGAAAGCAGGTCGTCCTGAGCAGACGCCGGGCCAGAGCGGCGTTGGAGATAGATCGGGATGCGCTGATGGATGAGACTGCCGTGGATGAAAAGGAGATCATCCTGCTCCAGCGGGCCGAGGAGGAGATGATTATAGAGCTGTGGCGGTGGGCGTCGGAAAACAGCTGTAGGGGCGATCTGGTGCTGTTTACGGGCGAAGGACCCGGTGTGTCCGGAAAGAACTCAGAGTGAAAAAACACATCAGACCGTCTGTTTTGCCATGCCGTTCTTGACAGAAGCCTGCCGTTGTGGTATGCTGGACCCAATCAAACAAGGAACAGGAGGCAGGGGACCCCGCCTGAGAGAAGCGGCTGCGAAGCGAGAGGCCGCTTTTTCCAAAGACACAAACCTGAACAAAATAAAAATTTTGTTCAGGTTGAGGGAGGTGAAAACCGCCTGACCGGGCCGGGAGACCCCTGATTTTGACCATGGACTACCGAGAATTTGCATCGCCCTTGCTGTGCGACTTTTTATCCTATCACGAGACGGTAAAGGGTCATTCCAATCTCACCGTTGACGAATACAGTCTCGATTTGCGGAGCTTTTTCCGCTATATGAAGCGGCTCAAGCGGGTCGTTCCCCGGGATATGCCGGAA
>JAJBUB010000108.1 GCA_020860575.1 Clostridiales bacterium | reverse complement strand
CGCCACAGCGCAGCCCCCCGCCACGACCCAGCCCCAGTGGACGCCGGAGGCGAACAGGATGGCGGCGGCGGCCACCATGACCAGCAGGAAGCCGGACAGGTGAGGCTCCATGAGCAGCAACACGCCGATGACCAGCAGCACCACCACATAGGGGATCAGCTCCCACAGGCCGATGCGCTGTCCGAAGCGGTAGATGCCCTGGATAGCGGGCAGCTTGCGGAACTGGCGGAACATCGTCCCCATGTCGTAGAAGAAGCCCCGAATGGCCCCCCTGGGACGACGGCCCCGAGGCTTTTCCGGCTGGGGATGCTCGCTGCGGAGCTGGGTCAGGGGCCGTTTGGATAAGCTGGATGCAAAATACATGACCACGGCGATCTTGGCGATCTCCGAGGGCTGGAAGGTGGTAAAGCCCAGACTGATCCAGCGGCGGGCATTGTTGCTCACCACGCTGAATGGAGTAGGGATGAGTACGAAAATCAGCAGGAAGATGGCGATGGCCAGGGCGACGGCCCCCAGCCAGCGCATCTGCTGATAGTCGATCTTGGAGACGATGTACATGACCGCAATGCCGATGACCGCAAAGAGGGCCTGCCGCTTGAAGTAGTAGGCAGCGTCATAGTTGGAAACCGCTTCTGTGCTGGCGGTATAGGAGGAGGCGGAATACAGCATGATCAGCCCGATGCCCAGCAGCAGCAGGGTCAGGGCCAGAAAGGGCAGATCGATGGGACCCTTGGCCCACTGCTGGTCACGGGGCGTATCCCGATTCGTTTTCCACGCCATTGGTTGCTCCTTTCACGGGCGGCAGACATGGCCGCCGTCCTCCATGGGATAGAAAGTCCTTCCCTCAGACCGTGGGGAAGCGGTCCATAACTCCCCAGAAGGCCAGGATACAGGCCGCCGCGGAGATGGTGGTAAAGACGGCGAACAGCTTCTCCTCGCTCCAGCCGCCCAGCTCCAGGTGGTGATGGAGGGGCGCCATGCGGAAGATGCGCTTGCCGTGGGTGAGCTTGAAGTAGGTCACCTGAATGATGTCGCTGAGGGTCTCGGCGATATAGATGATGCCCACCAGGATGAGGGCCAGGGGGATGTCCAGGGCAAAGGCCAGCCCCGCCACGGCCCCGCCCAGGAACAGGGAGCCGGTGTCCCCCATAAAGACCTTGGCCGGGTGGAAGTTGTAAATCAGGAAGGCGCACAGTCCACCGAAGATGGCGGCGGCAAAGACCCCCAGCTCGGTGTAACCCCAGTAGGCGGCCACCGCCACATAGAACAGTGCCACCGGCATGGTCACGCCGGAGGACAGGCCGTCCACCCCGTCGGTCAGGTTCACCGCGTTCACCGTACCCACGATGACGAAGGCGGCGAAGATCATATAGACCACCCAGGGGATCTCAAAGGTCACGTTGAAGAAGGGGATATACAGCTGGGACTGGAGATAGCCAAAGGAGCGCATGAGGACGATGAACAAAATCGCCGCCGCCAGCTGGAGCAGGAACTTCTGGGGAGCGGTCAGCCCCTCATTTTTCTTGTACTTCACCTTCATGAAGTCGTCGAAGAACCCAATGGCCCCGAACACCAGGGCGAAGAGGTAAACGAACAGTCCGCCGAAATCCCCCTCCATAAAGTCCGAAATGCCCGCCAGCAGCAGGGCCACCAGGATGCCCACGATAAACATGATGCCTCCCATGGTGGGAGTCCCCTGCTTGGACATATGCCAGTTCGGGCCGATCTCCTTGATGGTCTGCCCTGCGTGAAGGGCGATCAGCCGGGGAATCAGAATCCGGCCCATCCCGTAGGAGACCAGGAACGAAATCACTAAACTGAGTACAACTCTCATCTTTGGAACCTCCTGTGTGCCAAATCGTGCTTTGGGCAGCCTCTCTCCGGTTTTTGTCCACCCCAGGCCGGGACACCCTGTCCCGGCCCTTAGCATATCACATTTGGCCTCTGCTTTCTACTGTTCTGGTATGAAAAAATCTTTACGGCTCAGTCCCCGTCCAGTCCGGTGCTGGCGTCTGCGTCCGAGGTGTCCGTGTCCTCAAACTCCACCGTCAGCAGGGTCCCCCGCTTGACGCTGGTTCCGGCGGAGATGCTCTGGCTGGTGCAGACGGTGGTGCTGGTGTAATATCCGGAGGTACCGGTGGCCTGCATATACAGCCCCAGATCGTTGAGTACATCCACCACCTGGTCCGGGGTCAGCCCCTTCAGGTTGGGCATCTCCACCTCGTCGGTGGGGACCTCCTCTCCCATATAGAGGATGACGGTGCTGTTCTGGGGGATATAGGTCCCGGAGGAGGGGATCTGCCCTGTGACCGTATCGCCGCTGCCCACCACCCGGTAGGACAGCTTTTTGTTGTTCAGCGTCTGCTCCGCCTGGGCCTCGGTCTGTCCGGTCAGGTCGGGGACGGAGGTCAGCTCACCGGTGAGGTCGTCAGAGCTGTAGGACTTCTCATAGCCCCGATAGTCCAGCACCTTGGCCAGCAGCTTCCCCGCCACCGGTGCGGCCATGTTACCGCCGGAGATGTAGAGTCCGGAGGAGGTGTAGTCGCCGCCGTCCACCGCCAGAGGCCGGTCGAAGATGACCAGCACGATCACGTCCGGGTCGTCCGCCGGGGCAAAGCCCATGAAGGAGACGATGTTCTCCCCGTCCACCAGGGTCTGGGAGGTACCGGTCTTGCCGCCGATGCGGTAGCCCGCCTGATAGGCGTTCTTGCCGGCATACTTGGAGACGACCCCCTCCAAAATCTCGGCGCAGGTCTGGCTGGTCTCCTCGCTGACGACCTGGCGGACGGCGGTAGCCTCTGCCTCGTAGGTGGTGTTACCATCTGAATCTACGATTTTATCCACCACATAGGGGGTGTACAGATAGCCCCCGTTGACCACCGCATTGAAGGCGGTGATCATCTGGATGGGGGTCACCTCGAACCGCTGCCCGAAGGAGGCGGTGGCCAGCTCAGTGATGTTGAAGTCCTCATAGCTCCAGACCTCGCCGATGTTCTCATAGGGCAGGTCGATGCCGGTGGTTTCCATAATGCCGAAGTTATAGAAGTACTGGTAGAAGGTGGAATACCCCAGCCGCTGTCCGATGTCCAGCAGCGCCATGTTGCAGGAGTGGCCGATGGCCTCCGCCAGAGTCTGAGTGCCATGGGTGGCGGAGCAGCCAATGGTGTAGATGTCCAGCTCTGTGCTGCCTGCACAGTAGAAGGTGCTGTTCTCGTCCACCACCCCTTCCTCCAGGGCGGCGGCCAGGACCAGGGCCTTGAAGGTGGAGCCTGGCTCATAGGTGTCGGTGATCGCCTTGTTGGTCCACAGGGAGTAGAGCATTTCGGAATAGGTCTGACTGTAGGCGGAGTCATAGTCCAGGACGGTAGTCTCCTCGTCGGTGAGGGTCAGCCCCTCCTTCTCCGCCTCGGCGATGGCCGCAGCCACCTCCGCCTCGGATTCCTCCACAAGTGTCTGGGCGTTCTCCTCCACCTCGTCCAGCAGGTCCTCGTCCTCAATGGTGCTGTAATTGTTCAGGTCAAAGCCGGGAGACGAGGCCATGCCCAAAATGGCCCCAGTATCGCACTCCATGACGATGATGGTGCCGCCGTTGGTGGTCTCGTACTTTTCGCAGTATTCCTCCAGCAGGCTCTCGCAGTATTCCTGGATGTTGGCATCCAGCGTCAGATAGATGTCGCTGCCGTCCTCCGCGTCGTAGTAATCCTGGAAGAAGTTGAGCAGATCGGTGCCGTCCTCGTCCACGGCGGTGACGATGTAGCCCGGCGTACCGGACAGCTCGTCGTTGTATTTCGCCTCCAGGCCGTAGGCCCCGTCCCCGTCGGCGTTGGTAAAGCCAATGATCTGGGCGGCCATGTCCCCGTAGGGGTAATATCGCTTGGTGTTGGGCTGGAGATAGACGCAGCCGGTGAGGTCGTATTCGTCGATGAGCGCACGGACCTGGTCCTCCACGTCGGACTCCACCTTGGTGGCCAGACGCTTATATTGGCTCGTGGTGTCCTGGCACTTCTCATGCAGTTCCTCTTCGTCCAGGTCCAAAATCTCCGCCAGCTGGGCGCAGACCACATCCTCCACATTCCAGTCGTAGTCGGAGGTATCCGTCCCCTTCTCCTTGGCGGAGGCCAGGCTCTCATCCAGGGACTGCTGCTTCTCGTCGATGGCCTTGGGGGAGATGATGACGTCGTAGACAGTAGAGCTGATGGCCAGCACATTGCCGTTGGCGTCGTAAATGGTACCCCGGGAGGCGCTGACCGAGAGCTGAGAGGTCTGCTGGGTGACGGCCATCTCCTCCAGCTCGTCATGCTGAACGATCTGGAGCTGATAGAGCTGCCAGATCAGAGGGATAAAGATAACGATACCGAACACGATCATCAGCTTCACAGAGCGGCTGAACACCAGCCGGTTCGCCGCCTTGCCCGCCTCGCGGATTTTCCGTTCCTTGTTCATGGTCTACTGCCTTTCCAGCCGTCCCCGACTATTCTGACGAAAAGGGCGCAAGAAAAGATTTGTTTTCTTACGCCCCGTTTTCATTCTCTTTTGGTGGGAGCCATCCTGCCCTCAGCCTATGTAAGACGATTTTCTCTTATGACCACAGAGAGTCCCACAGCGCCTGGATCTGCTCCAGCAGACTGGTGCTCTCGCCATAGACCACTGCGCTGTCCGGCTCGGACAGGTCTACATAAATCTTTTGATCGCTGCCGGCCTCGGACAGTTCCACGTCTGCATTGTCCACAGCCTCCTGGAGTGCGGCCTGGTCGAATACCTCCTCGTACCTGGCCTCCAGCTTTTCCCCTTCCTCCTGCAGCTCGCTCAGCTCATCCCGGACGATCACCGTCTCTGCATAGATGGCGTTGAGTTGGGTGTAGCTGAACAGGATCATTACAGCCATCACTGCCGCCGCCGCAAAGCCCAGCACCGGAAGAATGCTGACGCTCTCCTTTGTCCGGAGGTTGACCTTGATCCGGCTCTGGACCTGCTCCTGGGTCTGTCCCTTTTTCCGGGGGCGGACCAGCGGCAGCTCCTGAAGCTGAGGACCGTTGTCCCGCTTTCGGCGGGGAACAGCCGTTTCATAGCTGTAATATTGTCTCGCTGCATTTGCCATAAAGGGATGCCTCGTTTCTTATATCGTAACCGGCTGGCATTTCTCACAGATGCGCAGCTTTGCGCTGCGTGCTCTGGGGTTTTCCCCACACTCGTCAGCCGAGGGAATAATCGGTTTTCTGGGCGTCAGGCGCACCTGGGGGGTCTTACCGCAGACGCACACCGGAAATTCCGGCGGGCAGGTGCAGCCCCGGGCCGCCTGGGCCATGGCGGTCTTGACGATCCGGTCCTCCAGGGAGTGGAAGGTGATGACGCACAGCCGTCCGCCCGGATTCAATCGGGAGATGACCGCCTCCATGGTGTCGGCGATCGCCCCCAGCTCGTCGTTGACGGCGATGCGCAGCGCCTGAAAGCTCCGTTTGGCGGGATGCTGCTTCTCCCGAAGGGCGGCGGCGGGCATGGCGGAGCGGATGATATCCACCAGCTCCAGAGTGGTCTCGATGGGCCGTTCCTCTCTCCGGTGGCAAATAGCCGCGGCGATGCGGGGAGAATACCGCTCCTCGCCGTACCGGCTGAGGATGAGCCGAAGCTCGTCCTCGTCATAGGTGTTGACGATGTCGGCGGCGGTCAGCGTCTGGCTCTGATCCATCCGCATATCCAGAGGAGCGTCCTTACTGTAGGAGAACCCCCGACTGGCGTCGTCCAGCTGGGGAGAGGAAACCCCCAAATCCAGCAAAATACCGTCCACTCCGACAATGGAGAGCCGGTCCAATATCTCCGGGATGTCACGGAAGTTGCCGTGTACCAGCGTCACCCGCTCCATCAGGGAGCCGAACCGTCCCGGCGCGGCGTCCAGCGCCGCCTGGTCCCGGTCGATGGCGATGAGCTGCCCGGTGGTCAGTCTGGCCGCCACCTCTCTGGCATGGCCCGCCCGACCCAAGGTGCCGTCCACATAGACGCCCTCCGGCCGGATGGCCAGTCCCTGGATACATTCCTCTAGCAACACCGGGCGATGGGTATACTCTGTCATGGCACAGCGACCCGCCTTTCTCCCCGGCCCGGGACGGCAGCCCCGAAATCGTCTCCGGTGATATAGCTAGTATAATTCTTTTGTTCCAAAATTGCAACCCCTTGTAACTATTTTTTCGGGGAAATCCTTTCTGTTTTTCCTTCCAAATCGGATGTTTTGGGCCAAAAGTTTTGCGAATTGTTCACTCAAATTGCAAAAACCGGAGAATACGCCCCATTTTTCACAGGTTGCGGTTAGAATTATGTCAATTGTTCCGGAACAGAGCGACCGGACGGGCTGCGCTGTCTCCACGCCGCCCGTCCGGCCACGCCTGTTCTGTCGTCATCCGTATCAGAGGCGCAAACTGCCCCCCTGTTCCGGCTCAGTCCTCTTCCTTGGCCGCGTCGTAGGCCACGTTCTGACTCCGGCGAGGGGCGGTATTTCCCATGCCGGCCACCGCGCGGAACTTGGAGCGGGACTGACGCACCTCGTTGAGGGCCACGTTCACGGCGTCCTCCGTGCGGCGCAGGGCGTCCTCGCAATAGGCGTTGGCCGCCTGCTTCAGCTCCTCAGAGCGTTTTTCCGCCTGAGCGGTGACGCTGCTGGCCTCCGCCCGGGCCTGACGGACGATCTCATGCTCGTCCACCATCTGGCGGGCCTTGTCCATCGCCTGCTGGCGGATGCGGTCGGCGTCGGTCTTGGCCCCGTCCAGATACTCGTTCCGGGTGGCCATCAGCTTTTTCGCCTCGCTGAGCTCAGCGGGGAATTTATTCCGGATCTCGTCCAGCAGATCCAGGGCGTCGTCCCGGTTGATCTTGCAGGTGCCGCCCAGGCCGCCCTTTGCGTCGTCGATCATCCGGTAGAGCATATCCAGCAGTTCCGTTACTCCGTTTGCCATTGGTATTACCGTCCTTTTCATTCAGTCTGTCCGCCGGGTCTACCGGCAAAGCTGTTGTTCCATCTTGGCCTGGACGTCGGCTGCGATCTCTGCAGGGACGAAGTCCTCCAGGGGTACCCGGTACATGGCCAGCTCCTTGGCGATGCTGGAGCTTAGATAGGTATAATTCTGACGGGCAGACAGAAACATGGTCTCCAGGCCCGGATTGAGCTTCCGGTTGATCATGGCCATCTGGAACTCCTTTTCAAAGTCCGACATGGCCCGCAGTCCCTTGACCACGCAGCCCGCTCCCTTCTCTCTGGCGTAATCCGCCAGCAGACTGGAGGAGGCGTCCACCTCTACGTTGGGGATATCCGCCGTCACCCGCCGGAGCAGCTCCACCCGCTCCTGTGGGGTAAACAGGCCCTTCTTCTCGGAGTTGACCATCACACAGACGATCAGGCGGTCAAACTGGGCCGCAGCCCGCTTGATGATGTCCAGATGCCCCCGGGTGACCGGGTCGAAGCTGCCGGGATAAATGGCTGTCCTCATAGTTCCGTTGCGTCCTTTCGGTACAGAGTCACCTTGATCTTGCCATACCGATATGTCCTGTCCTTCCGATACGGTGCAGAAAGTGTGGGCAGTTCCTTTTCCACCCTGCTTTCACAGATGATTATACCATTTTCCGAAAGGATGTCAATGTCGGCGATGGTTTTTAGCGCATTTTCCTGCAGATCAGTGTCGTAAGGAGGGTCCAGAAAGATGAGATGAAACGGCTCCCGCTGGCTTTTCAGACAGCGCAGGGACTCTCCCTGGACCACCCTGGCCCCGGCCTCCAGGCCGGTGTGTTTCAAATTCTGCCGGATAAGCGCCACGGCCTCCCGCCGCTGGTCCACAAACAGGCAGCTGGCCGCCCCCCGGCTGAGGCACTCGATGCCCAGCTGGCCCGTCCCGGCGAACAGGTCCAGCACTCTCCGGCCCTCGATGTCAAACTGAATGGCGTTGAAGATGCCCTCCTTCACCTGGTCGGTGGTGGGGCGGGTCTCCTCCCCCTTCAGCTCTCCCAGGCGACGTCCCCGGGCGGTTCCTGTGATGACTCGCATATGGTTTTCCTCCTCTGTCATTGGTCACTGGTCGCTGACCGCTTGCCGTTAAAAGACGAAGCCCACCAGCCAGAACACCAGCAGGATCCCGCCCCAAATCAGATCCATGATCATCTCCGACTGGTCTCTCCGGTCCTCATAGGCCATGAGAACGAAGAATACCAGGTACATGGGGCCGAAAACCCAGTGGGTCTCCATACCTCCCATCAGTTCGATCATGGTCAGGATGACGGCGATGACCCCGATGCAGAGGTCCACCACCAGCAGCACCCGCTCCACTGTACCCTTCTCATCCCATCCCTTTAAGCTAAATCCCCGTTTGCTCATGTTTCATGCTCCTCCTTGTGAAAGTGCAGGTAGACTGCCCGTGCGGTATTTTTGGGGACAACGGCAACCAGCTCCTCCTGGGAGGCCTCCCGGATGCCCTTTACCGTCTTGAACTGCTTTAACAGCGCCTTGCGCCGGGCCTCCCCTACCCCGGGGATCTCCTCCAGGCTGGAGGCCACCGTCTGTCTGGCGTGGCTCTCCCGGTGGAAGGTGATGGCGAAGCGGTGGGTCTCCTCCTGGATGCGACCCACCATGCTGAACAGGGCCTGGTTCTGCTGGATGCCGATCTCCCGGCCTCCAGGGGCGACCAAGGCGCGGGTGCGGTGGCGTCCGTCCTTCACCATGCCGAACACCGGCACGGAGAGGTTCATCCCCTCCAGCACCTGGACGGCCACCTTTACCTGCCCCTGTCCCCCGTCCATCAGAATCAGGTCCGGGAGCTGGTCAAATTTCTCGTCCCCCTCCAGGTAGCGGCGGAACCGGCGGGTCAGCACCTGCTCCATGGAGGCGTAGTCGTCCGGGTGCTCCATGTCCCGGAGCTTGAACCGGCGGTAGTCCCGTTTCAACGGTTTGCCGTCCACGAACACGGTCATGGAGGCCACGATGTTGGCAGAGCCGGTGTTGGAGATGTCGTAGGCCTCGATGCGACGGGGAGGATGCTCCATCCCCAGAGTGCGGCCCAGCAACTCCACCAGCTTGTTCTGCCGCTCCTGGGCGGTGGTGGCACGCTCCACCTCGTCCCGGGCGGTGCGGCCCGCCAGCTCTACCAGTCTGACCCGGTCCCCCCGCTTTGGGGCGCTCAGGGTCACTCTGCGCCCCGCCTGTCCGGTGAGGTACTCCCCCAGCTCCTCCATGTCCTCAAACTCTCCGGGCAGCAAAATCTCCCGGGGCAGGACCGTCCGGTTGAGGTAATACTGCTTGACCAGAGTGGAGACGACCTCTCCGTCGTCCTCCTCCATGGGGTTGGACATGAGTTGGGTATCCCGGTCGGCCAGAGCGCCCTCCAGAAAGTGGAGTACCACAAAACAGCTCTTGGCCTCGCCCCGGTAAAAACCCGCCACGTCGGTATCCGCCCGGGAGGAGGCCACCACCCGCTGCTTCGTCCCCAGCAGCTCGATGGCCTGGAGCCGATCCCGCAGCTCCGCAGCCGCCTCGAACCGAAGCTCCTCCGACGCCTGGAGCATCTCCCGTTTCAGCTCCTGCTCTACCTGGGTAAATTTCCCCTCCAGCAGCCGCTCCGCCTGGTAGATGCGCTCCCGGTAGTCCGCCTGGGTCAGCTTGCCCTGGCACCAGCCGTCGCAGATGCCCAGGTGGTGGTTCAGGCAGGGGCGCTCCTTTCCGATGTCCCGGGGAAACTGCTTTCGGCAGGTGGGCAGGCGCAGAGCGTTGCAGATGGCCTTGATGCTCTCCCCGGTGGCGCTGCGTCCCCCGTAGGGACCGAAATACTTTGCCCCGTCTTTGGCGGGCTTGGAGGCCAGGGAAAAGCGGGGATACTCCTCGTTGGACAGGCGGATATAGGGATATCCCTTGTCGTCCTTGAGGAGAATGTTGTACCGGGGCTTGTGGCGCTTGATGAGGGAGTTCTCCAGTACCAGAGCCTCAAACTCGCTGGAGGCCAGGAGGTAGTCAAAGTGGTCGATCTGGGCCACCATGGCCCGGGTCTTGGGGGTGTGGCTGGCGAGATCGGCAAAATACTGGCTCACCCGGTTGCGCAGCGCCCGGGACTTGCCCACATAGATGACCTCCCCGGCGGCGTCCATCATGATATACACCCCCGGCTCCAGAGGCAGCGAATGGGCCTTCTGCCGCAGCTCGTCCTTGGTCAACTCCCTCACTCCCCTTCCTGAATCATTTTTCTGCCTCTTCCACATTGACAGCAGACAGGCGTCCAGAGCGGACCGGTCCTCTGCCGGAGTCCGCTCCGTTTCACAGCTTCACAGCGCCTCTCCACTCGCAGCGCAGGGGGCTTCTTATTCCTGTTCCGGCAGGAATCCCGCGCTCCGAAGCAGCCAGAGGACCTTGTCCCGCACCCAGTATACCGCCGTTCGGATGCCGTCCACCATGACGTTGGCAGACAGGGACACCTCAAAGGCCAGGAGGACAAAGACCACCAGTACCAGCCAGGCCCCGTCGCTCATAATGGACAGGTCCAGGGAAAAGATGGGCCGAAGGAAGAGGACGCAGAAGGCGAAGGCGACCACGCAGAAAATCATCAGCGCCTTGCGCAGAGGATTATAGGGCTTGCAGGTCCGGTGGACCATGAGCAGCCCCACCACCGCCACCACCAGGGTGCAGATGGTACTCAGCTCTTCGTCGCTCAGTCCAAAAACGGTGTAAAACAGCACCACGCCGATGCTCAGCACCAGGTCGCTGATGGCAGAGGGCAGCGCCCGATAGACCACGTTGGGCAGGAAACGGCCCTGGATGCGGCTGTGGTTCGGCTCCATCGCCAGGACGAAGGAGGGCAGCCCGATGGTGATGGCGCTGACCAGGCTCATCTGGGAGGCGGAGAAGGGATAGGTGAAGGTGAAGATCAGGGAGATCGCCGCCAGGCACAGGGAGAAGATGTTCTTCACCAGATACAGGCTGGCAGACCGCTCGATATTGTTGATGACCCGTCGGCCCTCCCCCACCACCGAAGGCATGGCGGAAAAATCCGAATCCAACAGGACGATGTGGCTGACCTGGCAGGCCGCCTGACTGCCGGAGGCCATGGCCACGGAGCAGTCCGCCTCCTTCAAGGCCAGCACGTCGTTCACCCCGTCTCCGGTCATGGCGACGGTGTGGCCCGCCTGGTGCATGGCCCGGACCAGCTTTCGCTTCTGCTCCGGCGTCACCCGGCCAAAGACGGTATAGGTCTCCGCCGCCTGGGCCAGCTCCTCGTCAGTGCGCAGCGTCCGGGCGTCCACATACTGCTCTGCATTGGGGATCTCCGCCCGGAGGGCCACCTCGGAGACGGTCACGGGGCTGTCCCCGGAGATGACCTTCACCGCCACCCCCTGCTCCCGGAAGTACCGGAAGGTGGCCGGAGCCTCCTCCCGTATCTTGTTGGTCAGCAGCACCAGGCCCAGAGGGGTGACCGCCCCGCTCAGCTCGCCCCCGTCCACAGCGCCCTCATAGCCCGCCAGCAGCAGCACCCGACAGCCCAGGCGGGAGTACTCCTCAATATCCTCCCGGTAGTCGTCGTACCGGTCCCCCAGAAGGTTCTCCGGCGCGCCCAACAGATAGGAGCCGCCCCGGGCAAAGGACACCCCGCCATACTTCCGGGCAGAGGTAAAGGGCAGGGCGCGGGTCACCACCCGCCGGGAGTGCTTTCCGTTGAAATAGCGTTTCAGGGCGGCCATGGTCTCGTTGTCGTTCTGCATGGCGAACACATAGTCCGCCAGAATGTCCCGCAGCTCGTCCTCGCTGGTACTGGCCTCGTCCAGCGTCACCAGGTCCTTGACCACCATCTTCGGCTCGGTGATGGTCCCTGTCTTGTCTACGCAGAGTACGTCCACCCGGGCGAGCGTCTCGATGCATCCCATCTCGTGGACCAGGGTCTTGCGCCGGGCCAGGCGGAGGACACCGGCCATCAGGGCCACAGAGGTGAGCAGATACAGTCCCTCCGGGATCATGCCGATCAGGCTGGCCACGGTGGATACCACCCCGTCCCGGATGGGATTTTCCAAAATAACGATCTCCTTCACCGCCATGGCGATGCCCAGAGGGATGATGGCGATGCCGATGACCATGACCAGCTTGTTCAGGGAGCGCATCATCTCCGAGCGGGGCTGCTGTTTGGCCTGCTTGGCCTGGAGGGTCAGCTTGGACATATAGGAGTCCCGACCCACAGCGGTCAGCCGGGCGCAGCACTCACCAGAGACCAGGAAGGAGCCGGAGAGCAGGCGGTCGCCCTGCCCCTTGTGCAGCTCGTCCGCCTCGCCGGTGAGCAGGGACTCATTGACCAGGCACTCCCCCTCCACCACCTGGGCGTCGGCGTAGATCTGGTCTCCCGCCTGGAAGATCACAATGTCGTCCCGGACGGTGTTGTACACCGAGGTAGTGATGAGGATGCCGTCCCGCATGACGTTGGCCTTGGGGTTGGTCAGCAGGTTCAGCCCGTCCAGCGTCTTTTTGCTCCGCCACTCCTGGACGATGCCGATGACGATGTTGGCCAGCGCCACCACCATAAAGGTCAGCTCGTTCCAGGCCCCCACGGCGATGATGGCGATCGCCAGGACAAAGAAAATCAGGTTAAAATAGGTGCAGACATTGGAGCGAACAATGTCCTTCAGGGATTTGGAGTTGGATTCTACCTCTTCATTGCGGTAGCCGCCCCGGCTCCGCTCCCGAACCTGGTCGGCATGAAGGCCCACCGCAGGATCGGCATAGGCCACCGGGATATCCATGCGGCGCTCCGGCTCCTCCGGCGTCTGTCTCCTTCTCCCGGGACGTTTTGGGAGGCGTTCCCGATGTCGGGACGTCTCCCCGACCGGTTCCCACCGTCGGGTGGGACTGCTGTCCGTCTCGGAATAGGCTTCTCTTTCCATATGGGACACTGCGTTCAGCTCCTTGACAAAAATAGGGGGCAACTCCGGCCCCGCAGACCTGGCAAGAGGCGATCGGTCTGCCAACTGTAACTGTAACACAGAACGCCCGGGGAAACAACCGAGGAATTGTTAAGATTCCTGTTTTCTCTTTCTCCGCCAGGTCCAGAGGCACAGCAGGGCGAATACAACGGTAACGCCCCCGGCGATGAGCCACCGCTGCCAGGCGTCCTCACCCAGCAGCAGCCCTGCCCCCTCCGCCATGGTGACAGCGCCAAAAACGGCAAAGATGACGAAGGCGAGCTTGTCCAGGAAACCCTCCGGCATCTTGCTTTTCAGCAGATGACCCACCAGCATCCCCACCAGGTCGGCAGCGAACAGGCCGATGGAGCAGGCCAGCCAGACGGTCAGCGCCTGGTTCAGACCGCCGTTGGCGGCAAAGGTGATGGCGGTGAGCTGGGTCTTGTCCCCCAGCTCCGCCAGGAAGAAGGTGCCGAATACGGACAGGATGGGGTGGCCGGAGGTCTTTTCGCCCCCGGCTTCCTCCTCCTCGCCCTCGCCCCGGAGGGTGGACCAGGCGAAGTAGAAAAAGGCCAGACCGGCGATGAGCTTAATAAGCCAGGTGGGGATGAGCTGACTGATCAGAGAGCCGAGCACCACCGCCATGGCGTTGAGCGTTAAAATAGACAGGGCGGAGCCGATGATAATGTCCCGCAGCTTATAGCGGGAGGTCATGGCGATCATGAGCAGTTGGGTTTTGTCACCCATCTCGGCGATGAACATGGTGAACAGGATCTGAATGAATAATGCCATAGAGATTCCTCCTGTGCCTGCCCCCAGGATAAAAGACAAGGGCGGCCGTATATACGACGGCTGCCCTACAATACACCCATGTACGGCACACCGCCATACATGAGTCTCGTTATGGGGACGGCGGAGGACAGCGACGGGGCTACCGCCCTCTGTCTGTGCATATCATCCCTTATACAAGCCAGGTCCGAAGGAACCAGTATGTTGACTTGCAACGCCGGGAGGCGTAAACTACTCCCTCATGTGACAGACAGTATACCAGCTTACCCGGATAAAATCAAGACTTCCCGGCAGATTTGTTCTCAAATTGCCCGTACTTCGGCATATTCTGTCATTTTTAGTTAGCATTGTCTAACCCGTTGAGATCTCGGTCTCCGTCGCTGGCGTCTTTTCGACCGGCAACATTCCTTAACCGAAATTCCATCGACCCTTCATAATTCGTTCATCCTCTTTCTTTGAAGTGGGGTATAATAAACACAGATAACAAAAAAGGGCGTCTGCCCTGATTGAGTCAGAAAGGATGAAATGAGATGGGAAACTTTTTTAAAGGATTAAGACATCAAAGCGTACTGAGCGCAGTGGTGACCATTCTGCTGGGATTGCTGCTGATCTTCCTGCCGGACAGTACATTGGCTATCGTGCTGGGCATCCTGGGCTGGGTGTTGGTCATTCTGGGCGTATGCTCCATTGTGACCTTCATCTCGAACCGCAGCGTTGCCGTCAGCTATGGACAGTTGATTTTTGGCGTGGTGGAGCTGATCCTCGGCCTGTGGATTGTCCGTAACCCCGGAGGGATGGTCTCCTTTATCACCACCATCGCCGGTATCTGGGTGTTGGTTCACTCCATCCAGAATTTGCAGTTCGCATTTAGCGCCCATCGTGCGGGGGCTGCCGGGTGGGTGACTGCCCTGGTAACGGGCATCCTGACCCTGATTGTAGCCATTGTGGTGCTGCTCAACCCCTGGAGTTCTGTCGTCACCCTGATGGTATTTGCAGGCGTCTGCCTGGTGATCGACGGTGTGGCGGACCTGGTAACTGTGGCCCGCCTGGGAGACTATTTCCGCAATCTGTAAGCGTTGTGAGCCATACGAACAGACACAAACGCCGCCGGAAGGGGCAGTCCTCCCGGCGGCGTCGCTGTTTGATATGGGTGCTGATGATTTACCGATAGAGGGGATAGCGGTCGGTGAGGGCCACCACTGCGTCCCGGATGTCGTTGGCCTTAGTGTCGTAGGCGGTGGCGGTCTGGCAGATCAGGTCGCCCACCAGGGCGCAGTCCGCCTCGTTGAAGCCCCGGGTGGTGACGGCGGGGGTGCCCAGACGGAGGCCGGAGGTGACGAAAGGCTTCTCCGGGTCGTCGGGGATGGCGTTCTTGTTGGCGGTGATGAACACCTCGTCCAGACGGCGCTCCATCTCCTTGCCGGTGAGTCCGGCGGGGCGGAGGTCCACCAGCATCAGGTGGTTGTCCGTGCCTCCGGAGACCAGGTCCAGGCCGCCGTCCAGGATGGCCTTGGCCATGGCCTGGGCGTTCTTGACAATGTTCTCCGCATAGACCTTGAACTCCGGCTGAAGGGCCTCTCCCAAGGCCACCGCCTTGGCGGCGATGATATGCATCAGCGGACCGCCCTGAGAGCCGGGGAAGACGGCGGAGTTCACCTTTTTGGCGATTGCTTCGTCATTGGTGAGGATCATGCCGCCCCGGGGGCCGCGAAGGGTCTTGTGGGTGGTGGTGGTGACGATGTCGGCATAGGGTACCGGGGACATATGCTGACCGCCCGCCACCAGACCGGCGATGTGGGCCATATCCACCATGAGATAGGCCCCCACCTCGTGGGCAATGTCGGCGAACAGCTTGAAGTCGATGGCACGGGGATAAGCGGAGGCTCCGGCGATGATCATCTTGGGCTGGTACTTCTTTGCCAGGTCGCGCACCTGGTCATAGTCGATCAGGCCGGTTTTGACGTCCACCCCGTAGGAGACCATCTTGTAATCCTTGCCGGAAAAGTTCACCGGCGAGCCGTGGGTCAGGTGTCCGCCCTGGTCCAGACGCACGCCCATGACGGTGTCGCCCACATTGCACAGGGCGCGGTAGGCGGCGTAGTTGGCCTGTGCGCCGGAGTGGGGCTGAACGTTGGCGAACTTGGCTCCAAACAGCTCCTTGGCCCGGTCACGGGCGATGTCCTCCACGATGTCCACGCACTGGCAGCCGCCGTAGTACCGGTGACCGGGATAGCCCTCGGCGTATTTGTTGGTCAAAACGGAACCGGCGGCAGCCAGCACCGCCTCCGAGACCACGTTCTCCGAGGCGATCAGCTCGATATTCCGCCGCTGACGGGTCAGCTCCTGGGCGACGGCAGCCCCCACCTGGGGGTCCGCCTGATTCAAAAAGGAAAGGGTCTCCTCTACCATGACTGCTCCTCCTGTACTGTGCGCTCCCCGCGGCAAAACGTCCGCAGACGACGCACGAATGTTTACCAAAATATTATATCAGAGTTGGGAGAAAAGACAATAGTGGGAATTTCCTGTTTGTATGGGTCGAAATGGGGCGCCGTTTGTGATAAAATGGCAGACAGAGGCAAAAATCGACCGCCGCGGAGGCAGGAAAGGGGCTTTGTATGAAAACGGAGCAGGAGGTACGGGCCATCGTGGAAGCGCTGAAGGAGCGCTATCCCGATTCGCTCTGTTCCCTACAGTACGAAAAGGACTATGAGCTGCTCTTTGCGGTGCGGCTCTCCGCCCAGTGTACCGACGCCCGGGTGAACCAGGTGACGCCGGCCCTCTTTGCCCGGTTCCCTACCCTGGAGGCCTTTGCTCAGGCAGACCCGGAAGAGGTGGGACAGTACATCCACTCCTGCGGATTTTTCCGGGGCAAGAGCCGGGATCTGGTGAACTGCGCCCGGATGCTGCTGTCCGACTACGGCGGAAAGGTACCCGGGGAGATGGAGGATCTGCTCCGCCTGCCCGGGGTGGGGCGCAAGACCGCCAACCTGATCCAGGGAGACGTGTATCACACCCCGGGGGTGGTAGTGGCGGATACCCACTGCATCCGCATCGCCGGACGACTGGGTCTCACCGACGGGACGAAGGACCCGAAGCGTGTGGAGGACCAACTCCGGGCGGTGCTGCCTCCGGAGGAGTCCAACAACTTCTGCCATCGGCTGGTGCTGTTTGGCCGGGAGGTGTGTACCGCCCGGCGGGCCTGGTGCGAAAAGTGCCCCCTGCGGCCCTGGTGCAGCTATTTTCAGGGTGATTCTGGCAGAGATGAGGCCCGTAAAGCGGAAAACCCATGAACAAACGGTAAAAATAATTTGAAAAGTGTCCCAAATAGCTTGCAATTTTAGGCCAGAGCCGTTAGAATAACAGTATACCGGAATAAAACCGGGGCAGACCCCGGAAGCGGAGGAGGAAAACGATTATGGCATTCACTGTAAACGTAGACGAATTGAAGAAGAAAGCTGCGGCCCTGGGCCAGAGCGGCGTAAGTCTTGCCCAGGCGGGCGTAGACAAGGGCATCCAGCTGGCTAACGTGGCCATGCTGAGAGCCGCCAACGTGAAGGAGGACAGCAACCTCCGGGCCGCCTATGCCGAGCTGGGCAAGATGTACTTCGCCGACCACGGAGCCGAGCCGGAGGAGACCTATGCCGCCGTGTGCGCTCAGATTGCCGACATCCAGGCCGCCATCGCAGCCAACAACGCCAAGATCGCCGAGACGAAGGTCTCCCCGGAGGCCGAGGTTGAGGTTGAGGTCGAGGTCGAGGCGGAACCTGAAACCGAAGCCGAGCCTGAAGCTGCAGCAGAGGACAAAGCCGAGGAGCCTGCCGCCCCGGAGGATGCCCCTGCCGACAGCGCCGACTGATCCGCAGGTCCATTATCTGAAATGAACAATAGCCCAGGCCGCCCTTTGGCGGTCTGGGTTTTTCGCTTATCAGAGCGCTCCCATTGCATTTTACCGTCTATTCCGCTATAATGTACATAAATCGCCCGTCTCTGTGCGCCGGGCAGAAGGCTTTCGCGTCGGCCCGTCCGGCTTCGGCGCGAAGGGTCGGTATACGGAGGTCATCTGTATGAAACGAATTCTTTACTGGCTGGCGCTGCTGCTGTGCGTTGCCGTGTTCGGCGTCTGCGCCTGGCAGATCTGGGGCATCGTCAGCGAGTACAGCGCCGGGACCTCCCTCTACGAAGAGACGGCCACGCAATTTGTCACCGTCCTGGAGCCGGAAAGTGAGTCGTCCGATTCCGGGGATACCTCCGTCGCTGACACAGAGGCGGCAGCGACAGATGAGACGGCGAGCGGCCAGGGAGACAGCGCCCCCATCTCGGTGGACTTTGACGCCCTGCTGGCGGCAAATCCCGACGTGGTGGGGTGGCTTTACTGTCCGGACACCGTCATCAACTATCCCGTCCTCCAGGGGGAGAGCAACGACACCTATCTTCACCACATGATCGACGGGAGCTATAACTCCGCCGGGTGCATCTTCCTGGACTACCGCAACGCCTCGGATTTTTCCGACGCCAATTCCATTGTCTACGGCCACAATATGAAAAACGAGTCTATGTTCGGCACCCTGGACAAATACAAAAAGCAGAGCTATTATGACGAGCATCCCGTCCTCTGGCTGCTGACCCCGACGGTCAGCTATCGGTTGGACATCATCGGCGGCTGTGTGCTGGACGCAGACAGCGATTTTTACAACTCCCTGCTCTGGGGAGACGACGTGGAGTCACAGATCAATTACATTCTTTCCCACTCCACCTTTGACGCCAACGCAGAGTGGGACGGGGAGAGTACGGTCATCTCCCTCTCCACCTGCTCCTACGAGTATGACGACGCCAGATATGTCGTCCTCTGCGTGCCGGTCCCAGTGGGTGCAGACGAACCCGCCGCATGACAGGCAATCCGTCCAGCGCATTGGACTGCCGTATTCCATGAGATTCACCAGTGGGGCTTCGACCATGAAATGGATAAAAGATCTGAAATTCGATTACAAGGACGAGCCGATCCGGTTCCCGCCGGAGCGGGCCAGGCTGTTCCCCCCGAAGGAATATCGGGCCATGCGGGAGCTTGCCGCCGATCTCTCCCTCTCCCACAGCAGCAGCGCCAAGATTTTTTACCGCCAGGCCTGGTACATGGAATATTTTGAGGACGACTGCCCCTATCAGCAGGGGGTACTCCACTACTACCCCACCTATCAGGACCTGACTATGCCGGAGCTGCGGGGATACTTTACCTGGAGGACCAGGCTGCGCCACGGCACGCTGGAGAAAACGTCGCTCACCTATGCCTATCTCTACCTCTATGAGCTGCTGCACCAGATCGGCTCAAAGACCAAGGAGGAGGGGCTGGAGCGGCTGATCTGGTTTCGTGACGCCTACGGTGAGCTGGACCCCCGGATACTGCACTACGCCAGTCTGTGGATCGTGGATTACGCCGTTTACTACAACGTTTCCCCGGAGATGATCCGGAATTTCATCCATCGGGATTTTGACGAAGCGCTGGATATCCTCAGCCGGTGCGACACAGTGGACGACGAGGCGCTGTTCCCGGCCATCCTACAGCTCTCCTCCTATCGCCTGGAGCGCTCCAAGGGCTACAAGCAATATCCGGAGGAGCTTGCAAAGGCGATCTGCACCGGCTATCGCAAGCTCAACGACTGGTACGCCCGGCGGTATGACCGCCCCTACACCCGGAGGCTGTACAACAAGCCGGTCAGTATGTGGTACATTCCCTTTCACTCCGCCGTATTTTACCATCAAAAACAGTTCGACCACTACGAGTACCGCGTCAGCCCCACACAGCGCTACTACTGTGAAGGCAACGAGTGGCGTATGGAGCAGGACTATGCCGCCCCGGAGCGCAGTCAGGAGCTGGGCGTCTTTGTGCGTGCCGCCGACCGTCTTGTGCGGGAGGCCTACGGTGTGAAAGCGCCTCTGAAGCCGGGAACCGAGACGAAAACCATGGTAAAGCTCCTGACAGAGACGATCGCTGAGCAGAAAAAGGCTCCCGCTGCCCGGGTGGAGTTCGACCTGCGTAAGCTGTCCGGCATCCGCAAACGCTCGGACGCCGTGGGGCAACGGCTCATGACGGAGGAGGAGCGCTATGTGGAGCCGGAGCCAGAGCCGCCTGTGGCGCCGGAGGAGCGGGGGCCTGCATCAGACTGCATCCTCTCAGGGAACGAGCTGCGGTTCATGCAGATCTTGCTGTACGGCGGGGATTTACAGCGCTTTCTGTCCCAGGGACATCTGATGGCCTCCCTGCTGGCGGAGACGGTCAACGAGCGGCTCTATGACGAATTTGCCGACACGGTGGTCGAATTTGAAGGGAACACCCCCGTTCTGGTGGCGGATTATGTGGATGATTTGAAGGGAATGATACCGAGTTGAAAATACCAAAGAGAATCGCCGGCACCCTTATCAACGCCCTGAAGGGCGGCGTGGTGCCCCGGATCGGGCTGCCCTACATCACCGTCGGGCGGGAGGCGGAGATCAATGCCCTGCTCCACGACGTGGAGATCATCGCCGACGGCGGGGCAACGTTCCGCTTCATCTCCGGCAAGTACGGCAGCGGCAAGAGCTTTCTGCTCCAGACCATCCGAAACTATGTGATGGACCGGAACTTTGTGGTGGTGGACGCCGATCTCTCCCCGGAGCGCCGTTTGCAGGGGACAAAGGGCCAGGGCCTCGCCACCTATAAGGAGCTGATTCAGAATATGTCCACCAAGACCCGGCCGGAGGGGGGCGCGCTGCCCCTGGTGCTGGACCGGTGGATCAGCGGCGTGCAGAGCAGCGTAGCGATGGAGTCCGGACTGGACTTCGAGTCGGCGGAGTTTGCGCAGCGGGTGCAGCAGAAGATTTTTTCTGTCATTAACGACCTGAACGGTATGGTCCACGGGTTCGACTTTGCCCGCCTTTTGACCCTCTATTACCAGGCGTATCTGAACGGCGACGAGGAGACCAAGGCCAAGGTCGTCCGCTGGTTCCGGGGAGAATATGTGACCAAGACCGAGGCGAAGCAGGAGCTGGGGGTCAACGTCATCATCACCGACGACGACTGGTACGAGTATCTTAAGATTTTCGCCGTTTTTCTGAAAAGTGCGGGCTACGCCGGGATGCTGGTGCTCATCGACGAGCTGGTGAACATCTATAAGATACCCAACTCCATCACCCGGCAGTATAATTATGAGAAGATACTGACCATGTACAACGACACCCTCCAGGGCAAGGCGAAATATTTCGGCGTTATCCTCAGCGGCACGCCCCAGTGCATCGAGGACACCCGGCGGGGCATCTACAGCTATGAGGCCCTGCGCTCCCGTCTGACGGAGGGGCGCTTCTCCAAGGGAGACAACCGGGATATGCTGGCTCCCATCATCAAGCTGGCTCCTCTGACCAACGAGGAGATGCTGATCCTGGTGGAGAAGCTGGCGGACATCCATGCGCAGCTGTTCGGCTACCGGCAGCGTCTGACCCAGGACGACCTGATCACCTTTATCCAGATCGAATACAGCCGGGTGGGGGCGGATTCCCACATCACGCCCAGAGAAATCATCCGGGACTTTATCGAGCTGCTGGACATCCTGTACCAGAATCCCGGGCTGGATGTGGCGGAGCTGATGGGGTCGGCGGACTTCTCCTACGCAAAGACGCCCCTGGAGGAGCAGGCGGCGGACAGCCTGGGAGAGTATGCGGAGTTTGAGCTGTAAGGGGGGCGGCGGCAGATGAGCACCTTTGACCGCTATGCGCCCTTTATCCAGGACTATATCTACCAAAACGGCTGGGAAAATCTGCGGGCCGTCCAGGCCGCCGCAGCGGACGTCATCTTCAATACGGACGACAATCTGCTGCTGACCGCCTCCACTGCGTCGGGCAAGACGGAGGCCGCCTTTTTCCCCATCCTTACCCTGTTCACAGAGGATATGCCCACCTCGGTGGGGGCCATCTACATCGGCCCGCTGAAGGCCCTGATCAACGACCAGTTCTCCCGGCTCAACGACCTGTGTCGGGAGGCAGATATCCCGGTGTGGCACTGGCACGGGGACGTGTCCGCCTCCCACAAAAACAAGATGATGAAGCACCCCTCCGGCATCCTGCAAATCACTCCGGAGAGCCTGGAGGCCATGCTGCTGCACAGGCACTCCGCCATCGGCAAGCTGTTCGGCGATCTCCGCTTTATCGTGATCGACGAGCTCCACTCCCTCATGCGGGGAGACCGGGGCGGGCAGACTCTGTGCCTGATTCAGCGTCTCTGCCGTCTGGCCGGGGTGAATCCCCGGCGAATCGGCCTCTCGGCCACCATCGGCGACCCCAGGGACGCCTGCGAATTTCTCTCCGCCGGGACGGGACGCACTACTATCGTCCCCAGACTGCCCCAGGGAGGCGTGAAGTGGCGGCTCTCCATGGAGCATTTCTACACCTACCCACCCACCAATCCCGGCGCGCCCACCAAAATCCACGGTCAGCCCCCGGCGCCAGCGCTGCCCACGGACGACGCCCTGGCTCCAAAGACCGACACCGCCCCCAAGGAGGCAGACCCCGGCATCGGCTATATTTTCGAGCATACCAGAGGCAAGAAGTGCCTGGTATTCGTCAACTCCAGAGAGGAGTGCGAGGCGGTCACCACCACTCTGCGGCAGTACTGCGAAGCGCAGCACGAGCCGGACCGGTTCCTGATCCACCACGGCAACCTGTCGGAGTCCTACCGGGAGACGGCGGAGGCGGTGATGAAGGACGAGGAGCAGTTCCAGACCACCGTGACCACGGCCACCCTGGAGCTGGGCATCGACATCGGCAGGCTGGAACGGGCCTTTCAAATCGACGCGCCCTTCACCGTCTCCTCCTTCCTCCAGCGCATGGGGCGCACCGGGCGGCGGGAGCTGCCCCCGGAGATGTGGTTCGTCATGCGTGAGGAGCCGCCGGAGCCGAGAGCGCTGCTGCCCGTCGCCATCCCATGGAAACTGATCCAGGGCATCGCTCTGGTGCAGCTGTATCTGGAGGAGCGCTGGGTGGAGCCGCCGAAGCTGGACGCTCTGCCCTACAGCCTGCTGTACCACCAGACCATGAGCACCCTGGCCTCCTGCGGGGAGATGACTCCGGCGGAGCTGGCCTCCCGCATCCTGACCCTGCGCTATTTTCAGCAGGTGACCCAGGAGGATTTCAAATGTCTCCTGCGGCATCTGCTGGAGACAGGGCACATTCAGCGGACGGAGGCCGGAGGCCTCATCGTGGGCCTGGCCGGAGAGCGGGTCGTCAACAACTATAAGTTCTACGCCGTATTCCAGGAGAATGAGGAATACACCGTCCGGGCCGGCTCCGAGGAGCTGGGCACCATCGTAAAGCCCCCTCCCGCCGGGGAGAAGATCGCCATCGCCGGTCACGTCTGGCTGGTGGACGAGGTGGATTACAAGCGGCACATGGTCTACTGCGAACAGATCAAGGGAAAGGTCCCCGCCTACTTTGGGGAAGTCCCCGGCGACATCCATACCAAAATCCTGGAGCGGATGCTGGGGGTGCTCTGTGAGGAGAAGTCCTATCCCTATCTCATGAAAAACGGCGAGGCGAGGCTGGCGGAGGCCCGTACCGCCGCCAAAAATGCTGGACTGGCCGGGAAAAACCTCATTTGTCTCGGTGGGAATATGTACTGTCTGTTCCCCTGGCTGGGGACCTACGCTTTCCTTGCCCTGGAGCGCTTTTTGAAGCTCCGATGCGGCAAACGTCTGGGGATCAAGGGTCTGGACGTCTCCCGGCCCTACTTCATCCAGTTCGTCATGACGGTCTCTGAGCGGACGTTCTGGGAGATCCTCGCGGAGGAGCTGCGGACGCCCATCGATCCCATGAGCCTGGTCTACCCCGGCGAGGTGCCGCTCTTCGACAAGTACGACGAGTACCTGCCGGAAGAGCTGGTAAAAAAGGGCTTCGCCTACGGGGTGCTGGATGTGGACGGGATGCGAGAGAAAATGCTCCGCCTCTGCGAGAGGGCCTTGTCCGGAGCTACAGAGGCCTAAATATGGAAAGAGCACCGCGGCCGCGGTGCTCTTTGTCTTGATTGTCGCTTATCAGCGGTCCAGGCCGTTGGCCAGCAGTTCTACCAGACTGTCCACTGCCTCCGCCTCGTCAACGCCGTCGGCGATCAGGTTGATCTTCGTCCCCTGAACGACCCCCAGAGAGAGGACGCCCAGCAGGCTCTTGGCGTTGATGCGGCGCTCATCCTTCTCCATCCAGATGGAACACTTGAATTCATTGGCCTTCTGGATAAAGAATGTGGCCGGGCGGGCGTACAGGCCCACCTGGTTGTTGACTACAGCTTCTTTCACGGTCATGAGTGATTCCCCCAACGTAGTCCGAATGATGCTAACATCATAGCAGATTGCCCTTGCCCCCGTCAACGGCATTTTCACTAAATTTCCCCGCTCTTTTATTCGGAAAAGACGTTTTTTCGGTGTATAGACAGTCATGTCGTTCGTTTTTTGGGAAAACCTGCGGGTTTCTCTCTACCTTTTCCGCAAAACCGGGGAGGGGTTACGAACTTCGTCGGGGGCTAATTGTGGGGAGGTCTGTGCGCATACGCCAGACGCGTTTCGCGTATTGGT
>JAJBUB010000086.1 GCA_020860575.1 Clostridiales bacterium | reverse complement strand
CCCCTGTCCAGGAGCAGCCCCGGCGGATGCGCAGCTCCGCTCCCACGGCGCTGAGGGTCAGGCCCTCCACCGGAAGGCCCAGGACCCAGGCCGCCAACAGATGCCCCAGCTCGTGGCAGACTGCGGCGACAAAAAACAGGAAGGATAGCCCGTATCCCTCCTCTGTCATCACCAGTAAGGCCAGCACCACCCAGAAGCCCGGCGTGGCCCGGAGGGCAAATCGCCGCCCCGCCCTAGGCCGCGCCGCCGTCCTCAAGCTGAGGCTCCGTCAGCACATCTGGCTCCTCCGTCCCGTCTGTTTCCTCTGTCTCCTCCGGCAGAAACACCGTCTCGCACCAGTTGCCCACCGCCACGGCGACCCCTTCTCCCCGGCTCAGATCCTCCCCCAATTGGGCGAAGGCCTCCCGAAGGTCGGCGGTCCCGGTGAGCAGGCGGTTCAGGGCGCTCCCCCACACCGCCGCCTGGTCCGGCAAGCTCTGACGCAGGCCCATCCACATGGCAAAGACCGCCAGCGCGAGGCCCAGCTGCCGGAGCAGCCGCCCCGCCGCCCGGTCCTTTTGACGCATTTTCTCCGCCCGGCTGTCGCTGACCGGTCTGACCCGGCGGCCGTCGCCGCCGCTTCTCACCCGTGATGACATGGCATCGCCTCCCTGTCTCAGACTATGCCGGGACGGGGAGGCGTTATGTCTTTATTCCACTGCCTTGAGCCGCTGGACGGCTTTTTCCAGCCGGGCCAGGGAGCGGTTTTTGCCCAAAATCCAGGCGATCTCCGGCGCGCCGCCGGGCGTGACCGTCTTGCCCGCCAGGGCGATGCGCACCGGCCACATGACCTTGGCGTTCTTCACCCCCAGCTCCTCCGCCAGGGTGGTCATGACCGTCTTGATGTCCTCCGGCTCCCAGGCCTTTAACTCCCGGAGACGGGGCAGCACCGCCTGGAGCAGCTCCAGGGCGCTCTCCATGGTGCTCTTGGATTTCTTATTGACGAACAGCTCCAGGTCGTAGGGGGGGAGCTTGTCGTAGAAGTCCACCTGGGCCGGGATGTCGGTGAGTACCTTGCACCGGGCCTGGAGGGTGGTGGCGATCTTTGCCGGGTCGATGTCCGCCTCGTGGACGCTCTGGCGGATATACGGCTCCGCCACGGCGGCGAAATCCTCCGGGGTCATGGCCCGGAGATAGACCTCGTTGAAGTGGGTCAGCTTGTCCTTGTCGAAGATGGCCGGGGACTTGGAGATACGGCTGATGTCGAACACCTTCACCAGCTCCTCCAGGGAGAAAATCTCCTCCTCTCCCTCCGGGGACCAGCCCAGCAGAGCCACATAGTTCACGATGGCCTGGGACAGATACCCCTCCGCCAGCAGGTCCTCATAGGAGGGGTCGCCGTGGCGCTTGGACATCTTGTGCTGCTCGTCACGCATCACGGGGGCGCAGTGGATATAGGTGGGTACCTCCCAGCCGAAGGCCTGATAGAGCAGGTTGTACTTGGGGGCGGAGGCCAGGTACTCGTTGCCCCGGACCACATGGGTAATGCCCATCAGGTGATCGTCGATGACGTTGGCGAAGTTGTAGGTGGGCAGGCCGTCGCTCTTGACCATGACACCCTCGTCCAGATCGCTGTTGTCCACCGTGATCTTCCCGAAAATCACATCGTCAAAGCTGGTGACCCCCGGCTCAATCTTCTGGCGGATGACGTAGGGCTTGCCCTGGGCAGCCAGGGCGTCAGAGGCCTCCCGTGAGATGTTCCGATAGGGACACTCGTGCTTCAGGGCGTTCTTGCCCAGGGCGGCTCCGTGGACCTCCGCCTCCTCCGTCTTTTCGCAGAAGCAACGGTATGCCCCGCCCCGCTCCAGCAGCAGCTCGGCGTATTTTCCGTACAGTTCCTGCCGCTGGGTCTGGATATACGGTCCCACCGGGCCGCCCACGTCCGGTCCCTCGTCGTGGTCCAGACCGCATTGGGCCAGGGTGCGGTTGATGACCTCTACCGCCCCCTCCACCTTCCGGGTCTGGTCGGTGTCCTCGATGCGCAGGAGAAATTTCCCCTCCGCGTGCCGGGCGATGAGCCAGGTATACAGGGCGGTGCGGAGGTTGCCAACATGCATATACCCCGTGGGGGACGGGGCGAACCGGGTCCGCACCTCTCCCTTGGGGATGCGGTCCTCCATCTGTTGGAACCATTCGTAGTCAAGTGCCATCTCTGCGGCCTCCTCAGAATCTTCTTTTCCCGTTTTCGGGATACGCCACATTTTCCATCAGTATACCCGATTCCGCCGTTCTTGGCAAGCGTTCCCGGAGAACTTGCCTGTCAGCTGCGCTCCGTCAGCATCCCCAGACATCCCTCGAACTGCACCCCGTAGGGATGCTCCGGGCCGGTGCGGCGGATGGCGGCGGCGACAAAGGCGCTGGCGGTCTCCGCCGCCTGCTCCAGGGTGTCGCCTCTCATCAGCCGCCCCAAAAGGGCGGCGGCGAACAGGTCCCCCGTGCCGTGAAACCGCCCCGGCAGACGGGGACGACTTTGAAAGACGGCGCTTCCGTCCCCGGCGCGATAGAGCAGGTTGGTCGCCTGGCCGGGAACGCAGTCCAGGCCGGTGAGCACCACCGTTTTGGGGCCGAGCTTCCCCAGCTGCCGGGCCAGGCGGAGGCAGAAGTCCTCGTCATACCTCTCCGGCGTTGGCTCTCCCAGCAGGAGACAGCCCTCGGTGAGATTGGGGAGGAGGATGTCCGCCCGCTGGCAGAGGGTCGCCATCCGGGCGGCGTAGTCCGGTCCGAAGCCGGTGTAAAACCGTCCGTTGTCCCCCATGGCCGGGTCGATGAGGATGAGGGCGCTGCCCCGGAAGTCGTCTGCCACCCGGGCGGCAAAGTCGATGGCCCCCGCCCCCAGATAGCCCATGGCCAGGGCATCGAAGGTGAGGCCCTGCTTTCTCCAGCTCTCCCAGACAGCCGGGAGAACATCCGCCAGGGGGTGGACCACCGGCGGGTCAAACTCCGGCCCGGTGTGGGTGGAGAGGATGGCGGTGGGCAGCACACAGCACTCCACCCCGCAGGCGGAGAGCACCGGCAGCGCCGCCGTCAGGGAACACTGTCCCACGCAGGAGAGGTCCTGGAGGGAGAGCACTCGCTTTCCGCCGGTCACAGCGCCAGCTCCAGCCCCACCGGGCAGTGGTCGCTTCCGTAGATCTCGTTATGGATCTCCGCCGCCTGCACCCGGTCCCGGAGGCGGTCGGAGACGATAAAGTAGTCGATCCGCCATCCCGCGTTGTTCTCCCGGGCGTGGAACCGGTAGCTCCACCAGGAATAGGCCCCCGTCCGGTCGGGGTAGAGATAACGGAAGGTGTCGGTGAAGCCGGAGGACAGGAGAGCGGTCATCTTTCCCCGCTCCTGGTCGGAGAACCCGGCGTTGCCCCGGTTGGGGCCGGGGTTTTTCAGGTCGATCTCCTCATGGGCCACGTTCAGGTCACCGGTGTACACCACCGGCTTTTTCCGGTCCAGCTCCATCAGGTAGGCCCGGAGATCGTCCTCCCACTGCATCCGGTAGTCGATACGCCGCAGGCCGTCCTGTGCGTTGGGGGTATAGCAGCAGACGAAGTAGAACTGAGGAAACTCCAGAGTGATGAGCCGTCCCTCGTGGTCGTGGGCCTCGATGCCCATGCCATAGGTCACGCTCAGCGGCTCCAGCCGGGTAAAGACCGCCGTGCCGGAGTAGCCCTTCTTCTCGGCGCTGTTCCAATACTGCCGGTAGCCGGGGAGGTCCAGCTCCACCTGCCCCGGCTGGAGCTTGGTCTCCTGGAGACAAAAGATGTCCCCGTCCAGGGCGGCGAAGCTCTCCCCGAAGCCCTTCTTGATGCAGGCCCGCAGGCCGTTTACGTTCCAGGAAATGAGATGCATGGCTTGCCTCCTTTTGTAGTGGCTGGTGGTTAGTGGTTAGGGTGCGAGTTCGCCGGGAGTGCATGGCTTGTCGCAGGTGCGTGCCGCTCTCCCTCCGTCACGGCTTCGCCGTGCCACCTCTCCCTCTTTGCGGCACTGACGCCTCAAAGAGGGAGGCAAGGGTCTGGCACAAACCATTGGCTCTCTCTGAAGTAGGGAGCGTAGAAAAAGTGCCGCTTGACGGCGGAGCTGACTGAGGGAGAACCGTACACACCACCGCCCTATATCGATCCCCGGCGAATCCGCAGCCTGTTCTTATCGCAAAAAAGACGCCGGAATGCCCGGCGTCTCGTCCTGGTTCAGAGCGTCTCTCCTGCGCCGAACCACCGTTTTCCCGGAGCCAGCGCCAACCGATCCGCCGGGATGAGCTTCCGGAAGAAGGGAATGCGGGGCAGCGCCGTGAGCAGCAGCATCCCCAGGATATAACAGGCGGCCAGCTCGCCCAGGCCCACGGTCAGGCCGTTGATCGCCCAGGCGGTGAGGAAGCCCTCTCCAAAGCCCGCCTCCAGCCAGGCGATCTCCCCGCCTATGATGACCAGGTTGCACAGCACCGGTGGCAGAGGGGCCAGCCATGGGTTCTTCATTTTGGACGTCCACAGGGCCGCCAGCAGGGTGGCCAGGGAGCCGAACACCACGTCCACCATACCGTAGGCGGAGAGCAGGTTGGCGATGGCGCACCCCAGGAACAGGCCGGGGATCGCCTCCGGGAAGAAGAAGGGCAGGACGGTGAGGGCCTCGGAAAACCGGATCTGCACCGCAGAGTAGGACAGCATGGGCAACGCCATGGTCAATGCGGCATAGACGGCGGCCACCATGGCCCCGAAGCACAGGGAACGGACGGCAGATTTTTTCATGACAGGATAGCCTCCTTTTAGGTTTAGAGTACAGAGGAGCTTGTCCTCTGCACAGCGGCGCACTCTGCCGGAGTGGGCCGGTTGGACCGGGTGGGAGAACCGGTCGGAGGTATCATATCACAATCCGGGCCGCCTGAAAAGGGGGAACCGCAAAATTACAGGCCCTCCGGGAACAGCTCTGCCAGCTTGTCCCGAATGGACATCAGGTCATCGAAGGTCTCCGGGCGCTTGCTCTCGTCCCGGAGCAGGGCGGAGGGATGGTAGATGGCGGTCATCCAGACGCCGCCCCGCTGCACCCACTGGCCATGTTCCCGGGTGATGCGGTAATCCGACCGGATCAGACGCATGGCGGCGATGCGGCCCAGACAGACGATGACCCGGGGCCGGAGGAGCCGGGTCTGCTCCCGGAGGTAGCCGATACACGCCTCCTGCTCTGTCGCCAGCGGGTCCCGGTTCCGGGGCGGGCGGCACTTGACGATATTGGTGATGTAGTATTTCGTGCGGTCCAGGTCGATGATCGCCATCATCTGATCCAGCAGCTGTCCCGCCGGGCCTACGAAGGGGACACCGGTGAGGTCCTCCTGCTGGCCGGGGCCTTCCCCCACCAGCATCAGCTTTGCCGAGGTGCTGCCGTCTCCAAAGACCAGATTGGTGCGAGTCTCCCCCAGGGCGCACTGGCGGCAGCGCTCACAGTCCCGGCGCAGGGTCTCCCAGTCTGCCATATGACCGCCTCCTCTCCTTTTGTTACCTTATTTTACCACAGACCGGAGAACGGGGAAACAGGAAATTCCGCTCCGTGACAGCATGGCGTGACGCGGCTTGCGTGACCTGTCTCTTTCCGCGTGGACGGCCTGTCGCCCGATGCTAGCGTACACCGTTCACCACGCACATCGGCCGCTGATGGTTGGCGACGGCGGCGACGTTCTCCCACATTCGGCTGTGCATCCGGCGGAAGCACCCGGTGGTGACGCCGCCAATGTGGGGAGAAAACAGGATACGGCCAGGGTTTTCCGCAGCGAAGCGGACCAGCGGGTTGTCCCGGGTGACCGGCTCCGGAGTTAAGGTATCCAGCCCGGCGCCCCGCAGATGGCCGGAGGCCAGAGCCTGCACCAGCGCCTGCTGATCCACCAGGTCGCCCCGGGCGGTGTTGACGAGATAGGCCCCGGTCTTCATGCGGCCCAGCGTCTCCGCGTTCATCATCCCCACCGTCTCCGGCGTGACCGCGGAATGGAGGCTGACGATATCGCACTGGGACAGAAGCGCGTCCAGAGAGCGATATCCCACATGATACTGGGCCTCCGTCTCTCCGTCCTTCCGGTGGGGGCTGTAGTACAGGCAGTTTGCGCCGAAGGCCCGGAGCAGCAGCGCCGTCTGCTTTGCAATGTTGCCGAAGCCGACCAGGCCCACGGTGCAGTCCCGCAGCTCCGTGATGCCGCTGACCATTTTTGCCTCCTTCAAGTCGATCTGCCTGCCGTCCAGGACCGCCCGATGGCCCTCCTCCACAAAGCGGAGCAGGCCCAGCATGAGCATCAACGCCTGTTCCGCCACTGCCTGAGCGTTGGCGCCCTGGTTGTTGCAGACGTAGATGCCCCGGCCCCGGGCCGCCTCCCCGTCGATGCGATCGTAGGCCGCGCCCTCGGAGTGGATCAGCCGGAGGTTGGGCATTTGAGCGATCAGGTCTGCGTCTACCGTGGCGATGGCGTCGGCCAGGATGACATCTGCATCTCCGGCGGCCTCCAACAGTTCTGCATTGGCGGTCCCGACCGGGCGATAGACCAGCTTGCACCGGCGGGCGATCCCATCCTCTGGCATAAATTTCTCATAGCGTGACTGGCTGGCAATGATCAGAATTTTCATGGTGTATGGCTCCTTTGACCGTTCTGTGGGCAGATTGCGCTTTCAATGTGCCGTTGCCTTTATTATAAAGCAAGGCCGCGTCCATTTCTACCCCTTTCCCCGGAAAAGGCCCCGGCCCAAATCGCCCTCCGGATAAGATATAATAGATAGAAGAGAACGCACAGGAAGGGAAACGGCGGATGAAACCAGGGAGACGTTCGATGCTATCCGGTGGGACAATATCCACTGGTGACAGAGCGCGCAGCGGCCCTCGGAAAAGGGTCTTGACAAATGTGGAAAAGCCCGGTACAATAGCTCTAATGCAAACGACGCTGAAGGGAAAAAAGATCGGAATTCCCCATTTCAGAGAGCCGGTGGCTGCTGCGAACCGGTATGTGGCTTTCGATGGATGACTGTTCCCGGAGTTGGCGGCCTGAACCCCCGTAAGGGACAGTAGGGGCGTCCGGCTGGCCCCGTTACCGGCCCAGACCTTGTCAGAGGTCCCAGAGGGCGACCGTGTGAGCGGCCGCTGAAGCAGGGTGGTACCGTGTATTTTTACACCCCTGACCAATTCACCTGGTCAGGGGTGTTTTCATTTGCCCCTGTCCGGAGCAAGCAGGAGGAATTTTCATATGAAAGGCTACGAAAAGTATATCCCCTTTGTCCCCCAGCCCATCGAACACCGCACCTGGCCGGATAACACCATCACCAAGGCCCCCATCTGGTGCTCTGTGGACCTCCGGGACGGCAACCAGGCCCTCATCGACCCCATGAATATGGACGAGAAGCTGGAGATGTTCCATATGCTGGTGGACGAAATTGGCGTGAAGGAGGTGGAGATCGGTTTTCCCTCTGCCTCAGACACCGACTATGACATCTGCCGGGAGCTGATCGAGGGGGGCCACATCCCCGACGACGTGACCATCCAGGTGCTGGTGCAGGCCCGTCCTCATCTGATCAAAAAGACCTTTGAGGCTATCCAGGGGGCCAAGCACGTCATTTTCCACTTCTACAACTCCACATCCACCCTCCAGCGGCAGGTGGTGTTCCGCACCGACGTGGCCGGGGTGAAGCAAATCGCCGTGGACGCCGCCGACCTGATCTATGAGATGGCCCAGCCGGTCATCGCCTCCGGCATGGACCTGCGGTATGAGTACTCTCCGGAGTCCTTCATGGGTACCGAGATGGACGCGGCGGTGGAGATCTGCGCCGCCGTACTGGACCACCTCCACGCCGACGAGGAGCGCAAGGTCATCCTCAACCTCCCCACCACGGTGGAGAACTGTATGCCCAACCAGTTCGCCGACGAGCTGGAGTACTTCATCCGCAACCTCCCCGGCCGGGAGCGGGCCATCATCTCTCTGCACCCCCACAACGACCGGGGCTGCGGCGTGGCTACCACCGAGGCCGGACTGCTGGCCGGTGCCGAGCGGGTGGAGGCCTGTCTCTTTGGCAACGGCGAGCGGACCGGCAACGTGGACATGATCACCGTGGCGCTGAATATGTATGTCCAGGGAGTTGACCCGGAGCTGGAGCTGAGCCACATGGAGCGAATCATCGATATGTACGAGCGCTGCACCAAGATGCGGGTCCCGGAGCGCCAGCCCTACGCGGGAGATCTGGTGTTCACCGCATTCTCCGGCAGTCACCAGGACGCCATCAACAAGGGCTTCAACTATATGGCGGAGACAGGCACTGACAAGTGGATGGTCCCCTATCTCCCCATCAACCCGGAGGACCTGGGCCGTTCCTACGAGCCGGTGCGCATCAACTCCCAGTCCGGCAAGGGCGGGGCCGCCTTTATCATGAACCACAAGTTCGGCTTCGATATGCCCAAGGCCATGCACCCGGAATTCGGCGCCATCGTCCAGCGGGAGTCCGACCGGGAGGGCGTGGAGCTGAAGCCGGATGTGATCTACCGTCTGTTCGAGGACGAGTACCTCAAGGTCAACGGCCCCTATCGCCTCATCAGCAACCGCCTGGGGGCGGACGTGCAGGACGGGGTGGCCCACTCCCACTTCTACGGCAAGCTCCAGCACAAGGACACCGTCTTTGAAGTCACCGGCGAGGGCAACGGCCCTATCGACGCCTTCTTCAACGCCATCCACGGGGAGCGGATGGACCGCTACCAGTTCATCGACTACAAGGAGCACGCCATCAGCCAGGGCTCCGACTCTATGGCCGTGGCCTATATCCAGCTGCGCACCAAGGACGGACACGACGTGTTCGGGGTGGGCCTGGACCACAATATCTCCATGGCCTCCATCAAGGGCATCCTCTGCGCCATCAACCGGGGCAAACGGCTGGAAAAGCAGATGGAGATCGCCCAGCAGCAACAGCAGCAGTAAGACACAGAGAAAAGCAAAACGCTCCCCGACCGCATCACCGGTCGGGGAGCGTTTCTGTAAGATAGAAGAAAAAGGTCACAGGCCAAGCTGTCGTTCCACCAGGTCCCCTTCGTGTAGTCGCGATTTTTCCGAGCGCCTACGCAGAGGGGACCTTTGCGGCTTGTCGATAGATCACCGCAGGCGGATGATCTTCGCCGGGCATTTTTCAGCGCACTTGCCGCAGCCGACACACTTTTCGTAGTCGATGTGGGCAAGGTTGTTGCTCAGGGTGATGGCCCCCTGGTCGCACTGGCGGACGCACAGGCCGCAGCCCAGGCAGCCCACGTCGCACAGGGCCTTCACCGTCTTGCCCTTTTCCGTGCTGCTGCACCGGACGGCGTAGGTGCTCCGGTCAGGCACCAGCTCGATGAGGTGCTGCGGGCAGGCCTTCACACAGCTGCCGCAGGCCACGCACTTGGAGCGGTCCACCACGGCTACGCCGTTGACCACATGGATGGCGTCGAACTGGCAGGCGGCCACGCAGCTGCCATAGCCCAGACAGCCCTGCTGACAGGCGCGGATGCCCTTGCCGGGCAAGGTACCCGCCGCCTCGCAGGTCTCGATGCCGATGTAGTTGCACTTGACCTTCATCACGTCGCAGGTGCCGGCGCACTTGACGAAGGCCACCATCTTTTCGCCGCTGTCAGCGCTGACCCCCATGATGGCGGAGATCTTATCCGCCACAGGCGCGCCGCCCACAGGGCAGGCGTTCACCGGGGCCTCGCCCTTGACGATGGCTGCCGCCACCGCGTCGCAGCCCGCAAAGCCGCAGCCGCCGCAGTTGTTGCCGGGCAGGCACTCCCGGACGGCGGCCTCCCGCTCGTCCGTCTCCACATGGAAGGTCTCGCTGACGAACACCAGCATCAGGCCCACCAGCAGACCGATGACCGCGAGAATGAGGATGCTGGACAGGATCATTGTCATTTTTCATCCTCCTCCTCTCAGGCCAGGCCGCTGAAGCCATAGAACGCAATGGCCATCAGCGCAGCGCTGAGCAGCACGATGGGCGCTCCCTGGAACGCCTTGGGAATGTTCTCGTTGTAGGCCAGGCGCTCCCGGATGCCCGCCAGGACGACGATGGCCAGGGTGTAGCCCACCGCGGTGCCGAATCCGGCCAGGACGCTCTCAATGAAGTTGTAGCCGTCGGTGACGTTGTTCAGGGCCACGCCCAGCACGGCGCAGTTGGTGGTGATCAGGGGCAGGTAGATGCCCAGGGCGCTGTGGAGGGCGGGGACCGCTTTTTTCAGGAACATCTCCACCATCTGCACCAGGGCCGCAATGACCAGGATAAAGACGATGGTCTGCAAATAGCTCAGCCCCAGAGGCGCCAGCACGAAGTCATAGAGCAGGTTGGCGACGCCGGAGGCGATGGTCATGACGAAGATGACCGCGGCACCCAGGCTGCCCGCCGTCTCGATCTGCTTGGAGACCCCCAGGAAGGAGCAAAGCCCCAGGAACTGATTCAGCACCACGTTGTTGACCAGCGCAGTGGTGATTACGATCATGAGTAACGATGTCATACCTGCTCACCCTCCTTTGTCTCCTGGTTTGCCCGCTGCTCGCAGGACTTGCCGCAGGTGGCGCAGCAACCGTCACAGCCCTCCACCTTTTCGTTGGCGGCGGTGTCGATGTGGGCGCCGTTCATGACGGCGATGATGATGGCCAGCACCAGGAAGGCGCCGGGAGCCTTGACCAGAATGGACACCGGCTCATAGAAGTCGGGCATGACCTGGACCCCGAACAGGGTCCCCGCGCCGAACAGCTCCCGGACGATGCCGATGAGGGTCAGGGCCAGGGTGAAGCCCAGGCCCATGCCCAGGCCGTCCATGACGGACAGCAGGGGCGGGTTCTTGGCGGCGTAGGCCTCCGCCCGGCCCAAGATGATGCAGTTGACCACGATCAGGGGGATGTAGATGCCCAGGGCGTCATAGAGGAAGGGGATGTACGCCTGGATCAGCAGCTGAATTACCGTCACCAGAGAGGCCACGATGACGATGTACGCCGGCAGGCGCACCTGGTCGGGGATGACCTTCCGCAGGGCGGAGATGATCAGGTTGGAGAGGATGAGTACCGCCAGGGTGGAGACGCCCATTCCGAAGCCGTTGACCGCCGAGGTGGTGACCGCCAGAGTGGGGCACATGCCCAGCATCATGATAAAGGTGGGGTTCTCCTTGACGACGCCGTTATAGATGCGTTCCGTATATTTGTTCATCTGGTTCCCCTCCTCACTGAATGTAGTTGGCGAAGAAGTCGATGGCGGCATTGACCGCATTGACCACCGCGCCGGAGGTGGTGGAAGCGCCGGAGATGGAGTCGATCTCGTCCTCCGCCGTGGAGCCGCCGTTCTTGTTCAGGGTGAAGGAGTCCACCTGAACGCCGATAAACTGCTCCTTGAAGCTGTCCTCGTCCACGCGCATACCCATGCCCGCCGTCTCGTTTAGCTCGGTGAAGGAGATACCCAAAATCGTCCCGTCGGTGTCGATGCCCACCGTCATGGTGATATTGCCGTCGAAGCCGTCGGCGGTGGTCACATTGATGCCGTAGCCCACCACGTTGCCGGAGGCGTCGGTCCCCACCACCACCTCGTTGATGTAGACGTTGCCGTAGGTGCCTCGACCATAGACGTCGTCGGCGAACTCCTCCACGTTGGCGGAGATGGCGTCGTCATAGCCGAACTCCTCCGCCAGAGGCACGACCTCCGCATAGGCGGCAGCGTTGGCGGCAATGGCCTGCTGCTCGATGGTGTCGGCGGTCAGGGCGTTGACGCCGCCCAGGGCCAAACCGGCCAGCAGGGTGATGACCGTCAGGGCGACGGCGGCCTTGGGGATCTTCGGCTTGGGCTTCTTGGCATTGTCGCCCACCCCGAAGGGCTTGGGGACGGAAACCCGGTCGATGAGCGGGACCACCAGGTTGCCCAGGATAATGGCGTAGCTGACGCTCTCAGTGGAGCTGCCGTAGGTGCGGAAAATGGCGGTCATCAGGCCCAGCACCACGCCGTAGATCAGCTGTCCCCGTCCGGTGATGGGGCTGGTGACCGGGTCGGTTGCCATGAACAGCGCGCCGAACATCAGTCCGCCGCCGCACAGCTCCGCCAGCAGGAACATGGGGTCAAAACCCTGTCCGCCGATCAGACCCATAAAGATGAGGAAGCTCAGCAGATAGGAGCCGGGGATGTGCCAGGTGATGCCGCCGGTGATGAGCAGATAGACCGCGCCCACCAGCATGGCCGCGCAGCTGACCCCGATGGTGCCGTCGGTGAAGCCCAGGAACATCTCCAGGACGTTCACCGTGCCGCCGTTGGCCAGCACCGCCAGGGGGGTGGCGCTGGATACGCCGTCGATGCCGAAGTCGGTCATGACGGTAGTAAAGGAGATCAGCAGGAAGCACCGGCCCGCCAGGGCGGGGTTCATAAAGTTCTGGCCCAGGCCGCCGAACACGCACTTGACGAACAGGATGGCGAACAGGCTGCCCAGATAGGGGATGTACAGGGGCACGGTGGGGGAGAGGCACAGGCCCAGCAGCAGGCCGGTGACGATGGCGGAGCCGTCCTTTATCGTGTTCTCCCGGTGGGTGATGTAGTCGAAGATGAACTCCGTCATCACCGCCGTCAGCACGCTGACCGCCAAAATCATAAAGGCATGGAAGCCGAAATGCCAGACGCCAAAGACGGTGACGGGCATCAGGGCCAGGATCACGTCATACATGACATGGCCGGTGGACAGATACGGCTCTCTCAGGTGGGGGGATGCGGAGACGTTGAGCAGTTTTTCCATTCCCGATCCCTCCTCACAGCTTGCCCTGGCTCTGGAGCGAGAGCACCACGGGCTTGGTTTGTTTGAACAGCTGCACCAGGGGCCGCTTGGCCGGACAGATATAGGTACAACAGCCGCAGCCGATACAGTCCAGACCGTGGAGCTTCACATAGCGGCCATAGTCCTTTGCTTTTGCGGCCTCGGCCATCATCTGGGGCACCAGCCCCACCGGGCAGGCCCGGACGCACCGACCACAGCGGATGCAGGCGGTGAGCTTGCTCTCCGCCTCCTCCACCGGGTCGTGGGTCATGCAGACCAGAGCGTTGTAGCTCTTGGCGATGGGGATGTCCAGGTCGGTGATGGCCATGCCCATCATGGGGCCGCCGATGAGCACCTTCTTCGGCTCCGCCTTCAGCCCTCCGGCGGCCTCCAGCAGCTCCCGGCAGGAGGTGCCGATCTTCACCAGGAAGTTGTGAGGCTCCGCCACGGCGTCGCCGGTGACGGTGAAGCCCTTCTCCATCAGCGGCTCGTTGAGACAGACGGCCCGGTAGATGGCGGCCAGAGTGGTCACGTTGTCCACGATGCAGCCCAGGTTGGCGGGGAGATCTCCGGAGGTCATCTTCCGGCCGGTGACGGCGTGGACCAGGTTGCGCTCGCCGCCCTGGGGGTATTTGGTTTTCAGGACCGCCACGGACATCCGAGGCTCGCCCTCGATGGCCTTTTTCATGGAGGCGATGGCGGCGGGCTTGTTGTCCTCGATAGCGATGACGGCGTCCGCGTGGGGGAACAGCTGGAGCATGACCCGCAGACCGCCAATAATCCAGCCCGGCTGCTCCTGCATGAGCCGGTCATCACAGGTGATATACGGCTCACACTCTGCGCCGTTGGCGATGATGTGGTCGATCTCCTCCGGGTGCTCCGGGGAGAGCTTGACGTGGGTGGGCATACCCGCCCCGCCCAGGCCCACCACACCGGCGGCCCGGACCTTTTCAACGATCTCCTCCCGGGTCAGCCGGGTGCAGTCGCACGGCTCCCCCACGCCGGGGGCCAGGGTGTACTGCCCGTCGTTGTCGATGACGATGCACTGGGCCATGACCCCGGCGGAGGTCATCCGCGGCTCAATGACCTTGACCTTGCCGGAGCCGGAGGTGATGATGTTGGCGGAGATGAATCCGTCCGCTTTGGCGATGATCTGCCCGGCCAGGACAGCGTCGCCCTTTTTTACCACGGGGATGGCGGGCTTGCCGATGTGCTGGCTCAGGGGGAATACCAGCTCCCCCTGGGCCTGATGAAAGACGATGGGCGCGTTGGCGCTCAGGTCCTTGTAATCCTTCAGATGCACGCCGCCCCGGAATGTCAGCTTTGGCATAAACGCTCCTACCTCCCTTTCCTGATCGTTCTCTGTGCCGTTGCGCGCCGGCCCTTACAGAGCGGCGACGATCTTCGCCGCCCGGCGGCCAAAGGTCATGGTACGACCGCAGGCCAGGCCGGTCATCAGGTTGGGATAGGTGTCTCCGAAGAAGCCGCCAGAGCAGTCGCCGGTGGCGTACAGGCCCTCGATGGGGGTGCCGTCCTCCTGGATAACCTGCATATTGGCGTTGATCTGGCAGCCGCTGAGGGTGGTCAGGTGCCAGGCGCAGGTGCGGACGCCGTAGAAGGGAGCGGTGTCCACGGGGGTCATGCGGTGGGCCTCCTTGCCGTAGTCGGTGTCCTCACCGGCGGCGCACATTTCATTATAATGCTCCACAGTGGCCAGGAAGGTGTCGGTGGGGATGTTCAGCTTCTCGGCCAGTTCCTCCAGGGTGTCGGCCTTCTGGATGTAACCCTCTTCCATCAGAGCCTCGTTGGACTCCCAGACCGCCTCAAAGGTACGGTTGGACAGCGCGCCGTTGGGGAAGGCGAACAGACGGCAGCAGCCCACCTCGTCGAACTGTTCGGCATACTGCTCGCAGTTGGCGTCGAAGATGTCGCAATAGGTGTGATAGGGCTGCATCCACATGGAATGAAGCATGAACTCATAGGGGCCGGACTCGTTGCAGAACCGCTCGCCGTTCAGGTTGACCTTCAGGAAGGGCTGCTCGCCGAACCAGAACCACTTGCCGGTGGTCTCGTACCCGGCGGTCTCGTCGGGCTTGACGCAACAACGGTTGAACATCATGGAGGCGTGGACCGGACTGAACTTGGCCCCCGCCCACAGCATGGCCTTGATGCCGGAGCCGTCGCAGGTGGAACCGATGGTGTAGTTGACCTTCATGTCCAGGGTCTGGGGCTGGAGGGCCTTCATCATCTCGGTGTTGGTGGCGTAGCCGCCGGTGCACATGATGACGCCCTTGCTGGCGTTGATGCGGATGTAGTGGTCGTCGGTCTGATCCTGGGCGATGATGCCGGTGACCTTGCCGGTGTCGTCCTGCTCCAGCTTGACCAGGGCGGTGGACAGCTTCCACTCCACGCCCAGCTCGTCGCAGTGGGCCTGGAAGGTGGAGTTCAGGGTGGTGTCCTCCGGGGCGTCGTCGGTGGTGTGGGGGCTGTGTCCGGTGGCGTAGGCCTTGTCCCGGCCGGGGTCGCTGGTGTTGCCCACGCCGCCTTCCAGGCTCATGTACCAGTTGCCGGTGCCCTCCAGCAGCTCGGTCAGCCAGTCAATCATCTCACCGCTGTTGTCCTCCCAACAGCGGATCAGGTCGGAGTTCACATAGCCCCCGCCATAGCGGACGATGTCCTGAAGGGCTTCCATCTTGTTGATTTCAAACTCCGGATACTCCTCAAAAGAGGCCAGCTGGAGCTTGGAGTTGATGGAGCCGATGTCCTCACGGGGACCGGTGGGGGACTCGCGCTTCTCTACCACCAGCACCTGCGCGCCTTCCTCGGCGGCGGTCATGGCGGTGATCCAGCCGCCGGTGCCGCAGCCCACAACCAGAACTTCGGTGTCCAGGGTCTCGGTGATCTCATTCTCGGAGATCTCGGGGGCCTCGCCCAGCCAGTCGGAGGAGCCGCTGTCGTCTGTCTCGCTGACGGTGACGGTGGTGCCGCTGGCCTGGGAGATGCAGTCCGCCGCGGCGGTCTTGATGGCGTTGCTGGTGACGGTGGCGCCGGAGACGACGTCCACATCGCAGGACTGGGCATTCAGAATGGCCTGAGCCATATCGTCGCCGATGGCGCCGCCGATGTCAGCGGTCTCGCCGGAGACGTCGATCTCCACAGCGGTGATGCTCGTTTCGTCAAAGGTCATGGTGACGGTGACATCGCTGGCGATGCCGGCGGCGCTGGCGGAGTAGGTGCCGGGGGTGTAGCTCATGGAGCTGGCGGCGGCGGTGCCGGAGCTGGCAGTGCTGGCGGCTGCGGTATCGGTGCCGGTGGTGCCGGCGGTGGAGGCCGTCGCCGCAGTGCCGTCGGCGGACGCTTCACAGGCCTGGAGAATACCCAGGGTCACGACGCTGGCCGCGCCGGCGGCCATGCCCTTGATGAAGTCCCGGCGGGATATGGGTTGCTTTGCCATAGATGATTCCTCCTGTTTTCTGATGTGGTGGATGAATGTACACAAATCATGCGCTCTCTCAACGCAGGGGTAACAAGGTTTCTCAGCCGTTCTCGGGGGCGGTCGTCTCCTCCCTGGGCCGCCAGAGCTTTTCGCAGATCCTGCAAAGGAAAATGCTCAGCTCCAGCAGCGCCATCATGGGGACGGCCACCATGATCTGGGAAATCACGTCCGGCGGGGTGATGATGGCGGCCAGCAGGAAGATGAGGACAAACAGCACCTTCCGGGATTTGACCAGCCACTGGGGCCGGAGCAGGCCCAGCCGGGTGAGCAGGACGGACAGCACCGGCAGCTCAAACACCGCGCCGAACACCACAAATACGGTGAGCAGGAAGTTTACATAATTCTGGACGCTCACCGCAGAGGCGATGTCTGTCCCCACGCTCAGGTCCATAAAGAAGTAGAGCATAAAGGGGACAGCGATCTTGTAGGCAAACAGCACCCCGACGCAAAAGCACAGTGTGCCGAACACGACGGCCAGCAGGAAAAACAGCCGCTCTGTCCGCTTCAGGCCGGGGGCGCAAAAGGCGTAGATGTGGTAGACAATCACCGGCGCGCTGAGCACCAGTCCGCCGATGGCGGCGATGGACAGTTGTACGGTCAACAGCTCCTGAGGGGCGATGTAGACGAACTGATAGTCGTACTCTTTGCCCAGGTCGGTGAACAGCTCCACCAGCTGGGGAGAGAAATACAGACAGACCAGGATCGCCACGACCAGAAAGACCACGCAGACGGCCACGCGATTGCGCAGCTCCTTCAGGTGGTCGGTCAGGCTCATCTCCCCGCCGGATGCCGCCGCGTCCGTTTGGTCACGCCTGCTCATCCTGGGACTTGCCCTCTTCCTGCTGCTTGGACGGCTCCTCGTCCTTCATGCCATCCCGGAAGTTTTTGATGCTGTTGCCCAGCATTTTGGTGAGCTTGGGGATCTGGGTGGGGCCGAACAAAACGACCACGATCAACAGAATGACCAACAGCTCCGGTACACCGATTTTCATGGATTTTCTCCTCCTTTATCCTGGTTTTGCGATGTCGCCCCGGGGACGGTGTCGCCCGCCCCCGCGGCCTCCACCGGGGCCGACGCCGTATCTCCTGCCGGGGATTCCGGCAGTTCAGAGACAGAAGCCCGCTTTTCCTCTTTGGCGGCGGGCTTTTTCGTCGGCTTTCCGATGTTATTCAGAGAGGTTTGCACCTCTTTGACGCTTCCTCTGATCTCCCTGTCCATCTCCTCCAGAGGCTCCATGGCCTCCCGGATGGGGGCCTGGGCCTCCTCCAGAGGCTCCACCACGTTTTCCTTGATCTCCGAGGTCAAATCGTTGGTGGCGTCCCGAAAGGCCCGCAGTCCGGCCCCCAGCTTTTTGGCAAACTCCGGCAGCTTGTCCGGCCCGATCAACAGCAGGGCTACCACAAACACCACCACGATCTCCATAAATCCGATTTTCACGTCGCCGCTTCCTTTCCTGTAAGCCGCATTTGCCAATCCCTCTTGAAAAACGCCTGTCTTTCCGCTAAACTAAAGACGAGAAAGAGAAAAAACAGGAGCGGGACCGCCATGGCAGAGCAACACAAATACCGCATGGGTGAATTTTCCCAGCGACTGGGCGTCAGCCGGGATCTCATCAAGCATTACGAAAAGCAGCACATCCTCACCTCCCGGCGGGAGGAGGGCAACCAGTACCGCTATTACTATCACGCCCAGTACCCGGCCATCCTCATCAGCAAAAAGCTGCAAAATCTGGGCTACTCCCTCCGGGAGATCGGACACATCCTCAACGGGGCCAGCCTGGAGGAATATGCCGCAGAAAACGCCGTTCGCATTGCGGCGCTGGAGCGGGAGCGGCTGCTCCGGGAGATGGAGCTGGAGCACCTCCGGTTTGTCTACGCCTGCCAGCAGCGGGCGCTGGAGGGGACGCTGGAGGGCAGCTGGTCGCTGGAGCACCGACCTGACCTGGTGTTTTTCCCCTTCTCCGAAATGGCGTCCTTTTTGCCCCTCTCTCCCGAGGACGCCGAGGCCATGCCCGACTGGATCGACGCCACCCCCGCAGTCGAAGTTTGCAGACTCATTCGACAGGGAAGGGTGCTTTTCGGCTTTACCGCTACGCCGGAACAGGTGGAGCTGCTGGAGCTGCGGGGCAGCCAGGTGGAGCGGCTCCCCGCCTGCCAGGCCTTCTGCTACTATCTGAAGGTCCCCCGCTCCGTCATCGGCGGCCCGGCGAACACCGACGAAAATGCGATCGCGTCCATGCTTCCCCCGGTGCTGGCGGCGCTGGAGGAACAAAATTTGTCGGTGACGGGGCCGTTTCTGGCTCGTCACCTGTTCGAGGCCCCGGCGGACGGGGAATTCTGCTACTATTGCCAGATGAGCGTTCCCGTCTCCGGGGACGGAAAGCAAGAAATTTAATCGTTATTATTATAAAGTTGAGAGTAGGTCACAGGTCAATACTTTTTGTAAAACATACTCTCTTTTTGCAATTTTTACCTTCTTTTTGTCTGAATGGGGAAGCGCTGCGGCGTATGGCGGCGACCGCACAGCTACGCCCGGCGTTTTTCCCTGTTCTGCCTTTTCAAAGGAGCGGCTCATGAGCGACGGCAAAGCAACCATTCCAAAGCGAAGCGACCTCCTGCTGATCGGCGGGCTGATCGCGGTGGGCCTGGCGCTGACCGCCTTTGTTCTGCTGTCCCGGATGAGCAGCCAGAGCGACGCTCTGACCGTCACCATTCGCCAGGACGGAGAGGTGGTGGCCACCCTCTCTCTGGACGAGGACGCGGTCTACACCGTTCAGGGGGAGGACGACGCCGTCAATCGGGTGGTCATCGAGGATGGGGCCGTTTTTATGGAGGAGGCCAGTTGCCCGGACCGGCTGTGCGTCAAACAGGGCAAGATCCGCTATGCCGGGGGCAGCCTCATCTGTCTGCCCAACGGGGTGGTGGTGGAGATCACCGGCCAGGACGACTTGGAGCTGGACGCCGTGGCCAAATGACGGAGGTGAAGGGATGGGAGCCAGAAGGGTGGCCCAATACGGCCTGCTGATTGCCCTGGCCATGGTGCTGAGCTATGTGGAATCGCTGATTCCGACCTTTTTTGCCGTCCCCGGCATCAAGCTCGGGCTGACCAATCTGGTGGTCATGGTGGCCCTGTACCGCATGAGCGGCTGGGACGCCGTCATCATCAACCTGGTGCGCATCCTGCTGGTGTCCATGACCTTCGGCAACGCGTTCAGCCTGATGTATGCTGCGGGGGGCGGACTGCTCTCCGGCGCAGTGATGATTTTGCTGAAAAGGACCGGACGGTTCCGGCTACAGACCGTCAGCATCGCCGGAGGCATCGCCCACAACGTGGGGCAGATTCTGGTCGCCATGGTGTTGCTGGAGACGTGGCAGGTGTCCTATTACCTGCTGATTCTGTGGTGGAGCGGCCTGGCGGCGGGTCTGGTGATCGGGTTTCTCACCGCCCAGGTGGTGCGCCGACTGCCTGCGTCCCTGTTCGGACCGGGGACGGCGGCAGAGCGGGACGGAGACGGAGACGAAAAAGGAGACGGGAAATGAAGGGGTTACATCGTCTGCTCTGCTGCCTGCTGGCGGCTCTGCTGCTCACCGGCTGCGCCGCCGGGACGGCGGAGGCCGAAGCGGAGCCTGACCCGGAGGCGGAGACCTCCAGCACCCAATATCTGGAGGCCATGGACACCTTTATGACCCTCACCGCCTACGGCAGTGGCCGGGACGAGGCGCTGGAGGCCGCCGTGGCGGAGATCCAGCGGCTGGAGGCCCTGTTCACCGTGGGCAGCGAGGACAGCGAGATCTCCCAGCTGAACCGGTCCGGCAGCGCCGTTCTCTCGGCGGACACCGCCGCCCTGCTGGAGCGGTCGCTGGAGATCTATGAGAGTACCGGCGGGGCGTTTGACATCACGGTGTATCCTCTGATGGAGCTGTGGGGCTTTACCACCCAGGACTATCAGGTACCCACGGAGGCGGAGATCCAGGCCGCCCTGGCCCTGGTGGGGTCGGACCGCATCACCTGGGACAGCACCAGCTCCACCGTCACCCTGGACCAGGGGCAGTCTGTCGATCTGGGGGGCATTGCCAAGGGCTACACCTCCCAGACGGTCATCGACCTGTTTCGGGAGATGGGGGTTATCTCCGCCATGGTTTCTCTGGGGGGGAACGTCCAGTGCCTGGGGTGCAAGCCCGACGGCTCCCCCTGGCGGGTGGGCATCCAGAACCCCGCGGGGACTGAGGGGACCATCGTGGCGGTCATCGAGGTGGAGGACCAGGCGGTCATCACCTCCGGCTCCTACGAGCGGTACTTCACCGACGAGGCCACCGGCAAGACCTATCACCACATCATCGACCCCTCCACCGGCTACCCGGCGGAGAGCGGCCTGTGCTCCGTCACCGTCGTGACCTCTGACGGCACCCTGGGGGACGCCCTCTCCACCGCCCTGTTCATCATGGGCCTGGAGGACGGAGCCGACTACTGGCGGCAGCACAGCGACGAGTTCCAGGCCATTTTTATCGACACGGAGGGCAACCTCTATGTCACCCAAGGGCTGGAGGACGTGATATCGTCGGATGAGGCGTATACCCTGGTGACGCAATAGGGGACGTCTGCACACAAAAGAAAATCCCCCGGCAGAGCGATCACGATACGGTGAAATGCTCTGCCGGGGGAGATACTATTTTCTGCGATATATGGCGCCAACAGGGGAATGTTTTACTCCTCCGGCGGCGGGGCAGGCTCCAGCTCCAGACGGCGGAGCTGGGCGAGGAACCAGTCCGGCAGGGGACAGGTGAGATGCACCGTCTCCCCGGTGGCGGGGTGCCGGAAGGTCAGGGCGCGGGCGTGAAGGCACTGTCCCGCCAGGCCGGGGACCGGCTTTTTCGCCCCGTAGACCGTATCCCCCAGCAGAGGGTGTCCGACCGAGGCCAGGTGGACCCGGATCTGATGGGTGCGTCCCGTCTCCAGCCGACAGCGGAGGTAGGTGCAGCCCTTGCCCCGGCCCAGTACCTGCCAGTGGGTCACGGCCGGACGGCCTGAGGGGTCCACCGCCATCCGCTTCCGGTCCGTCCGGTGGCGGGCGATGGGGGCGTCCACCGTCCCGGCGTCCTCCCGGAAGCTGCCCACGGCCACAGCCTCGTAGGTCCGGGCCAGGGAGTGGTCCTGGAGCTGCTCAGAGAGGGCCAGATGGGCGGCGTCGTTTTTGGCGGCGATGATAAGGCCACTGGTGTCCCGGTCGATGCGGTGGACGATGCCGGGGCGGAGCTGGCCGTTGATGCCGGAGAGGGAGTCCCCACAGTGGTACAGCAGAGCGTTGACCAGGGTGCCGTCCGGGTGCCCCGGCGCGGGATGCACCACCATCCCCACCGGCTTGTTCACCACGATCACGTCTCTGTCCTCATAGATCACGTCCAGGGGAATGTCCTGGGGCAGCACGTCCAGTGGCTCCGGTTCGGGCAGCTCTACCCGGAGGACCGTACCGGCCTCCAGCCGGTCGTTCTTTTTCAGGGGTCTGCCGCCTGCGGTCACGGCTCCCTGCTCCAGCAGCCGTTGGGCGGCGGAGCGGGTGAGCCCCTCCACCGTCTCGGCCAGGAACTGGTCCGCCCGCTGGCCGGTGCGCTCCGCCGTCAGCAGCAGGGGGGTCACTTTTCCGCCTCTTTCCCGGCGGAGGGCTTTTCCTCATCCCGCCAGAACAGAACGATATAGGCGGCCAGCAGGATGGCCCCCACCACCACGCAGCAGTCCGCCACGTTGAATACGGCGAACTGGACGAACAGCACTTCGATCATATCGGTGACGTAGCCGAAGAAGACCCGGTCGATGAGGTTGCCCACTGCTCCCGCCAGGATCAGGGTCAGCATCCACTGGCAGAAGGGCTGGGGCAGCCATTTTTTCCAGATAGCCACTGCCAGGAGGACGGACACCGCCAGGCTCAGCGCCGCCAGCACCGGGGTAAAGCCGCTGAATGCGGAGAAGGCCATGCCGGTGTTCTCCACATAGGTCAGGCCCAGCACCCCGGGGATGACCTCCAGGGTGCCCTGCCCGGCGAGATATGCCCGGGTCAGGTACTTGGTCGCCTGGTCAACCGCTACCAGCAGGGCGGCGACCAGGTAGTAGACGGCGGCGCTCATCCCCGCTTTCCTCTGGTGTCGGTGAGATAGTAGGGACGGACCAGGCTCTTGCTCTCAGTGGCGGGGGCCTTCTCCGCCGGGGCGTCCGTCCGGCGCTTGCCCTTGCCGCCGGGAGAGTTGGGGCGGCTGTTCCGGGGCTTGGACTGCTCCAGAACGGCGGCGGCCCGGGGCTGAGGGGCCTGGGCACTCTGACCCTTGCCGCTGGAGCGCCGCTGGCGGCGGGAGGGCTGTGCCGCCTGCTGCCCGTCGTCCTTCCGGCTCTCCTGGGGCCGCTGCTTCGACGGCTTAGCCTGTTTGGGCTGCTGCTCCTGCCGGGAGGTCTGCGTCTGAGGGACTTTCCGGGCAGCAGAGGCATCCTGCCCCCGGCGGTGGGAGCGGCGAGGCTCCTGCCGGGCGGGCGGCTCCTCCTCCGTTTTGCCCTTCAGAAACATCCGGGCGGTGGCGTCCATCACCCGTCCTCCGGCCAGGGGGCCTTTCCGCTGGGTCTGCTCCAGCCGGTCATAGCCCAGCTCATCGGCAAAGTCGGGGAGCGCCAGCAGCTCGTCCAGGGCGGCGGCGGAATAGGGCTTCCGGGCGGCGGGACGGGAGGTGGCCCGATGGCGGATGAGGTCAGAGTAATCCCCCACGTCCTCCTCGGGGCGGAGCACCGGCTCCTTCGACAGAGCAGATTTTTTCTGATTTTGAGCCGCCTTTGCCGGGGCGGGAGCAGTCTCCTGGCTCCGGGATTTTCCGGCGGCGGGCTTGCCCGTTCCGCCTTTCTCTGCCTTGGGCTGAGGGGACTGAGCGGGGGCGGGAGCTGCCTTTTCCCGGCTCTCCCGGCGCTTTTTGCTCTGCTCCCTTGCGGCCTCTCTGGCCTCGGCGTCCTCCGGGTTGATTCTCCGGCCCTTTTTATCTGTCACAGGCGCTTCCATCTCCTCCATTGGATAGGGGTGCTGGCCGACCTCCGGGATGGGCCGTTTCAGCTGCTTTTCGATGGCGGCCAGCTCCTCCAGCTCACTGGCGTCGCAGAAGGAGATCGCTACGCCGTCCAGCCCCGCCCGGCCCGTCCGGCCGATGCGGTGGACGTAGGTCTCCGGCACGTCGGGGAGGTTGTAGTTCACCACGCAGGACAGGGCCTCGATGTCCAGGCCCCGGGCGGCGATGTCGGTGGCCACCAGGACCCGGAGCTTGCCCGCCTTGAAGTCCGCCAGGGCGGCCTGACGGGCGGTCTGGGACTTGTTTCCGTGGATGGCGGCGGCAGAGATGCCCGCCCGCTCCAGATCTCTGGCCACCCGGTTGGCCCCGTGCTTCGTCCGGGTAAAGACCAGGACGGAGGGATAGTCCCGCTGCTCCAGCAGCCAGGTCAGCAGCTTGATCTTCTTGCTCTTGTCGGTGCGGTAGAGGCTCTGGTCGATGGCGTCCACTGTGGAGTTGACCGGGTCCACGGCGATGCGCACCGGGTCGTGGAGCAGCCCGTCCACCAGACTGCGCACCTCTTTCGGCATGGTGGCGGAGAAAAACAGGGTCTGCTTCTTCTCCGGCAGCCACTTCAAAATCTTCTTTACGTCATGGATAAAGCCCATGTCCAGCATCCGGTCGGCCTCATCCAGAACGAAGATCTCCAGGGCGGAGAGGTCGATATACCCCTGCTGATAGAGGTCGGCCAGACGGCCGGGGGTGGCCACCAGGATGTCGGTACCCTTTTCCAACGCCTCCACCTGAGGCCCCTGGCCCACGCCGCCAAAGATGACGGTGCTGCGGAGGGGGAGGTGGGCGCCGTAGGCCACGAAGCAGTCCTGATTCTGAATGGCCAGCTCTCTTGTGGGGGTGAGCACCAGGGCGCGGATGGGGTGATTTTTTAGATGCTCCCGGTCTAACCGGATGAGGATGGGTACGGCAAAGGCGCAGGTCTTGCCCGTGCCGGTCTGGGCGCAGCCCAGCAC
>JAJBUB010000007.1 GCA_020860575.1 Clostridiales bacterium | reverse complement strand
GGGACGTGCAGCGCCCTCTCCTCCTACCTCGCCGGGCGGGAGGGGAGGGAGGCGGGGAGCTATGCCCGCTCTGCCTCGGACTATGACGAGGACGGCAACCCGGTGGACGAGCCCAGCTACAACGCGTACGGGGATTATATCCTCTACCGCCCCAACGCCGACTCCGACGAGCCGGTCTACGGCCTGGCGGTGGACTACACCGTGAGGTCCTTCCCCGTGGCCCAGTTCATCCAGCCCTTAAACGAGATGTATCGGCGTTTTTTGGACAAGGGCGTCCGGGTGTATTTCACCTACGCCCCCCGGAACAGCCTGGCCATCTCGGAGGACAGCACGGAGGAGGCCCGGGCAGAGCTGGATGCCTGGTTCCGGGAGAACCTGATCGTCCCGGTGCTCTCCGACATTGAGGAATCCCTCTGGCCGGGGCGATACCTCTACGGGACGGACAACCACCTCTCCACCGAGGGAGTGGCCATTCGCACGGAGCAGATCATCTCGGAGCTGAAGGAGCAGCTGGCAAAGGAGGGAGCGGAGTGAGCCTGTTACTGTCCCAGCCGACGCTGCTGGCCCTGCTGGCGGGAGGCGTGGTGTGCGCTGTCCTCGGCGGCCTTCGAGTCCGCCCCCAATGGCTGTGGGCGCTGCTCACCGCCCTCTGCGGCGTGGCGATCTTGCTGACCGGGTTGGTGCTGGGGGGGACGCTGGAGGAGCTGCTGCTCCCCCTGCTGGCCCTCGCCGCATTGAGCCTGCTGCCGCTGACGGGAGGGGGAGGCCGGGATGAACTTTAATTCGCTGGAATTTCTGGTGTTCTTCCCCGTGGTGCTTGCCCTCTACTGGCTGCTGCCCCACCGTTTCCGGCGGTGGCTGCTGCTGGCGGCCAGCTACCTGTTTTATCTCTGGTGGAACCCATGGACGGGCTTTCTGCTCCTGGGAACGACCCTCGTCTCCTGGCTGGCCGCCCGGGGCATCGAGCGCTCGAACAGCGCCGGGGGACGGAAGCTGTGGCTGGCGCTGGCCCTGGTGTGCTGCCTGGGGTGTCTGGGGGTGTTCAAATACGCCGGGTTCCTGACGGACACAGCGGGGAGCGTTGCCCGGCTGCTGGGGGGCGATGGGTTTGACGTGACGGTGGACCTGGTGCTGCCGGTGGGCATCTCCTTCTACACCTTCCAAACCCTGTCCTACGTGCTGGACGTGTACCGGGGGGAGATCAAAACGGAGCCGGACCTGGGCTACTATGCCCTCTTCGTCTCCTTTTTCCCACAGCTGGTGGCGGGGCCCATCGAGCGGCCCGACCATCTGCTCCCCCAGCTCAAGGCGCGGCACACCTTCCGGGCCTCCGATCTGTACTGGGGCCTCTGCCTGCTGTGCCGGGGATACTTCAAAAAGCTGGTGGTGGCGGACGGGCTGTCCGCCCTGGTGGACAGCGTGTATGCCGTCCCCGGGGAGGCCTCCGGCCCGGCCATCGCTCTGGCCACCGTGGCCTTTGCGGTGCAGATTTACTGCGACTTCTCCGGCTACTCCGACATCGCCCAGGGGGCGGCCCGGATGCTGGGCATCCGGCTGATGGACAACTTCCGCCGTCCCTATGCCGCCAAATCTGTCCGGGAGTTCTGGCGGCGGTGGCACATCAGCCTGACCAGCTGGTTCACCGACTACCTCTATAAGCCTCTGGGGGGCAGCCGGAAGGGCCTGGTCCGTCAGGGCGTCAACATCCTGATCGTCTTTCTGGTCAGCGGCCTGTGGCACGGGGCGGACTGGACCTTTGTGGTCTGGGGCGGCTTTCTGGGTCTGTGCCAGGTGGCGGGGCTGCTGTGGCAGCGGGCGGGAGCGCCCACCCTTCCGGAAAATCGGCTTACCGGCCTGCTCCGGCAGGGTCGCACCTTCCTGCTGGTGACCTTTGCCTGGCTCTTTTTCCGGGCCGGATCCATGGAGGAGGTGGGGCTGCTGCTCCGGGGCCTGACCTCCGGCTGGAACAGCGCCGGGTGGCAGAGCGCCATCTCCCTGATGGAGCTGACGGCGGATACCGCTCTCCGGGCGGCGCTGTCCGTCCTCTGCCTGCTCCTGCTGGAGCGGGCGGACTGGAGCCGAGGGACGAATGACACAGAGGGGGCCGTCTCCGCTGCCCAGGGGATATTCTTCCTGGTGAGTACCGTCGCCGTGGCATGGCTGGCGCTGCTGGCCGCCAACGGCGAAAACGCCTTTATCTACTTTCAGTTTTGACCATGAGACAGAGAAAAAACGTGAGAAATATCGTGGCGGTCACGATCATACTGCTGCTCCTGGCCCCCCTCTCCCTGCTGGCCTGGGGCTTCGGCCTGCCCTGCTGCTATGAGGAGACCTTTCTGGGAGAGCTGAAGGACAAGTGCGCCCTTTTGGAGGAGGAGACGGAGCAGCCCCGCATCATCCTGGTGGGGGGCAGCGCCGTGGCCTTCGGGGTGGACAGCGCTTTGATGGAGGAACAGCTTCCGGGCTACACCGTGGTCAACTTCGGCATGTACGCTGCCCTGGGCACCACCGTCATGCTGGACCTGTCCCAGGAGAGCCTGCGGGAAGGAGACATCGTCATCCTCATCCCGGAGCAGCAGGAGCAGACCCTCTCTGACTACTTTGACGCCGCCATTCTGTGGCAAGGGCTGGACGGGGCCTTTGACCTGCTGGCCCGGCTGGACGCCGACCGCTGGGGACAGCTGGCGGGGACGTTTCCCGCCTTCGCCGCCCAAAAGCTGGCCTGGACGGTCACAGGGACCGGCCCGGAGCCGGAGGGGGTGTACACCCACGCCTCCTTCAACGAGTACGGGGACGTGGTCTCCGACCTGTGCACCCAGAACGTCATGTCCGGCCTGTACGACGAGAATACCCCCATCTGCTTTGACGACGACACCCCCACGGAGGAATTTGTGGAGGCGGTGAACGACTACGCCGCCGCAGCCGCAGAGCGGGGGGCAACGGTGTGGTACCATTTCTGCCCCATGAACGCCCTTGCCGTGGAGGAGGGGGCGGATGTGGACGGTTGGACGGAGACGCTGCAAAGCCGGCTGAACATCCCGTTGGCGGGCGACCCCAACGACTGCATCCTGGAGGCGGAGTGGTTCTACGACACCAACTTCCACCTGAACGCCAGCGGTAAGACGGTGTACACCCGTCAGCTCATCCGGGACATCAAGGCCATGCTGGGGGACAGCAGCCCCACGGACATCGACCTCCCCGAACAGCCCCAGGCGGCGTCTGCCGCTCTGACAGAGGGGGACGACAGCGATGCGGACTGCTTCCTCTACGAGACGGACGGGGAGACGGTCACGGTGACAGGCCTCTCGGAGGCGGGACGGAGCCGCGCCAGCCTGTCCGTCCCCACCCAATGGGAGGGGCTGCCGGTGACGGCCATCGCCGCCTCCGCCTTTGCCGGGGAGACAGGGATGGTGGAACTGACTATTCAGGAGAACATCACCTCCATCGGCGACCTGGCCTTTGACGGCTGCATCGCTCTGGAGCGCATCGTGGTAAAAAACGACAACCCCTCCGCCTGCCGGGTAGGACAACAGCTGCTGGACGGCACAGAAGCCAACGTCTACGTCAGCGCCGACGTTCTGTCCGACTACCGCACCAACTATTTCTGGTCGGTGTACGGAGCCAGGGTCCAGGGGGAATAAGAGAACAAAAGACGGGACAAACTTCCATCTTTGGCAGTTTGTCCCGTCTTTCTTGCGCCTTATTCCGCCTCTCCCAGCAGCTCCTCCACGATGGCCATGCACTCGTAGCACATTCCGTCGCAGTGGGGCTTTCGGTTGCCGCCGCCCTGGGCTGCCCAGCGGGCCAACAGGATTTTGCAGTCCAGGTCTCCCTGGTGATTGGCCCTGACCCGGTTTAACAGCTCTGTGGCGGCCTTGCTGTCCGCCCCGGCCAGACCCAGAGCCATCAGCGCCCCGGTGACTGCCCCGCAGACCTCCCCCTGGAGCATCCCGGCCCGGAAATGGCTGCTGAGCCGAAAGGCGGTCTCGGTGTCCACCCCCATGGCCTCGGCCACGGGGAGAAAGACGGCCTGAGAGCAGCCGTAATGCCGAGTGGTATCTGCCCGAAGCTGCTGGCAGCGCTGCATATATTTACCCATAAGTGCGTCTCCTTTTATATCATATTGAATCGTTCGATTGTCTCAGTTGAAGGTGTCCCGGCTGGCCTCGAACAGCTCCTCTGTCCGCTGGCGGATGCCCTGATGCTCCGGGCGGGACAGCTCCGGGTCCTGCTGCAACAGGGCCTGGGCGGCGTCCCTGGCCTCATAGAGAATCTGCACGTCGCTGGCCAGGTCGGCCACCCGAAGGGGAGGCAGACCGTGCTGTCGGGAGCCGAAGAAGTCACCGGGACCACGGAGCTTCAGGTCCTCCTCAGCGATCTGAAAACCGTCGTTGGTGGCGCAGAGGGCCTTGAGCCGCTGCCGGGTCTCCTGCCCCTGGGCGGAGGAGACGAGGATGCAATAGGAC
>JAJBUB010000128.1 GCA_020860575.1 Clostridiales bacterium | reverse complement strand
GACACAGGGCCAGCACCCCCACGCCGCAGCCCAGGTCGCAGACCCGGTCTCCCCGGCGCAAGGTGGCAAAGTCCCCCAGCAGCAGAGAGTCCCGGCTCACCCGGGGCAGGTCCTCCCGCTGGCGGAGGGAATAGGGGCCAAGTTGCTCTGTGGTATCCACTCGTTTCCCTCCCTGTCGTCGTTTTCTCTGCCTATTATGCCACAGATGGGGGTGGGTGGCAAGGACCTGGTATAGTTCCCTGGCTCCCTCAAGGAGGGAGGCAAGGGGCCTACGCAAGCCCTTTGGCCCCCTCACACCCTCCGGATCCCCGCCCAGGCCAGCATCAGCAGGTCCCGGGGAATGAACTTGCACACCAGGCGGTGAAGGGTGCAGACCGGGCCGGGGGTGGAGACGGAAAGCCCCAGCCTCGCGTCGGTCAGCGACCGGGAGACCACGTTCCTGGCTCTGGAGGCGAAGGGGAAGTGCTTCACGGCGGCGGGGTTTTCCGTCTCCCGGGCCACGGGGATGAACTCCGTATCCCTGACCCAGTAGGGGCAGACTGCCGTCACCACGATGCCCCGGCTGCGCACCTCGAAGTGGAGGGAGCGGCTGTAGCTCAGGAGAAAGGACTTGCTGGCGGCGTAGACCCCCAGCCCGCCCAGAGGCATAAAGGCCGCGGTGGAGCAGATCTCCAGCACACGGCTCCCCCGGGTGAGGTAGGGCATGGAGAGCTGGGTCATGTCCATGGCCGCCTTGCAGTTGAGCAGCACCATCTGGTCCAGAGCCGCCCGGCCGATCTCCTCGCAGGTCCCCATCTTGCCGAAGCCTGCGGCGTTGACCAGCCAGCGAATCTCCGGCTGCTCCGCCCGGAGCCGCTTGGCGTAGGCGTCCAGGTCGGCCTCCCGGGTCAGGTCCAGGGGCAGGGGCCGCAGACGGGCGGCGGACGCCGTCTCCGTACACAGCGCGTTCAGCCGGTCCTCCCGCCGGGCGATGAGCCAGATCTCCTCCAGCTCCTCCTGGTCGGCCAGCTGCCGGACGAACTCCGCCCCCAGGCCGCTGGAGGCTCCGGTGACTACTGCAATCTTCATGGCGTTGTCTCCTTTGCGCGCCTCCCGCCCCGTTGGCCGGGACGGGAGGACTTTCCTTTATTGTGCTATTATACCACCCAAAGGGGGCAAAGCAATCGCTCTTTGGGAAAATTCGGACAGGGACGGTGTGCTTGTGCGTTTTGTGAGAGAGGGCGGGGAGGGAATGTGAAGACAGAGAGGGGGCATTTGCCCCTCTTTTTGACGCATTTCACCATTTTTCTTCGGAAAAAGAAGGAAAATGTCCTGGCACGGCGGGAAAAGTTTGACACCCAATTCCACAAACGGACAAGTCCATCCCACGTCAGAACATTGTCAAATATTTTTGGCGTGTCTATACTTATGGTAATCTCCTTGAGGCAACTTAGGCTCATGGAAAAACACTTTTGAAGGAGGAACAAACCATTATGAAGCGCATCAAACAGTGCCTGGCGCTTCTGCTGGCCGTCGTCATGGCGTTTGCGCTGACGGCCTGCGGGAGCGCCGGAGGCTCCGACGGAGACGCCGCCGACCCGGATGCAGAGCTGGACACGTCCGCAGAGCTGGAGGTCTGGGTGTGGGACTCTGACCAGCAGGACGGTATCCAGGAGATCTGCGACCTGTTCACCGAGGAGACCGGTATCGCAGTCAAGGTCAACGTGGTGACCTGGGACAACTACTGGACGCTGCTGGAGGCCGGGGCCTCCGGAGGCGACATGGCCGACGTGTTCTGGATGCACGTCCAGGAGGCGGAGAAGTACATGTCCGGCGGCATCCTGCTGGATCTGACCCCCTACATCGAGGCGGACGAGGACATCGATATGTCCAACTACTACGAGGGCGCTGTGGAGACCTTCACCTATGAGGGCGCGTACTACGGCATTCCCAAGGACCACGATATCAACGTCATCCTCTACAACAAGGCCATCTTTGACGAGTACGGCTTCGACTACCCGGACGAGACCTGGACCTGGGACACCTTCTATGAGGTGGCCTCCGGCATCACCGAGGCCAGCGGCGGCTCTGTCTACGGCGCAGCCATGAACACCACCAACGACCAGGACGGCTGGTGGAACATCGTCTACGCCATGGGCGGCAGCGTTATCTCTGAGGACGGTACCGCCTCCACCCTGGACTCCGACGCCACCAAGGCGGCCATGGAGTTCGTGGGCAAGCTGGTGGACGACGCCTTCGCGCCCCAGTCCCTGGTGTCCGAGAACGGCACCAGCGGCCTCTTCACCAACGACCTGGTAGCTATGATTTGCCAGGGCAACTACACCCTGGCCGGCTTCACCGACTATGACGGCTCCGAGAACTACGCCACCGCCGTCCTGCCCTACTACGACGCCAACGGCAACGGCCAGTGCGACGACGGCGAGCGGGTGACCATCTACAACTCCCTGGCCTGGTCCGCCTCCGCCTCCACCGCCCACCCCAACGAGGCCGCCGCCCTGGTGCTGTGGCTGTCCAGCTATGAGATGCAGGTCAAGCAGGCCGAGCTGGGCGTGACCCTCGCCGGCTATGTGGGTGCGGACAGCGCCTATGCCGACGTCATCTCCGCCAAGGGCATCGACGCCTCCGCGGTGCAGGTCATGAACGACACCGCCACCCTGATCTCCTATCCCCACAGCCGCTACACCACCACCTGGCAGAACTATTACCGGGAAAAGCTGGTGGACGCCTGGCTGGACACCTCTCTCATGAGCAGCGTCCTGGACGACTGCGCTGCCAGCATGAACGAGACGCTGGCGACGGAGTGATTTGACAGCACCTCCGGCCGGGGCGGAGAGATGTCCCGGCCGGAGTGCAGACAGAAAGGAGAAATCATGACCCGGAAAATCAAGAAGAAGATGTCCAGGGCGGAGAAAAACGAGGCCATGTGGGGGCTGATCTTCGTGGCCCCCACCATGATCGGCCTGATCGTCCTGAACTTCTATCCCATCCTCTACACCATCTACCAGTCCTTCTGCAAGACAGGCGATTTCGGCAGAGGGAACACCTTCATCGGCCTGACCAACTACCAGAGCGTGCTGACCAGCTCGGAGTTCTGGGGCAGTCTGCTCAACACCCTGAAATACGCCATCATCGAGGTGCCCTTCGGCATCGGCATCGGTCTGGTGCTGGCGGTGCTGCTCAACCGGAAGATCGCCTTCCGGGGCGGCTACCGCACTATCTTCTTCCTGCCCATGGTGGCGGCCCCTGCGGCGGTGGCCATGGTGTGGAAGTTCCTGTACAACCAGCAGTTCGGCCTGCTCAACAACCTGTTCGGCCTGGACGTGGCCTGGATCTCCGACCCCAGCACGGCGTGGATCTCCATCGGCATCATCGGCGTCTGGTCCATCGTGGGCTATAACATGATCCTGTTCCTCTCCGGATTGCAGGAGATTCCCCACGACTACTACGAGGCGGCGGAGATCGACGGGGCCTCCGGCATCCGGCAGTTCTTCTCCATCACCGTCCCCCTGCTCAGCCCCACCACCTTCTTTATCCTCCAGACCCGCATCATCGGGGCGCTGCAGATCTTCGACCTGATCTACATGGTGATGGACAACACCAACCAGGCCCTGTCCTCGGTGCAGTCCGTGGTCTACATCTTCTATAAGTACACCTTTACCAACGGCGACCGGGGCTACGGCGCCACCATCGTGGTGTGTATGCTGGTCATCATTATGGCCCTCACCTTCCTCTTGCAGAAGAGCGAGAAGAAGTGGGTCTTCTACGGTTAAGGAGGCGCAGTATGAAAAGCTATCAGGCAAGGCAGCGCGCCACCCAGGGGCTGATCCACATCATCCTCATCATCTGCTCCATCACCATGCTGGTCCCCTTTTTGTGGATGCTGCTCACCGCGTTCAAGACGCTGACCGAGGCCACCTCGGTCAACCCCTTCGTCATCCTCCCCTCCAGCTGGAGCTTTGACAACTTCATCTCCGTCTGGAAGAACTACAACTTCCTGTACCTCTATAAAAACACCATCCTGATGATCTTCTGGCGGGTGGTCTGCGCCGTGCTCACCGCCACTCTGGCGGGCTACGCCTTTGGCCGCCTCCACTTTCCCGGGAAGAATTTCCTGTTCTCCCTCATCCTCATTCAGATGATGGTGCCCAGCCAGATCTTCATCATCCCCCAGTACGTCATGGTGACCAGCCTGGGCTGGACCAACAGCATTGCCGGTCTGGTGTTCCCCGGCGTGGTGACCGCCTTCGGCACCTTCCTGCTCAAGCAAGGGTATCAGGGTCTGCCCAAGGATCTGGAGGAGGCCGCCGCCATCGACGGCTGCAACATCCCCCAGCGGTTCCTGTGGATCATGGCCCCCCTGACCCGGTCCGCCATGGTGAGTCTGGGTATCTTTACGGCGGTGTTCGCCTACAAGGACCTGATGTGGCCCATGATCGTCTGCCCCCAGGTGGAGAGCACCACCCTTTCCGCCGCCCTGGCGAAGATGCAGGGGCAGTACAGCTCCAACTACCCGGAGCTGATGGCCGCCGCCCTGATGGCCTGCATCCCCATGATCGTGCTATATCTGATTTTCCAGAAACAGTTTATCGAGGGCATTGCAACCTCGGGCAGCAAGCTGTAAAATAACAGCACAAATCTTTTCCTCCTTTTCCTGCCTCCGGCGGCCGCCCGCCGGGGGCGGGGCCGGGAGCGTCCGGCGGTCCGTGGGACCGCTTTTGCCCGTTTTCCCACCGGGGGGGGAGCCGCTGCCCGCCCGGCTGGGGCCGCATCAGCGCACATGGGAGGTTGGCTTATGGCAAAAATGCAGTTTTTCTTCAAGGCGGGCCAGTACCGGCTGTTCGAGCTGACCTACCGCAACCGGCAGACCGAGTCCCTCTACCTGATGAGCTGCGGCATTGAGAAATGCCGCCCCGGCTATTCCTTCGGCCCCGTCAGCCGACCGGGGTACCACTTTCATGTGGTCATGTCCGGAGAGGGCTTCCTGGAGGTGAACGGGGCGACCCGGGCCGTTCACGAGGGGCAGATCTTCGTGGCCAAGCCCGGGGAGATGACCCGGTACTGGGCTGACCGGGACAATCCCTGGGCCTACTGCTGGATCACCTTCGCAGGGGAGAAGGCCCCCTATTATCTGGAGCAGGCGGGATTTCCCGGAGGAGTGAACATCCGGGACTGCAACACCGACCCGGCGGACTTCTGCTCTCTGGTGTCCGATCTGCTGGACAAGACGGAGCTGAATCTGACCCACGATCTGTGGCGTCTGGGGGTGCTGTACCAGTTCCTGGGTCTGGCCATCCACTCCGGCAGCAGAGAGGAACGGAGCCTGCACCTGGAATATGACCCCAACGACTACGTTCAGCACGGGCTGAACTATATCCGGCACAACTACGCCTCCATGAAGGTAGGGGAGGTGGCCGCCTCCATCGGCATCGACCGCAGCTATTTCACCAAGCTGTTTACGCAGAAGATGGGCGTCTCTCCCAAGGATTACATGATCCTGCTGCGGATGCGGGAGGGGGCGAAGCTGCTGACGGAGACGGCCCTCTCGGTGGAGACCATCGCCGGGATGGTGGGATATAACAGCATTCAGGCGTTTACCCACAGCTTTACGAAACACTACCATTGCAGCCCCGGCGCCTACCGCCGCCAGCCGGAGGAGGAACGGGTCCATCTGGAATGTCCGGAGGGGGAGCTGCTCCCGCTGGATGAACATTAAACCTGCTACGGAGGAGTCCGCATGAGTATTTCCTTTCAGAGAGACGAGGGCATCTTTGCCCTGAACACCCAAAACACCACCTATCAGATGCAGATCGACCCCCTGGGCTATCTGCGCCATCTGTACTACGGCCGCCGGGTGTCCGGCAGTATGGGGCATCTGTACCGACCGGTGGATTTTGGCTTTTCCCCCAATCCCTATCCCAGCCGCTACACGCCCCAGCTCAGCCTGGACACCATGCCCCAGGAGTACACCGGCTGCAATGCCGGGGATTTCCGGGTCAGCTCCCTGTCTGTCTCCGGGCCGGAGGGGGCCTGCGGGGCGGAGCTTCGGTATGTCTCCCATGAGATTTTACCGGGCAAGTACGCCGTGGAGGGGATGCCCTCCGCCTTTGCCGGGGAGGGGGAGGCGGAGACGCTGGTCGTCACCCTGGCCGACCCGGTGACAGGGCTGGAGGTGCGGCTATATTACGGCGTGTTTGAGGAGCGGGACGTCATCACCCGCACCGCACAGCTGCGCAATGGGGGAACGGGAACGCTGACCCTGGAGCGGGCGGCCTCTCTCTGCCTGGACATCCCCTTCGGGGACTGGGACCTGCTCCACTTTCAGGGGCGGCACAATATGGAGCGGCAGACGGTGCGTACCCCCATCACCGGGGGCATCCAGACCATCTCCTCCCGCCGGGGGGCCTCCAGCCACCAGCACAACCCCTTCGTCATTCTGGCAGGGCGGGAGACCACCGAGGACTGTGGGGACTGCCTTGGCCTGATGCTGGTCTACTCCGGCAGCCATCGGACGGACATCGAGCGGGACCAGTCCGGCGGCACCCGGGTGGTCATGGGCATCCACGACGAGATGTTCCGCTGGACGCTGGCCCCCGGGGAACGGTTCCAGACCCCGGAGGTGCTGCTCACCTTCACCCATCAGGGACTGGGGCAGCTCTCCCGGAGCTCTCACCGCTTCATCCGGAACAACCTCTGCCGCAGTCCCTGGTCGAACCGCCGCCGCCCGGTGCTGATCAACAACTGGGAGGCCACCTATTTTGACTTCGACACGGACAAAATCATCTCCATCGCCCGTCAGGCCAGCGCCCTGGGGGTGGAGCTGCTGGTACTGGACGACGGGTGGTTCGGCGCCCGGGACGACGAGAACCGGGGCCTGGGGGATTGGTTCGTCAACGAGAGGAAGCTCCCCGGCGGCCTGAGCCGTCTGATTGCAGAGGTGAACGGCCTGGGGATGAAATTCGGCCTGTGGGTGGAGCCGGAGATGGTGAATGAGGACTCCGACCTGTACCGGGCCCACCCGGACTGGGCGCTGACCCTGCCCGGACGCCAACCCACCATGGGCCGGAATCAGCTGGTGCTGGACATGGGACGGTCGGAGGTGGTAAACTACCTCTATGAGCGGCTGTCCGCCCTGCTGGAGACCTACCCCATCGACTACATCAAGTGGGACATGAACCGGAGCCTGACCGACGTGTACAGCCAGGCGCTTCCCCCGGAGCGCCAGGGAGAGGCGGCCCACCGGTATGTGCTGGGGGTGTACGACCTGCTGGAGCGGCTCATCGCCCGGTTCCCGGAGGTGCTGCTGGAGGGCTGCGCCGGGGGCGGCGGACGGTTCGACGCCGGGATGCTGGCCTATTGTCCCCAGATCTGGTGCAGCGACGACACCGACGCCGTGGAGCGGCTGACCATCCAATACGGCACCTCCTTCGGCTACCCTGTGTCCGCCATGGGTGCCCATGTTTCCGCCTGTCCCAACCACCAGACCGGGCGGACGGTGCCTCTGGACACCCGGGCGGTGGTGGCCATGAGCGGCACCTTCGGCTATGAGCTGGACCTGAACCTGCTGACGGAGGAGGAAAAGGCGGCGGTGCGCCGCCAGATCGAGCGGTTCCACCGCTACGGTGACCTGATCCGGCAGGGGGACTACTACCGTCTGTCCGACCCCGCCACGAACTCCGATTATACCGCCTGGCAGACCGTCACGGCGGACCGGGGGGAGGCCCTGGTCAGCGTTGTGGTCACTCACGTCCGGGCCACCTCCCCGCTCATCTGTCTCCGGCTCCGGGGACTGGAGGAGAACGCCCTGTACCGGGTGAGGGAGTTTGCGGTCTTCGGCACGGGAGACGCCTGCGGCGAGCTGTCCGGACAGGAGGAGGGCCGGGTGTATTCCGGCGGCGGGCTGATGTACGGCGGCTTCGTCCTGCCCCGGCTGTACGGCGACTGCCCCAGCGTCCAGATTCATCTGGAGAGGGTAGCGAAATGAGCGGCCTGATGGAAAGGGCGAGGGCGGAGTGGAGCAAGCTCTTGGCCCTCCCGCCGAGGGAGCGCCCCGGCTACCTTTGGATGTACTACAAGTTGTGGATCATCGCCGTCGTGGCGGTGGTGGGCTTTGCGGGCACAATGACGTACCACGCCGTTACCACCCCCTCGGAGACCTGGTTCTTTGCCTGCTTTGCCAATGTGACGGAGGACCTGGGGGAGGGGTCAGAGCTGTACGACGGCTTTGCCGCGTATGCAGGCTATGACCTGACTGTGGGGCAGCTTCTGTTTGAAGACGAGATCTTCTGCAATCCCGCCGCAGGCTCCACCACCGGCAGCGCCTATTATGAAATGCTGATCGCCTACCTGGACGGGGGGACCCTGGACGTGCTGGTGATGAATACCGACGATCTGCTGGCGGTAGGGGAGAGCGGGCGGCTCATGAGCCTGTCCGACGAGCGGGCGTCCGACCTGCTGGAGACCTACTCCGACCGCATTTTGACGGTGGAGGCCGACCTGGAGGGGGACGGAACGCTGACGGAGGTGCCGGTGGGTATCGACCTCTCCGGCTCTCTGCTGGATGGGTACTACGGCGGGGACTGCGCTCTGGGCGTCTCCGCCAACGCGCCCCATACGGACCAGATCGACCGGTTCCTCCGGTACCTGTTTTCCTGATGAAAGGAGGAGCTTTTCATGAGATTTTTACGCGGTCTTCTGGACAATGACAGCGTCTTCGGCCAGCTCATGACCCGGTGCGGCATCCTCATCGCCGCCAATCTGCTGTTCGTCCTCTCCCTCCTGCCGGTGGTGACGGCGGGGGCGGGATATGCCGCTCTGTATTTCACCCTGCTGACCTGTCTGCGGGAGCAGACCTGCAATCCCTTCACTACCTTCTGGCACGGATTCAAGAGCAATTTCAAACAGGGGACCCTCTGCTTTTTGGCGCTGCTGGCGCTGGGGGCGGCCCTGTGGCTGGAGATCAGCTGGTGCAACCAGTTTGAGGGGGTAATGGCCCTGTTCCGGTATCCCCTGATGGCGATGGGCATCGCCGTCATCGTCCTGGCCTGCTATCTGTTCCCGGTGATGGCGGCCTTTCGGGTGACCTTCAGGGAATTGCTGGTGGATTCGGTGTACTTCGCCGTAAAGCGGCCAATCACCACCGTCGCCATGCTCATCGCCAACATCGCCCCCATGGCGGTGACCTATCTGGACCGGGGAAATCTGCCCACCTACGCCTTCCTGTGGGTACTGTGCGGCTTTGCCGTTATCACCATGTTCAACGCCAGCATGCTGCTGAAATCCTTTGCGCCCTATCTGGAACAAAAAGAAAAAGAGGCGTCCGCCCCCGACGAGGGCCATGTGCAGACGGAGGAGGAAATTCTCTCCGACATGGAAAAGCTGGGGATGTGAGGCCTCCAAACAGGAGGAATGGTCAATGACTCAGGAGTTTCAGACCCGGCTCGCAAGCCGATACGACGAGCTGCGACAGCTCTACTGCGCCCTTTACCCGGGCAGGGAGGACACCCTGACCGGGCTGCTGTCCGCCATGGAGGGGATGTACCGGGCCAGACCGGAGGACCTGAAGCGGTCCGACCGGCAGCGGGAGTCCGACCCCGGCTGGTACCGCAGCCGGGAGCGGTTGGGGATGATGCTCTACGTCAAGCCCTTCGCCGGAGACCTGAACGGCGTCCGGGAGAGGCTGGACTATCTCCAGGAGTGCGGGGTGAACTACCTCCATCTGATGCCCCTGCTGGAAAGCCCCAGGGGCCGGAGCGACGGAGGCTATGCCGTCTCCGACTTCCGGCGGGTACAGCCGGAGCTGGGAACCATGGACGATCTGGAGGCCCTGACCGGGGACTGCCGTCGCCGGGGCATCTCGGTCTGTCTGGACTTCGTCATGAACCACACCAGCGAGGACCACGAGTGGGCCCGCCGGGCCAGAGCCGGGGAGCGGGAGTATCAGGAGCGGTATTTCTTCTATGATAATTGGGACATTCCCAATCTGTACGAGCGGACGGTGCCTCAGGTGTTCCCCACCGACGCCCCGGGCAACTTCACCTGGCAGGAGGAGCTGGGGAAGGTGGTCATGACCACCTTCTACCCCTATCAGTGGGATTTGAACTATGCCAACCCCACCGTGTTCCGGGAGATGACGGAAAACCTGCTGTTTCTCACCAACCGGGGCATCGACGTGATACGGCTGGATGCCGTCCCCTACATCTGGAAGCAGCTGGGCACCAACTGCCGGAATCTGCCCCAGGTGCATACTCTGGTGCGGATGCTGCGCATCGTCACCGAGATCGTCTGCCCCGGGGTGCTGCTGCTGGGGGAGGTGGTCATGGAGCCTGCCCTGGTGGCCCCCTATTTTGGCACGCCGGAGCGGCCGGAGTGCCATATGCTTTACAACGTGACCGCCATGTGTACCACCTGGCACACGGCGGCCACCCATGACGTGCGGCTGCTGCGGCACCAGCTGAACCAGGTGGCGGCCCTCCCCAAAGGCTACACCTTCCAGAACTACCTCCGCTGTCACGACGACATCGGCTGGGGGCTGGATTACCCCTTCCTGGCCCAGTTCGGCATGGGTGAGGTGCCTCACAAGCGGTTTTTGAACGATTATTTTACCGGAAAGCTGCCCTACGGGGCCGGCCGGGGGACGCTGTACAACGACGACGAGCGGCTGGGGGACGCCCGGCTCTGCGGCACCACCGCCTCCCTCTGTGGGCTGGAGACAGCGCTGGAGACGGGGAGCGCCGCCATGACGGAGCAGGCGCTGTCGCTGGACTTGATGCTCCACGCCTGTATGCTGTCCCAGAGCGGCATCCCGGTGCTCTACGCCGGGGACGAGGTGGGCCAGCGGAACGACTGGGGCTATCTGGACGACCCGGAAAAGGCCGGGGACAGCCGCTATCTCCACCGGGGGGACTTCCGGTGGGACGAGGCGGAGCTGCGGCAGGAGCCGGATACCGTCCAGGGGCGGCTGTTCCGGGGGCTTCGGCAGATGGAGACGGTGCGTCAGTCCGCCCCCGTCTTTGACGCGGACGCGGACTTCTGGACGGCGGACGTGGGCAACGACGCCGTGCTGGCCTTGGGCCGGTACAAAAACGGGGAGAAGCTCTACGGCCTGTACAATTTCAGCCCGGAGCCGCAAAAGGCGTGGCTGGACGAGACGGGAGATTATACCGACCTGATGGGGGAGCGGCAGGTGGTCAACCCCGGCGTTCTGACCCTGGGCGGGTATGAGTTCCTGTGGCTGGCCAAACAGGTTTGATTTTGCATCAAATGGGGGGTACGGTATGAGATATGACGTGACGGCCATCGGGGAGCTGCTCATCGACTTTGCCTGTGTCAGCACAGACAAGGGCGGCTACCCCACTCTGGCGGCCCATCCCGGGGGCGCGCCGGGCAATCTGCTGGCGGCCCTCACCGCCTACGGCTGTCAGACGGCCCTGCTGGGCAAGGTGGGAGCGGACGCCTTTGGCGATTTGCTGCTGGATACCCTGGCCCGGGCGGGCATCGAGACGGCGGGCATCGTGTCCGACCCGGACTGCTTCACCACCCTGGCCTTCGTCACGCTGGACAGCACCGGGAACCGGACGTTCAGCTTCGCCCGAAAGCCCGGAGCGGACACCCGGCTGCGGGACGCAGAGCTGAATCTCTCCCTGATCGACGACTGCCGGGACTTTCACTTCGGCACCCTGAGCCTCACCGACGACCCGGTGCGCACCGCCACCCGAAAGGCGGTGGCCTATGCCCGGGAGCGGGGCAAGCTGATCTCCTTTGACCCCAATCTCCGCAAGCCCCTGTGGAAGGACCTGGACGAGGCGAAGCGGCAGATACTGTGGGGCGCGTCCCAGGCGGACATCGTCAAGATCAGCGACGAGGAGGCAGACTTTCTCTGGAGCTGTACCCCGGAGAAGGGGGCGGAGCGGCTGCTCCAGGACTGTGGGGCGAAGCTGGCGTTTGTCACCCTGGGACCGAGGGGCTGCTATTTCTCCAATGGAAACACCTCCGGCACGGTGGAGACCCCCTCCGGTATCCGTCCGGTGGACACCACCGGCGCGGGGGATATCTTCGGGGGCAGCGTACTCAGCCGCATCCTGAAAACCGGCAAGGCCCCGGAGGAACTGACCGAAGAGGAGCTACGGCAGGCGACCCGCTTCGCCTGCTGCGCGGCCAGCCTCTCCACCCAGCGGTACGGCGGCATCTCCAGCGTCGTGCCGGAGGGGGAGGTATGGGCTGCGGTCCGTGAGATGTGAATGAACAAGATCGCTCAGTTGAGCCGTCAGGCTGCCATCAGGCCGCCTGGCGGCTTTTCCTGCCTGTTTTGGAAAAGACGATAAATTGTCCTTGACGGTGGGGGCGAAAGGCATTAAAATAGTGAAAATAGGATACATCTGCGCTTGAAAAAAGCTGAGGTCAACGGGGACGCAACGCCTGTGTGCCACAGCAGGAGAGGAGGACAGGCGAGGCATGATACGGATCGCTGTGGTAGAGGACGACCCCATTTACACCGCACAACTCAAAGACTACCTGAACCGTTACGAGAAGTCCGCCGGGGAAAAGCTGGTCGTCACCTGTTTCTCCGATGGGGATGAGATCGCCGTGGGCTATAAGGCGGAATATGACATCATTCTGCTGGACATCGAGCTGGGCTTCATGGACGGCATGACGGCGGCGGAGGAGATCCGGAAGCTGGACACCGAGGTGGTCATCATCTTTATCACCAATATGCCCCAGTACGCCATCAAGGGCTACGCCGTGGACGCACTGGACTATGTGCTCAAGCCCCTCTCCTACTACGCCTTCTCCCAGCGCATCGACCGGGCCGTGGCCCGGATGCAGCGCCGGAGCCGCCGCTATCTCTATGTGGGCGGGAAAAACGGCGCCCAGAAGCTGGAGCTGTCCCGTATCTGCTATGTGGAGGTAGAGGGCCACAGGCTGACCTATCACACCCTGGATGGGGACGTCGCTGCGTCCGGGTCCATGAAGGACGTGGAGGACAACGTGGACCGGAAGATGTTCTTCCGGTGCAACAAGGGTTATCTGGTCAACCTGGAGCGGGTGGACGCCATCCGGGGAGACAATGCCGTGATCAACGGGGAGGAGGTCCAGATCAGCCGCTCCAAGAAAAAGGCCTTTCTGGACGCTCTGAACAACTACATCAACGAGGTCGGCAAATGACAGGGGTAGAGCAAAACATTCCCTTCTACTGGACGGCGCTGGCCCACTGGCTGGCGGGTCTGTTGTATGTGACCCTTCTGCCCCGGCGACTGGAGAGCTGGCGGTTATGGGCGGCCTTTGCCGTACAGCTGGCGCTCCAGATGGGCTATATGGCCCTCATCGTCGATCTCACCGGCATGGCGTTCAACGTGGGCATGATGGGGATGGCGGCGCTGACCGCCCTGCCCTTCGCCGTGGTCAACCAGACCTGGTGGGAAAACCGCATTTACTACTGCGCCCGGGCGTTCATCCTGGGGGCCTTTATGTGTTCTCTGGGCTGGCAGCTGTACGTTTATTTTGCGGACCTGTATCCGGCATTGGAGTCGTTGGTATGGGAGGCTGTCTTTATGCTGCCCATCTGCGCCGTGGTCGTTGTCGCCATGGGCTGCCTGGAAGGGGGACACCGGGAGGTGGACCGGGAGATGGAGGTGACCCCCACAGCCTGCGCCATCGCGGTGCTCATCGCTCTGTTCATCTATATTTTCAGCAGTCTCAGCTTTTCCAGCACCGAGACCCCTTTCAGCGGCACCACCTACGCCGAGGCGTTCAACATCCGCACCATCGTCTATCTGGGAGGGGTGGCCATTCTCTACGGGCTGCATTTGCAGCTCTGCGACGCCCACGCCCGGACAGAGGTCACGGCGCTGCAAAATATGCTGGATATGCAATACGCCAACTACCGGATGAGCCAGGAGTCGGTGGACCTGGTAAACCAGAAGTACCACGACCTGAAGCACCAGATCGCCATCCTCCGGGCGGAGGTGGGGACGGGACAGAAGCTGGAATACCTGGACCAGATGGAGCGGGAGATCAAAGCCTACGAGGCCCAGAACAAGACGGGCAACGAGGTGCTGGACACCATCCTGACGGGAAAGAGCGTCTACTGCCAGAATCACGGGGTCGAGCTGACCTGCGTGACGGACGGCAAGGCTCTGGATTTTATGGATGTGATGGACCTCAGCGCCCTGTTTGGCAACGCCCTGGACAATGCCATCGAGAGCGTGAGCAAGCTCTCCGACCCGGAGCAGCGGCTGATCCACCTGTCGGTGGCGGTGCAGAAGGGATTTCTCCGCATCCGTGTGGAGAATCGCTGCGACGAGGATCTGACGGTCAAAAAGGGTCTGCCCATGACCACCAAAAAGGATACCCGGCTCCACGGCTATGGTCTGAAAAGCATCTGCCGGACGGCGGAAAAGTATGGCGGCTCCGCCACTGTCAGCGCCTCTGGCGGGTGGTTCGAGCTGCGCATCCTCATCCCGCTGAAGGAAGAAAAAACGAACAATAAGGAATGAACTGCCTGGAGAAGAGACGATTTCCAGCCATATGCCAGTCCCTGAAAAAAGGGACTGGCATTTTGCTAAAGTTTTGGCCCTTCGTTTTGGACAGTTTGCCCAAAACGATTTTCGGATTATGCGCCAAAATCAACGGATTGTGCAGTTTATGTGGACGATTTGTAAAATGTGTTGTATAATGTGCGCAAGCAAATGGGGGATGATGCACTCGACCCCAAAGGACTACTGCGCACAGGAAGAGGAGGAAATTATGTTAACTATCAGCAGATTCACCGTGGAGAACCTGACAAAGGGCTGCGTCACCGACGAGGCACAGCCCCGGTTCGCCTTCGCCCTGGACAGCGACGGTAGCAACGTCGCTCTGAAGGAGGCGGTCCTGAAGGTGGGGGACTGGGAGACCACAACGGACAGCCAGATCGGCGTCCACTACGCCGGCCCCGCCCTGAAGCCCTTCACCGTCTATCCCGCGGAGCTGACGGTCACGGCCAGCAACGGGGAGAAGGCTGCCGCTGCCCTCACCTTTGAGACCGGCCGACTGGGAACTCCCTGGAAGGGGGAGTGGATCAGCGACCCTGGCTATTCCTTCACAGAGAAAAGCGTGTCGCCTATCCCCATGACCTTCCGCAAGACCTTCCAGGCCAAGGGGAAGATCGCCTCTGCCAAGATCTACGCCACTGCCATGGGCATCTATGAGCTGACCATCAACGGCGAGAAGGTGGGCGACCAGTATTTCGCCCCCGGCTTTACCTCCTACAAGACCCATCTCCAGTACCAGACCTATGACGTCACCGGTATGCTCACCGGCAACGACACCATCCAGGCGGATGTGGGCGGCGGCTGGGCCGTCGGCTCCTTCGTCTTTACCCGGAAGAACCGGATCACCGCCGACCGGCAGGCCCTGCTCCTGGAGCTGCGGGTCACCTATGCCGACGGCAGCCAGGAGGTGGTGGGCACCGACAGCAGCTGGGAGGTCACGGAGGACGGCAATTACCGCATGACCGACATCTACGACGGCGAGACCTACGACGCCGCCGTGGATCTGCGCAAGGCCAACTGGCGCAAGGCGGCAAAGGAGAGTCTGCGAGTGCATCCCGACATCATGGCGGATTACGGCGCGCCGGTCCGCGCCCACGAGGAGCTGAAGCCTGTCTCCTGCAACAAGCTGCCCTCCGGCGAGCTGATCTACGACTTCGGCCAGAACTTCGCCGGTGTGGTCAAGTTCACCGTAAACGGCAAGAGGGGCCAGGTCATCACTATCAAGCACGCTGAGATCCTGAACCCGGACGGGACCCTGAACGTGGCCTTCCTCCGCACCGCCAAGGCCACCGCCACCTATACCTGCGTGGACGGCGTGCAGACCTACTCCCCCCGGATGACCTATATGGGCTTCCAGTACATCAGCGTGGAGGGCGTGGAGCAGGACAAGATCGACATCTCCGCTCTGGCCTTGTACTCCGACGTGGAGACCACCGGCAGCTTCTCCTGCTCCAACGATATGCTCAACCGCCTCCAGAAGAACATCGAGTGGGGCGCAAAGTCCAACTTCGTGGACATCCCCACCGACTGTCCCCAGCGGGACGAGCGGATGGGCTGGACGGGCGACATCGCTGTGTTCGCCCCCACCGGCTGCTATAACTTCGATATCAGCCGGTTCCTGGAGAAGTGGCTGCTGGACGTGAAGGCGGAACAGCTGCCCAGCGGCGGCCTGCCCAACACCGTCCCCGTCCAGGGCTACGGCTTCCCGGCCACCATGCCCAATATGGCGGTGGCCTGGTGGGACGACGCCTGCATCCTGGTGCCCTGGGCGGAGTACCAGGCCCGGGGCGACGTGGAGCTGCTGCGGAAGATGTACCCCTCCATGAAGAAATATGTGAAGGCAAGCAAGTTCTGGTGCAGCTTCGGCTTCGGCAAGAACCGGTACATCTGGAACGTGCCCGGCGTGCTGGCCTTTGGCGACTGGATCGCCCCGGATGTGCCCCAGATGAGCCAGTGGCAGGCCCGGGTCAAGTGGACGGGCACCGCCTCCCTCCGCAACACCAGCGACATCGTTGCCAAGGTGGCGGAGATCCTGGGAGAGAAGGAGGACGCCGCCTACTACCGTGACCTGAGCGACAAGACGGCGGACGCCTACTGCTCCGTCCTCACCGACGGCAACGGCAAGCTGCTGGAGGAGTTCCAGACCGCCTACGTCCTGCCCATCTACCTGAATATGTTCCCCGACAAGGCCACTCAGGACAAGGCCACCGAGAATCTGGTGGCCCTGGTGGAGAAGAACGACTACTGCATCGGCACCGGCTTCCCCGGCACCCCCTACATCCTCTTTGCCCTGGCGGACAACGGCCGGGCGGATGTGGCCTACAAGATGCTGATGAACACCAAATGCCCCTCCTGGCTGTACGAGGTCAAGATGGGAGCCACCACCATCTGGGAGCGGTGGGACGGTCTGGACGAGAACGGCCAGTGTCCCATCGGAGACGACGGCACCGACATGATGATCTCCTATAACCACTACGCCAGCGGCGCCGTGGGCGACTTCCTCTATCGCCGTGTGGCGGGCCTCGAGTCCACAGAGGCGGGCTACAAGTCCTTCCGTGTGAAGCCCCTCCTGGGCGGCGGCCTGACCTGGGCCAAGGGCTCTGTCCGCACCCCCTACGGCGTGGCCGCTTCGGAGTGGAAGGTGGAAAAGGGCGTGTTCACCGTCACCGTCACCGTCCCTGTGGGGACCACCTGCCAGCTGGTGCTCCCAGACGGCACCGAAAAGACCTTGGGCAGCGGCAGCTATACCTGCTCCTGCAAGGCATAACATCGTTTATCTCCTCATCAGAGGTAAAGCTGGGAGAGCCCCGCGGCCCTTCCAAACAAAATCCGGAGCCTCTGCTCCAGAGGCCGGAGTGCACCCGGCCTCTGGAGTCCCCGGCTCCCAGACAACAGAAAGGAAATGAAGCAAAATGAGCAAAAACGAAAAGGGCGGCTTCTGGAGCACACCTCTGACAAGCAGCGCTATTAAGACCGACAGGGTAAAAATGCCCGAGATGCTCCTGGGCTACCTGGTCGGCCCCTTTGGCGCCCTGCTGTCCTCCGGTATCTTCACCAGCTTCCTGAACAAGTACTTCACCGACGTCCTCCTGCTGGACACCGGCTTCCTGTCCATCCTCCAGGTGGTCTCCACCATCCTCATCGTGGCAGCCAACCTGATCGTGGGCCAGCTGATCGAGCGCACTCACTGCCTGGCCGGAAAGGCCCGTCCCTGGGTGCTGCTGTCCGCTCTGACCCTGTCCATCGGCAGCCTGCTCATGTTCATCGTCCCCTTCGAGAGCGAGATGGCCAAGATGGTCTGGATCGCCATCGCCTACAACCTGTATTATGCGGTGGCCTACCCCATCTACAACACTGCCAACTCCACCATGATCGCTGTCTCCACCCGGAACAGCCAGGACCGCGGCGCGCTGGCCTCCTTCACCAACATCGCCGGTCTGGGCGTCATGGGCGTGGGCTCCATGATCTTCCCCATCCTGGTGTCCAACGTCATGGGCAACGACCAGAATATGTGGTTCCTGGTCATGCTGGCCGTCGCTATCTTCTCCGCCCTGACCATCTATCTCCAGTACAAGTTCACCCGTGAGCGCGTCACCGAGGAGAGCATGACTGAGGGCGAGGAGCAGAAGAGCTCCGCTCCTCCTCTGGGCGAGCAGCTCAAGGCCGTCACCAGCGAGAAGTGGTGGTGGATCATCATCCTGTTCTACATGGTGTTCCAGTGGTCCGGCGCCATCAAGAACGGCTCTATGAGCTATTTCTGTCAGTGGGTGGTGGACGCCACTCCCCTGGGCGGCGACTGGGGCGTTGCCCAGACGCTGCTGAGCATTATGGGCGCTATCCCCATGGCCGTGGCCGCCGTCTTTGTGGTTCCCCTGGCCAATAAGTTCGGCAAGGCCAAGGTGGTCTTTGTGGGCCAGATCGTGGGCGTCATCGGCGGCGTCATCGCCGGTCTGGGCGGCACCAACATCATCGTCGTGGCCATCGGCGTGGCCATCAAGTGCCTGGGCTCCTCTCCTGCCTGCTACCTGATCCTGGCTATGCTGGCCGACGTCATCGACCACATCGAGTTCAAGAGCGGCATCCGTACCGACGGCCTGACCATGAGCATTTACAGCTCCCTGATGGTGGCCGCTACCCCCATTATGAACGCCGTCTTTATGGCTCTGCTCGGCTCCGGCTATGACGCCAACGCCGCTGCTCAGACCGCCGCCACCCAGTCCACCATCGGCGTCAGCTATATCTGGATTGAGACGGTGGCCTATGCCGTCTGCGCCGTGCTGATCGCCCTGTTCACCGTGGAGAAGCACCTCCCCGAGGAGCAGGCTGCCATCGCCGCCCGGAAGAAGGGCTAAAACACCCCCCTTTGTGAAGCATTGCCGTCCCCCGAACCGAAATCGGGAGACTGGGACGGGGGACGGCGTGTGGATAAAATCATATCATACAGGAGGTAAGACATGAAAAACAAGAAGCGTGCCGGTCAGCGCCGCTGGCGTGGCCTGACGGCACTGACCGCGTCCCTGCTGGCCCTGTGTGTGGCCATGTCCCCCATCGTGGAGACCTACCGCACCAACCTGGACAGTCTGCTGGGCACCAGCAGCACCATGGTCGTCTCTGACGACGAGGACACGTCCGAACTGTACAGCTATACATCCGACTACTCCACCACCACCGAGCTGGTGCAGGCCATCGCTGACCTGGGCGAGCAGATGAGTGAGGAGGGCAGCGTCCTTCTGAAAAATGAGAACAACGCTCTGCCCCTGACCGAGGAAGAGACCCAGAAGATCTCCCTGTTGGGCTTCTCCAGCTACTATCCGGTCATGGGCGGCGACATGGGCTCCAGCCTCACCGAGAACGAGGGTACGGATGCGGATACCGTGGACTTTGTTGAGGCGCTGGAGGCCAAGGGCTTCTCCATCAACGCCGATCTCCAGGCGCTGTACAGCTCCCTGGAGTCCAGCTTCGTCACCGAGGTGGAGAGCTGGGGCAGCACCATCACCTATATGCACATCACCACCCCCTCCACCGACGGCTACTTCACCAGCAAGGAGCCCTCTCAGGCGGATATGTCCGCTGCTGACGCCGACTGGCAGAGCAGCATGGACGACTACAATGTGATGATTATCACCCTCGCCCGCTCCGCCAGTGAGAACGGCACCTATCTCCCCGGCGAGGACGGCGTGGACCCCACCCAGAATCTGAACCAGACCGACGCCCTGGGCCTGTCCGACGATGAGCGCGACCTGATCAACGCGGCCGTCGCCGCCAAGGAGTCCAACGGCGGCAAGGTCATCGTCATCCTGAACAATGCCAGCGCCATGGAGATCGAGGAGATCGCCGAGAACGACGGCGTGGACGCCATCCTCCAGGTGGGCCTCCCCGGCGGCTACGGCTTCTACGGCGTGGCTGACATCCTCTCCGGCGACGCCAACCCCTCCGGCCATCTGAGCGACACCTATGCGGTGGACAACGCCAGCGCTCCCTCCGCTCAGAACTTTGGCAGCTTCTCCTGGACGAATGCCAACTCCGACTACTCCATCAACTCCGCCCAGGTCGAGGCCGAGGGCATCTACATTGGCTACAAGTACTATGAGACCCGTTACATGGACTCCGTCCTGGGCCAGGGCAACGCCACCTCCTCCACCGGCAGCAGCACCGGTTCCGAGTGGAGCTATGACAACGAGGTGACCTACGCCTTTGGCTACGGCCTGAGCTACACCACCTTCGAGCAGACTCTGGACAGCCTGGAAGTGGATCTGGAGAACCAGACCGTCACCGCCACCGTCACCGTCACCAATACCGGCGACGTGGCCGGCAAGGACGTGGTTCAGCTCTACGTCTCCGTCCCCTACACCGATTACGACATCGAAAACGGCGTGGAGAAGGCCGGCGTGCAGCTGCTGGACTATGAGAAGACCTCCGAGCTGGGCGCCGGTGAGAGCGAGACCGTGACCATCACTGCCGATATGCAGTACATGGCCTCCTGGGACTCCACCTCTGACAACGCCGCAGGCACCTCCGGCTGCTACATCCTGGACGCCGGCGACTACTACTTCACCATCGGCAACGGCGCTCATGAGGCCGCCAACAACGTCCTGGCCGCTCAGGGCTACACCACCGCCGACGGCATGACCGAGGACGGCGACAGCTCCCTGGTTCAGACCTGGACCCTGGACGCCCTGGACAACACCACCTTTGCCACCACCAAGAACGGCACTGCTGTGGAGAACCAGCTGGAGGACATGGACCTCAACTACTGGATGGAGGGCACCGTGACCTACCTGACCCGGAATGACTGGGACGGCACCTTCCCCATCACTTATGAGAACCTGACTGCCACCGACGAGATGCTGGACGTCATGGACAACGACAACTATGAGATCACCGCCAACGGCGACGCCTCCTCCGTCATCTTCGGTGAGGACAACGGCCTGACCCTGGCAGACCTCAAGGGCGTCACCGACATCAATGACGAGAGCTGGACCCTGCTGATGAACCAGATCACTCTGGAGGACTGCATGATCCGCACCGGCTTCGGCGGCACCAGCACCAAGGCCATCGACTCTATCGGTTCTCCCGAGGTCATCCAGAACGATGGCCCCAACGGCATCTACTCCTACACCCTGGGCACCTATGCCTCCGCTGAGGGCTCCGGCGATCCCTACACTGTCTCTGAGGACGACCCCAACTACAACTACAAGGCTGGCGTCATGGTCAACGAGACCGTCATCGGCTCCACCTTCAGCAAGGAGCTGGCGCAGGCCTACGGCGAGGTCATGGGCAACTACTCCCTGTGGTCCAACCTGACCATCTGGTGGGGCGTCGGTTGCAACATCCATCGCTCTCCCTACAACGCCCGGAACCACGAGTATTACTCTGAGGACTCCGTCCTGACCGCCTTCCAGGCCGCCGCCACCGTTACCGGCGCTATGGAGTATGGCTGCCTGGCCGCTCCCAAGCACTTTGCCTACAACGACACCGAGATCAACCGTTCCGGCGTGGCCGTGTTCGCCACCGAGCAGGCCGCCCGTGAAGGCGAGCTGCGCTGCTTCCAGTCCGCTGTGGAGGACGCCGGGTGCCTGGCTATGATGACCGCCTACAACCGGATCGGCTGCTACACCGACAACTCCCACACCGGCCTGCTGATCAACATTCTCCGTGAGGAGTGGGGCTTCCAGGGCCTGATGAGCGAGGACTTCATCCAGACTGCCAACTACTCTGTGCTGAAGGAAGCTGTCATCAACGGCGTTACCATGAGCTGCAACACCGGCGAGAGCACCATGGCTGCTGTCTCCGCTATGTGGGATTACTGGACGGTGGACAACGTCAGCGAGGATGAGACCCTGCTGACCGCCCTGAAGCAGGCCATGACCTGGCAGGCCTATGCCATCGCCAACTCCAACGCCATGGACGGCTACTCCTCCACCTCTCATGTGGTCAGTGTCCGCACCTGGTATGACAACCTGCTCACCGGCCTGCAGATCGGCTTCGGCGTTCTGACGGTGGCCTGCGTGGTCATGTATGTCAGAGCCGCCCGCCGCAAGGAAAACTGAGAACGGAGGGACTGAAATCATGAAAAACAAATCTGCTGGCTTCCTTCTGACCATTATCACTCTGATCGTCGGAGTGGTCGGCCTGGTGGCCTATCTCGTCAACACCGGCACCTCCTACTTTGCCAGCCTGGGGGTCAGCCCCGTCGTGGCCGGCTGTGCCGGAGCCGCCGTCGTGGCCCTGCTGGTCTACCTGATCGTGGACGGCAAGAGCAACCAGACCTGGGCGGACGTTCTGCCCGTGGCCGCCTCCGCTCTGCTGATGATCTCCGCCATCATGCTGGTCAGCGTCCGCGTGGCGGGCATCGCCTCCATCATGACCTTCGAGAACAATGCCTCCAATATGTCTGATATGACCGGAGCCATCATTGCCATAGCCGTCATGGTGGTCGCCGCCATCCTGAGCATCATCTCATCCTTCTTCGATGTGAGCAAGGAGTAATCGTTCCCATCCACCCCGGCCGGGCGGCGTGCCGCCGTCCGGCCCACAGCGAAAGCGATCATTCCCTGCACAACTGCATGCAAAACAAAGGAAGCGCCCTGGATCTGTATCTGGGGCGCTTCTTGCAGCCGTGAGGCGGATAGCGGCAAAAAGAACGCCGGTTTTGATACACATTGCATCAAAACCGGCGTCCGGTGTGGTGCGGATGACGGGACTCGAACCCGTACGCCCATTCGAGCACAAGCACCTCAAGCTTGCCAGTCTACCAATTCCAGCACATCCGCATATTTTCTGTTCAACAGATAGTATTATAGTCAGCCAAGGCCGATTTGTCAACCGCTTTTTTCACCGCAGGGCGGAAATCCGCTCGGCCGGGGCAGGGGAGGGGAGAAGAAAAGAAAAACACCCACATGGCAGAAGAACTGCCATGCGGGCGTCAGAGAATCGGTTCAAACTCAGGCCAGCTTGCTCTTAGCCAGCTCGGTGAGCTGGGCAAAGGCGGCGGCGTCGTTCACGGCCAACTCGGCGAGGATCTTACGGTCGATCTGCACGTCGGCCAGCTTCAGGCCGTGCATGAAGGTGGAGTAGTTCATGCCGTTGAGCTTGCAGGCGGCGGAGATACGGGTGATCCACAGGCGGCGGAAGTCGCGCTTTTTCAGGCGACGGCCGGTGTAGGCATAGTTGCCGGACTTCATGACGGCCTGCTTGGCCATCTTAAAATGCTTGCTCTTGGCGCCCCAGTAGCCCTTGGCCAGCTTCAGGGTGCGGTTGCGTCTTTTCCGCGTCATCATTGCGCGCTTAACTCTTGCCATAATTCAGTTCCCTCCTCTGTCTCACTTGTAAGCAATCATCTCGCGGATGGTGGCGGCGTTGGTGACGTCCGCATAGCCGCCTTTCCGGAGGCCTCTCTTCCGCTTGGTGGTCTTCCCGTGGCCGTTGAGCAGGTGGGACTTGAAAGCGTGCGCGCGCTTGACCTTGCCGGTCTTGGTGAGAGAAAAGCGCTTCTTTGCACCGCTGTGGGTTTTCATCTTAGGCATGATGAATTGCTCCTTTCGTCAGGCGGACGAACCGCCGAAAATTACTTCTCCGCTGTTTTTTCCTGAGCTGCGGCCTTCTTCGCCGCGGTGTTCAGCTCCTTGGCCGTCTTGGGGGAGAGGAACATGATCATGTGCCGCCCCTCCATGTTGGGCTTCTTGTCCAGATTGGCCACGTCGCTGCATTCTGCGGCAAAACGCTTGAGCAGATCGGCCCCGATCTCCGTGTGAGCCATCTCGCGGCCACGGAACCGGACAGCCACCTTGACACGATCGCCCTCCGCCAGGAATTTTTTGGCGCTGCGGAGCTTGACATTGAAGTCGCCGCTGTCAATGCTGGGAGACATCCGAACCTCTTTGATCTCCACGATATGCTGGTTCTTGCGCATCTCCTTCTCCCGCTTGGACTGCTCAAAGCGGTAGCGGCCATAGTCCATGATCTTGCAGACCGGCGGGACAGCCTTGGGAGAAATTTTGACCAGATCCAGCTCCTGTCGGGCAGCGATCTCCAGAGCGGACTTAGCGGACATAATGCCCAGCTGCTCGCCGGTGGAGGAGATCACACGAACCTCTTTGTCACGAATCTCTTCGTTGATCTGATGCGTCATGCTGCTAATACGAACACACCTCCAGAAAATAATAAGAGCGAATACCGAAACGGTATCCGCATGGAGACACTCCCCGCTCTCGCCGGGAGAGAACCACTGTTGACCAGACGCCTGAGGCGGCAGGTGAGGACGGGATACCGTTCCTGCTTCTTTGTGCTTATTTATTATACGGGAGGTGGGGCCGGTTGTCAATAGTCATTTTCAGCTTTTTTGCGGGGACATACTGTGCTTATATTTGCTGTAATCGACCTCGATTTTCTCCTGCAAAATCCGAAACGCCAATTCCATCTGCGGACTGACCCACCTGTTTTTGTGAAACACGCATACCCCCGGATACGATTTATCATCCAGTTCCGTACTTAAACGAAGTAGAGAACCGTTTTTCAATTCTTCCTCCACAGAAAACTGGGGGACATAGGCGATCCCCAGGTTGTTCATAACTCTCCTTTTGACGGCTTCGATGCTTTGCAGCTTCATGTCAGGATTTAACACCATATCCTTTTGGGCGAAATAAGCGAC
>JAJBUB010000119.1 GCA_020860575.1 Clostridiales bacterium | reverse complement strand
CTCACCCTGTCCGACGGGTCAGTGTTCAGCGTCTCCGACCTGGCTGTGGTAGACATTTTGCAGATCGAGTATGTCGCGGGCGGGGCGGTGTCCTGCGTCTCTGTGGTGTCTCTGACCGGCGGAATGACCGGCGGCATGGGCGGCGGCAATATGGGCGGCAGCTTCGGCGGCTCCAGCGAGGTGGAGCAGGGTACCGCCGCCAACACCATCGACGAGGACGGGGACTACTCCGGCGAGACCTACACCTCCACCGGGGACGACGAGAATGCACTCCGGGTGGACGGGGCCACCGTCACCCTGGACGACATCACGGTGGATAAGTCCGCCGGGGCCACCTCCGACACGGAGACCGGCGACTTCTACGGCATGAACGCCGCTCTGCTGGCCACCGACGGGGCGGACGTGACCATCACCAACGCCACAGTCACCTCCTCCGCCCAGAACGGCAACGGCGTGTTCAGCTACGGGGAGGGGACCACCGTGACCATCTCCGACTCCACCATCACCACCACCGCCGACAACTCCGGCGGCATCCAGACCACCGGCGGCGGAACCACCAACGCTTCCAACCTGACGGTGGAGACCTCCGGCAGCTCCTCCGCCGCCATCCGCTCCGACCGGGGCGGCGGCACGGTGAGCGTGGACGGTGGGACCTATACCACCAACGGCTACAACTCCCCGGCGGTCTACTCCACCGCGGACATCACCGTGGCCAATGCCACTCTCACCGCCAACAACTCCGAGGCCCTGGTCATCGAGGGGGAGAACTCCATCGCCCTCACCGACTGCGACGTGTACGGCAACATGAGCGACACCCAGGGTACCAGCTCCGATGAGAACGTCCACTCCGTCATGATCTACCAGTCCATGTCCGGCGACGCCGAGGTGGGGACCTCCACCTTCTCCATGACGGGAGGCACCCTGACCAGCAACAACGGGGACGTGTTCTATGTCACCAATACCCACTGTGTCCTGACCCTGGCCGGCGTGACCATCGTGAACAATGAGACGGACGGCAACCTGATGACCATCACCGGCAACAGCGCCAGCCACGGCTGGGGCAGCGCAGGCTCCAACGGGGCCCAGGTGGAGTTCACCGCCGACGGTCAGACGTTGGAGGGGGATATCGTAGTGGACACCATCTCCACCCTGGACATGACCCTGACGAACGGCTCCGACTTTACCGGCACGGTCAACATCGTGGAGAACGAGGAGGGTGGCGACGCCGTGGAGGATAACGCCGTCATCACCGTGGAGGCCGGCTGCACCTGGACCCTGACCGGGGACTGCACCGTCACCAGCCTGACCAACAACGGCACCATCAACTTTAACGGCTACACCATCACCCTGGCGGACGGGACGGTGCTGAGCGAGTGAGGGGGCGAATTCGCCGGAGTGCCCTGGATGATTGAAAGTGCCTGCTGCACTCCCCTTGGCTCCCTCTCTGAGGCAGGGAGCAAAGCGGAAGTGCCGCTTGACGGCGGAGCTGTCAGCGAAGCTGACTGAGGGAGAGCGGTACGCACCCCAATAAGATACGCACTACCGGCGAACTCGTGGGGAGTTGGTACGAATTCGCCGAAAGAGTTCAGCAAGTGGAAAGTGCCTGCTGCACTCCCTCCACCGGCTTGCGCCGGTCCCCCTCCCTCAAAGAGGGAGGCAAGAAGCTGGCGCAACCCCTCTTGGCTCCCTCTCTGAGGGAGCTGTCAGCGAAGCTGACTGAGGGAGAGCAGAACGCACCCACGAATACCGAAAGCACTACGGCGAATTCGCTGCTGTTCCCCTCCCACACCCAAACAATTTTTGACAAAGTGTCCATCATATGCTATACTGTCATACAGACCCAAGTGAAAGGACTCCTTGTCATGCTCGCAACCAGACGGAAAATGAAACCGGGCCGGGAGCTGTCCCTGGACCCCCGGGACATCCAGGCCCTGTATATCACCGGCGGCGTCCGGCCCGGCTACTTTCAGGTGGACGACCTGTGGGACTACCTGGACTACAACCCGGGCTATATCCAGGTGAACGTGGGGAGCTTCCCCAACCTGGTGGCGGTGGAGGGGGCGCGATACGTCCGCTCCGCCCGGAGCGCCAGAGGGCGGGACTGCCTGTTTGACCTACCCGGAGAATGAGAAAACGGCCCCGGCACAAGCGGTTTGCTGTGCCGGGGCCGTGTGTTTTATCATCAGGCGTCTCCCTCCGGGGCCAGGACCTCCTCCACAGTCTCCTCTGTGGTCGTGACCTCGTTGAAGATCGAATCCAGGTCTGTGATGTCCAGGCAGAAGTCTGCCACCGCCTGATGGTCTGCTGCCACGGTGACAGAGGAGGGAACGTCCTCCCCTGTGGGGACGCCATCGCTGTCCACTGCCTGGAGATACCAGGGAAGGTCGGCGGGCTGATAGACAAAGACGTAGATGGTCAGCTCGCTGTCCTCCGCCGGGTAGATGTCGAGGGCCAACTGCTCGTTGTCCTCGCCGTCCGGATAGCAGGATGGGGTACAGTCGCCCACAGAGGCCAGCACGCCTCCAGCGTATTCATCCGTCTGGAACCGGAGGATACAGACCTGACCGTCGGCCAGCTCGTCCTCCACGGAATCCAGCCACTGGGCCACCTCGTCACAGTCCTCCAGGTCCTCCTCCGTGACGGAGGTAAAGACGGAGTAAAAGCTGCCGTCGGAAAAGTAACTGTCGTCGGAAAAGTAATAGGAGTAGGAGCTGTCGAAGTCGCTGACGAGCAGGTTGGCGCCGTATCCCATGGCACCCAGGGCCAGCAGCACCACCAGCACCACCGGCACGATCAGCAGCAGCAACAGAACCAGCCACAGCCTGTCCTTCCGCCGGACGGGCGGGGTGACATTGTTGTCTGGGTCGAGGGGCGTCCCGCACTGGGGGCAGAGCTTCCAGCCCGGCTCCACCGGTCTGCCGCAGCTGGGGCAGCTCCCCCGGAGAGTGGCCCCGCAGTTGGGGCAGCGGGCAAATTGCAGCTCCACCGTCTGGCCGCACCGGGGACACTGGTAGTCCCCCCGGTTGCTCCGGGCCAGCAGATAGATGATGACGCCGATGCAGTAGGGTACCAGCACCACCACCAGCGTCCAGAGGACCTGGTTCATCCCCCGTCGCCCGGCGTCCCGCCAGACGTAGACCCCCAGGGCGATGACGATGCCCAGGGCCAGAACGAGGATGAGAATAGCGATCACAGAGACTCCTGTAGCGATTGCCATGATGAATCCCTCCTTAATACGAAGTAGACCGCCAGCTCCGTCACTGCCGCCAGCAGGGAGGAGAGCAGGCCGATTCCAACGGCCTTGTCCAGCCAGGGGAACTGCCGGAGCAGGGGCGGGGGCAGCAGACGGAACAGGCTCCACGCCAGCACCGCCAGGGCGACTGCCAGCAGGGCCGTCAGCAGGATGCACCGGTTCCGCTCCCGCCGGGCCAGACGCTGCTCCAGCTCCGCCCGGGTGAGCCGGGGCGGGTCGTATTGCTCAAAATCCATCTTCATCTGTGAGCCACCTCCTCAGCGTCTCCCTGGCCCGGGCCAGGCGGGATTTAACCGTCCCCTCCGGCAGATTCAACAGCCGGGCGGTCTCCTTGATGTCGTGTCCGTTGAAGTAGTACAGAATGACCGGGAGCCGGAGCCGGTCGGGGAGCCTGTCCAGGGCGGCGTACAAGTCGGACCAGTCCTCCCCCTCCGGGGCGGCGGCGCTGTTGATAGCCTCGTCCTGTGCCTCCCAGGTGGGGAAGCTCAGGGTGACGATGCGCCGTTTCAGCCGCCGCAGCCCGTCCCGGTAGAGATTGACACAGATCCGGGCAGCCCACGGCTCGAAGGGGACCTCCGGTCGGTAGCTGTCCCAGCTCTGGAGGATGCGGAGCCAGGTGTCCTGATAGAGCTCCTCCGCCTCCTCCCGATTGCGGCAGAGACGCATGCACAGGCCGAACAGCCGTCGCCCGTAGGTCTGGATGTAGTAGTCCATGCCGCCATCGCCTCCGTTCTGTGTCTCTCTGTCTAATCATACGACGGGGAGACGGATTTGGTTCCCACAGAGATAAAATTTTTCGGGCCGACAATGCCTTGGCCACCCCGCCTGTCCATTGTATCACATCGCCTCACTTTTTTTCTTCAAATGTGAAATTGTGGTAGCAGAATGGGAGAATCTATGTTATACTATTATGAAGGGGAGATTGCACAAAGAATTTCTTCCCGCCCAACTTCGTGATCGCCGTTCCTCCCGGCTGGAGGGAGCGGGGACATTATTACAAAAGGGGGAGCTTCCCAATGAAAATGACATTTCGCTGGTATGGCGAGGGCCGTGACTCCGTCACCCTGAAGCAGATCCGTCAGATTCCCGGCATGAGCGGCCTGATGGGCGTGCTGGACGAGAAGGCGGCGGGCGAGGTCTGGACCTATGAGGAGTGCAAGGCCTATGTGGACCACGTCCACGAGGCCGGTCTGGAGTGCGAGGTCATCGAGAGCGTCAACGTCCACGAGGACATCAAGCTGGGCCTTCCCACCCGGGACCAGTACATCGCCAACTACTGTGAGAGCATCCGCAATCTGGCCAAGGTAGGCGTCAAGGTCATCGTCTACAACTTCATGCCCGTGCTGGACTGGCTGCGCACCGACCTGGCCCGGGTCATCCCCGAGGACGGCTCCAACAGCCTGTACTACGACGAGGAAGAACTGGGCAACATGACCCCCATGGAGATCGTGGAGAACACCGCCAAGAACTCCAATGGCTTCACCCTCCCCGGCTGGGAGCCGGAGCGCCTGGCCGAGCTGGAGCACACCCTGGAGCTGTATAAGAGCGTGGACGAGGACAAGCTGTTCGAGAACTTCAAGTATTTCCTGGACGGCATCATCCCCACCTGCGAGGAGGTCGGCGTCCGCATGGCCTGCCACCCGGACGATCCCGGCTGGCCCATCTTCGGTCTGCCCCGCATCACCCACGACCAGGCGGGCTTTGACCGGATGGTCAAGCTCCACGACAGCCCCTGCAACACCCTCTGCCTCTGCACCGGCTCTCTTGGCTCCAACGTGAACAACGACATCCCCGCCATCATCCGCCACTTCGGCGAGATGGACCGGATCGGCTGCCTCCACGTCCGCAACGTGAAGCATCTGGGCAGCGACCGGAGATTCCGGGAGTCCAGCCACCTGTCCGCCGACGGCGATCTGGATATGTACGCCATCATGAAGGCTATCTACGACACCTGTCCGGACACCTATATCCGTCCTGACCACGGCCGGATGATCTGGGACGAGGTGGGCCGTCCCGGCTATGGCCTGTATGACCGCGCCCTGGGCGTCTGCTACCTCAACGGCCTGTGGGAGGCCATCTGCAAGAGCGAGGCCGCCAAGAAGTAAGTCGCACATTAGGAAACAACCGACCAACGTCACAGACCGGCCTCCCCCTCCGGACGCCGGTCTGTGTTTCTATCAATACGCCACGGAAAGGAAAACGCACATGGAGCGCATCACCAGCTTTACCGTGAACCACGACCTGTTGGAGCCGGGCATCTACCTCTCCCGCATCGACGGGGACGTGACCACCTATGACCTGCGCACCCGCACCCCCAACGGGGGAAACTATATGGACGATCTGACCATGCACTCGGTGGAGCATATGTTCGCCACCTTTATCCGCAACTCCCCTCTCCGGGAGGACGTGATTTATTTCGGTCCTATGGGCTGCCAGACCGGCTTTTACCTGCTCATCCGCAACGGGGACAACGAGCGGGTGCTGGAGCCGGTGAAGCAGGTGCTCCGGGACATCCTGGCCTATGAGGGGCCGGTGTTCGGGGCCAGCCGACAGGAGTGCGGCAACTACCGCAACCTGAGCCTGTCCGCAGCGAAAGCAGAGTGCCGGGCCTATCTGGACGTGCTGGAGGGAAAGACAAATGATTTCAAATACCGGGAGGAATAAGACCATGATTGGCGTCATTGGAGCCATGCAGGTGGAGATCGAGGGTCTCCGGGCCATGCTGGAGGATGCGGAGACGGTCACCGTCAGCGGCATCGAGTTCGTCACCGGCTGTCTGGAGGGACAGCCGGTGGTCATGGCGGTCTGCGGCATCGGCAAGGTGTTCGCCGCCATCTGCGCCCAGACCATGATTTTGCGCTTCCCCGTCCGGGCGATCATCAACACGGGCTGCGCCGGCACTCTGTGCCGGGAACTGGGCATCGGGGACGTGGCTGTGGCTACCGACGTGGTGCAGCATGACATGGACACCGCTGGTCTGGGCGACCCCCTGGGGATGATCTCCGGCCCGAACATCATCCACATCCCTGCCGGACGCCGCCTGTCCGCTCTGGTGGAGGAGGCGGTGGCGGAGACGGGCCACAAGTGCGTCGCCGGGACCATCGCCACAGGGGACCAGTTCCTCTGTCAGCGGGAGCGGAAACAATGGATCCACGACACCTTCGGCGGCATCGCCGGGGAGATGGAGGGGGGCAGCATCGGCCAGGTATGTTATGTAAACCATACCCCCTTTGCCGTCATCCGCACCATCTCGGACGACGCGGACGGCAACGCCCCGGCGGACTTCCCCGCCTTCGCCGCCCAGGCAGCCCAGACCTCCATCCAGATCACAGCGTCCGTGCTGCGGAGGATTCCAAATGAAGAACGACTGGATTGACCGGCTCCCCAAGGTGGAGCTGCACTGTCACCTGGACGGCAGCATCCGCCCTCAGCGGATGACAGACTACCTCCGAAGCGTGGGAGAGCCTGTCCCGGCAGACCTGGAAAATCAAATTTTCGCCGGGGAGGAGTGTGAGAGCCTGACGGCGTATCTCCGCTGTTTCGCCCTGCCCGTGCGTCTCCTCCAGACGGAGACGGGCCTGGAGCAGGCGGTGGTCGATCTGCTGGAGGATGCCAGACAGGACAACATCCGCTATCTGGAAATCCGGTTCGCCCCCAACCTCCACCTGGCGGGCGGGCTGACCTATGACCGGGTGTTCCAGGCGGTAGAGCGGGGACGGCTGGCGGGGACAGCCGCCACCGGGGTCCAGTGCCGGTTCATCGCCTGCGGTCTGCGGACGGACAGCGAGGGGAACAACCTGGCCATGCTGGAGGCGGCAAAGGACTGGTTTCCCCGGCTGTTCTGCGCCGCAGACCTGGCGGGGGACGAGAACGGACACCCCATGGAGCAATCCAGGCGCTATTTCCAGCGGGTGAACCAGCTGGGCATCCCCTTCACCGTCCACGCCGGAGAGACCGGCGTACGGGAAAACGTGCGCCAGGCCCTGGACTATGGGGCCGCCCGCATCGGCCACGGCATCGCCATGGCCGGAGACTGGGAGTTGCAGCGTCGCTGCCGGGAGGCGGGGGTCGGCATCGAGCTGTGTCCCACCAGCAACTTCCAGACCAGAGCCGCCCGGAGCTGGGCGGGCTACCCCCTCCGGGAGTATCTGGACGCCGGGGTGCCGGTCACGCTGAACACGGACAACCGGACGGTGAGCCGCACCGACCTCACCCGGGAGTACCGCCGGGCAGTGGAGGAGGGCGGCTGCACTCGGGAGGATGTGTTTGCTCTGATCCGGGGAGGCGTGACCATGTCCTTCGCCCCGGAGACGGTGAAAACCGACATTTTGCACGAGCTGGACGGGGCAGAACAGGCCGACCGGCAGTAATAGAACCATACGACGACGGTCAGGGCGGTTATCCGCCCTGACCGTCTCATCGTATGGCTATAGGTTGGGAGAAATGGGTTTCTGTCATACCAGAGCGAACAGCGCCAGCACCAGGCCGATCACCGCCGCCAGTGACAGCACCGGCAGCATACAGCCCATGCCCAGACAGCCTCTGCGCCGGGGTGGGGGAGGGGGAGGCGCGCCGAAGCCGCCTCTGTGACCTCTCATGGGACCGCCGCCAAAGCCGCCCCTGGGGCCTCTGCCGGGACCGCCCGGCCCTCTTCCGGGGCCACCGCCGGGACCGCCTCCGGGGCCGCCGCCAAAGCCGCCTCCGCCGCCACGGGCATACATCCTGCGATTCATGAAGCACGCTCCTTTCTCAATAAACAGGTGGATGATCAGGTTCTATTTTGTAGTATAGCAGATTAGTATGAATAAAACATGAAAGAATGAGCGGCAGCACGGAAAAAGATGTCGGCGCGCCGGAGAGAGGGGAAATCCTGCTGAGGGCGGGGATTTTCCCCTTGCTTTTTCCACCGATCTGCTTATAATGCTTATCATGAATGGAAAATAAGTGTGACCGACAGACGTCGTCGGGGCCGAAAGAGGAGTATTGGAAATGTCACAGCGCAAGCGTATCGTCATCACGGGAATGGGAGCCGTCACCCCCGTCGGCGTGGGCGTGACGGCCTATTGGCACAATCTGATCGAAGGGAAGTGCGGCATCGGCCCGTTGACCCGGCTGGATACGACGAACCTGCCGGTGAAGATCGGCGGAGAGGTGCGGGACTTTGACCCGGAGCAGTTCATCCCCAGGATGCAGGTGGGCAAGATGGCCCGCTTCACCCAGCTGGCCTATGCCGCCGCGGGAGAGGCCCTGGCGGACAGCGGCGTGGAGATCGACCCCTACCGCACCGGCATTACCATGGGGACCGCCATGAACGGCGTGGCGGAGATCAGCGAGACCCAGGATCAGTATACCCGGACGGGGAAAAAGGTCTCTCCCCGGTTCGTACCCAAGGTGCTGGGGAACATGGCCGCCTGTCAGATCGCCATCGCCCACAACATCCAGGGTCCCAGTTTCACCCTGAACACCGCCTGCTCCTCCGGCCTGGACGCCATCACTCTGGCGGTGATGCTGCTCCGCAACGGCAATGCGGACGTGATGCTGGCGGTGGGAGGCGAGTCCATCGCCTGTCCCCCGGTGATCTCCTCCCTGGCCACCAGCAACGCCCTGAGCCGGAACAACGACGACCCCATCCACGCCTGCCGGCCCTTTGACCGGAAGCGGGACGGCTTCGTCATGGGGGAGGGCGGCGGCGCCCTGGTGCTGGAAACGGAGGAACACGCCCTTTCCCGGGGCGCCCACATCTACGGAGAGATATTGGGCTGCGGCAACAACAACGACGCATATCACATCACCGCCCCCCGTCCCCACGGAGAAGGCGGGGCCAGATGTATGCGTCTGGCCCTGGAGGACGCCGGCCTGGCCCCGGAGCAGATCGGCTATGTCAACGCCCACGGCACCTCCACCCCGGTGGGGGACGCCATGGAGTGCGACGCTGTCCGCACCGTGTTCGGGGACTACGCCGCCCGGCTGCCCGTCTCCTCCACCAAGGGAGCCACCGGCCACCTGATGGGGGCGGGCGGGATTACCGAGGTCATCGCCTGCGTCCTGGGCATCCGGGACGGGGTCCTTCCCCCCACCCTGAACGTCACCGACCTGGACCCGGCCTGCGGGCTGGACTGTGTCCCCCTGGTCGCCCGTCGGCAGCACTACGACATCGCCATGTCCAACGCCTTGGGCTTTGGGGGCCAGAACGCCAGCGTGATCGTAGGGCGGTACTAAAGGGCTTTTCTGCTTTCTGACAAATTGTGCACCCCCTCCGGCTGTGGCCGAAGGGGGTGCGGTCGTGTAGTGCAATAGGGGAGAGACGATTTCCCCGGCGGAGCCAGTCGCTTACCAGACCTGATCCTTGGGACTGGGGCCGTACTGGTTGACCCCGGGCTGACTGTCCTGGCAGACCCAGATCAACAGAATGAGACCTCCGATCACGGGGATGAAAGCCAGAAGCATAAAGGCCCCGGATCTGCCGGTGTCGTGGAGCCGACGGCAGCAGACAGCCAGAGCCGGCACAATGGCGGCAATGGCGTAAAGGAAGCCCAGCCAGGTTAGGATGGGGAGCGCAGCCCCAACGATACTCAGGACAATGTTGATCAGAATGTTGAATAGCGTAAAGTACCAGTACTCGCTACGGCGGGCGCGGCCGGAAAAGGTGGCGTAATGGGAAAATACGCTGACGATTGCCTGGGAAAAGCTCATGGGAATCCCTCTCTCTTTTCAGGATAGAGCCAGTATATCATATTTATCCTTCGCACACAAGAAAAGTTTACTGTTTTGACCGTCCCTGTTCGGCGGCGGCGTCGGCGCGGCAGAAAACCCCGGGGAACGCATTGTAATTTCCGGCTCGTTTCGGTATAATAGGGGCGATGTAACGATGTCTCTGCGGCCCGGGCCGCAGCTTTCTTCAAATGATATCATGAGGGAGGTTTTCTCATGTTAAGCGGCAAGACCGTGGTTTTAGGCGTCTCGGGAGGCATCGCCTGCTATAAGGCGGCGGCGCTGGCCTCCGCTCTGGTCAAGCAGCACGCCGACGCCCAGGTGCTGATGACCCAAAACGCCACCCAGTTCGTCACCCCCATCACCTTTGAGCAGCTCACCGGCAACAAGGCCCTGGTGGACACCTTTGACCGGAACTTTCAGCACAGCGTGGAGCATATCGCCGTGGCGGACCGGGCGGACTTCGTCCTCATCGCCCCCGCCACCGCCAACGTCCTGGCCAAGCTGGCCCACGGCCTGGCGGACGATATGCTGACCACCACCGTCCTGGCCTGCGACTGTCCCAAGGCGGCGGCCCCCGCCATGAATACGAAGATGTACGAAAATCCCGTGACCCAGGACAACTTGGCCACCCTCCGGCGGTATGGCTGGGAGATCGTGGAGCCGGCCTCCGGCCGTCTGGCCTGCGGGACGACGGGGAAGGGGAGGCTCCCGGAGCCGGAGGAGCTGTTGGAGGTCTGCCTCCACGCCCTGGCCCATGAGAAGGACATGACCGGAAAACGGGTGCTGGTCACCGCCGGTCCCACCCGGGAGGCCCTGGACCCGGTGCGCTATCTGACCAATCGCTCCTCGGGAAAGATGGGCTACGCCATCGCCCAGGCCGCCAGCCGCCGGGGGGCGGAGGTGACCCTGGTCTCCGGACCCACCGACCTGCCCCGGCTCCGGTATGTGGAGACGGTGGACATCGTCTCCGCCCAGGATATGTACGAGGCGGTGACTGCCCGGGCGGGGGAGACGGACATCATCATCAAGGCCGCCGCAGTGGCGGACTACCGCCCCGCCTCCGTGGCCGAAAACAAGATGAAAAAGGGGGACGGGGAGCTGTCCATCCCTCTGGAGCGGACAAAGGATATCCTGGGGGAGCTGGGAGCCCACAAGCGGCCGGGGCAGTTCCTCTGCGGCTTCTCCATGGAGACAGAGCATATGGTGGAAAACAGCCGGAGCAAGCTGGAGCGGAAGCATCTGGACCTCATCGCCGCCAACAACGTCAAGGTGCCCGGGGCGGGCTTCGGGGTGGAGACCAACCTTTTGACCCTCATCGGCCCGGAGGGGGAGCGGGAGCTGCCCCTGATGACCAAGGCCCAGGCCGCGGACGCCCTTCTGGACGAGATCTTACGCCGTATGGACGGGCAGGGCAAAGACTGAACATTCTCAAAACGAACAGGGGCGGGAGCCGTCAAAGGACAGCTCCCGCCCGGTTTTTTGGTATTTGGTTGAAGGGACAGGCCCTTACTTGGCGTACTCTACCGCCTTGGTCTCCCGGATCAGGTTGACCTTGATCTGGCCGGGGTACTCCATGGTATCCTCGATCTGCTTGGCAATGTCCCGGGCCAGGATGACCATCTGATCCTCGCTGACCTCCTCGGGCTTGACCATGACCCGGATCTCCCGTCCGGCCTGGATGGCGTAGGCCCGCTCCACGCCCTTGAAGGAGGAGGAGATCTCCTCCAGGCGCTCCAGACGCTTGATATAGTTCTCCACGTTCTCCCGGCGGGCGCCAGGACGGGCGGCGGAGATGGCGTCGGCGGCCTGGACCAGACAGGCGACGATGGTCTGGGGCTCGATGTCGTTGTGGTGGGCGGCGATGGCGTGGACGACGGCGTCGCTCTCCTTGTAGCGACGGGCCAGGTCTACGCCGATCTGGACGTGGGAGCCTTCGATCTCGTGGTCCACGCTCTTGCCCAGGTCGTGGAGCAGTCCGGCCCGCTTGGCCTGGGCTACGTCCGCCCCGATCTCTGCGGCCAGAAGCCCGGCCAGCTGGGAGACCTCGATGGAGTGGTTGAGCACGTTCTGGCCGTAGCTGGTGCGGTAGTGCAGACGGCCCAGGAGCCGGACCAGCTCCGGGTGCAGGTTGTGGACGTTGGTCTCCAGAATGGCCCGCTCGCCCTCGGCTTTCATGGTGGCCTCCACCTCGCGCTTGGCCTTCTCCACCATCTCCTCGATACGGGCGGGATGGATGCGGCCGTCGGCGATCAGGCGCTCCAGGGCGATGCGGGTGATCTCCCGACGGACGGGGTCAAAGCAGGAGATGGTGATGGCTTCCGGGGTATCGTCGATGATAAGCTCAGCACCGGTGAGGGTTTCCAGTGCCCGAATGTTCCGGCCTTCCCGGCCGATAATGCGTCCCTTGATCTCGTCGTTGGGCAGGGGGACGACGGAGACAGCGACCTCCGCCACCTGGTCGGCGGCGCAGCGCTGAATGGCAAGAGCGATCTGCTCCCGGGCGTAGGTCTCCGCCTCCTCCTTGTACTTGGTCTTGATCTCCTTGATCTTGACCGCTTCCTCGTGGGTGACGTCGTCCTGCACCTGCTGGATGAGATAGCTCTTGGCCTCCTCGGTGGTAAAGCCGGAGATGCGCTCCAGCTCGTCCAGCTGGCTCTGCTTCAGCTTTTCCGCCTCCTCCCGGGTGCGGTCGGCGGCGGCCAGCTTGTTTTGCAGCTTTTCTTCCTTCTTCTCGATTTGGTCAGTCTTGCGGTCCAGGTTATCCTCCTTGGACTGGAGACGGCGCTCCTGCTTTTTCAGCTCGGCCTGCTGCTCCTTGACCTCCCGGTCGAAAACACTGCGCTCCTGGTGAATGGTCTCTCTTGCCTCGGCCAGAGCGTCCCGCTTTTTGGCCTCGGACTCCTTGATAGCGGCGTTGACGATGCGGGTCGCCTCGTCCTCGGCGGAGCCGATCTCCTTTTCTGCGACGCTCTTGCGATAGACATAGCCGCCCACGGCGCACGCCACGCCGATGATGAGAGCGATGAGAATGGTGACTAAAATAGGAACATCCATTGTGGAAAGATACACCTCCTTGTTCATTTGTGGTTTGGGAATGTTTCCACATCCCGGAAATGTGCAAAAAGAGGCAGACGGCAGGTTGCCGCCTGCGGGAAAGACGTTGAAAAACAGCCCTCGCAAAGCCGCCGGAGAGGCGGCCTTCCGTTCTTCAAAATAATCCATTTGTATTTTACTTGCTATCCTCCACAATGTCAAGATGATTCTCCTTCGAAATTTGGAGGAAATCGCAAAAAACGGCGCGGCCCCCTCCCGGCGGCCTGTCCTTGTTTCCTTTTGTTAATATTTGTTTTTGAAACAGCCTTGTTTTTCCTCTTTAAGAGGACTACAATACCCGGTATCATGAAGGTCATGTACCTTTTGGTCTACTGTATCGCTGCCTGCCTATTTTATCCCATAAGGAGCTGATGCTATGGATGCGCTTCATCTGGACCGCGCCCAGGTGTCCCATTCCCGGGAGCTGGACAAGTCTTCCTACAATCTCATCATCGGAGGTCTGCTGCTCTACGGACTGGGCGCCAACGCCCTGATCTGCTATGCGTTCAGCGATCTCGCCCTCTACCTCTCCGGAGGCTTCGCTGTCCTGTTCCTGGTACTCTATATCGTCTGCGTCTTTCTGTCGGTGACGTTGAGCGCCTCCCTCAGTCCTGTGGTCAACTTCATCGGATACAATCTGCTGGTGCTGCCCATCGGACTACTGCTCTCCGTGTCCGTCTCCGCCGTCTCCTTCCAGACTGTCCAGTCCGCCGTGGTGGGGACGGGAGTGTTCGTGGTGCTGATGGTGGCGGTATCCTGGGCCATACCGGATTTCTTCCTCTCCCTTGGCCGGACGCTCTGGGGCGCTCTGGCGGCGACCCTGGTGGCGGAGATCGTGCTGTATTTCCTGGGCTTTGCCAGCGGGCTGCTGGACTACCTGTTCGTGGCCATCTTCTCCCTCTACCTGGGCTTTGACTGGGCCAGGGCCAGCACCTGCGCGCCCACGGTGCGCAACGCCATCCTCTCCACCACACAGATCTACCTGGACATCGTAAACATCTTCGTCCGCCTGCTGTCCATCTTCAGCCGCCGGAGAAACTGAACGGAAAAAGTCATTCCAACAGGGAAGCGGGCGCTCCGCTTCCCTGTTTTTGTCCGGCTTCCGCCCTTGACGGATCGCCTCAAAATCGCTATAGTAGCCATGTACATCCGAAGCCGTGCGGAATAGGGTCGAAAGCCCTGCGAGTCGGTCACTGTGAGGTCCCATGGGGACATGGGAATGAGTCAGATACGCACCGGATGGCTCCCCCCTGCCGGAACCGGGGGAGAGGAAGCGGCGGAGCGGCCACCAGACGCCTGCTGTGAACAGGGGCAGCCTGCCCAAAGGTTCCAAACATTGTTTGGAAAGAAGGAAGTATCCATGAAACACAATTGGAATCGCATCTTCGCCTTGCTGATGGCGCTGGTCCTGGCCCTGGCCATGACCGCCTGCGGCAGCGGCGACACCACCCAGAAGGACGCCGACAGCGACGCCTCCGCCACCGAAGATGCCGACGCCGCCGAGGAGGAGGCCTCCGACGAGACGGAGGACGCTGAGGCCGAGGCTGAATCCGAAGCGGAGACAGAGACGGAATCTGAGTCCGAAGGCGACGCCGAGATCACCGATGGTGAGGAGAAGAACATCACCCTGACCGTCACCTACTCCGACGGGACCTCCGAGAACTATGAGATCACCACCACCGCCGAATACCTGATGGACGCCATCGAGGACACCGTCACCCTGGAAGGCTCTGAGAGCGACTACGGCTTCTATCTGGAGACGGTCAACGGCGAGACCGCCGACTATGACACGGACGGGGCCTACTGGGCAATTTATGTCAACCATGAGTATGGGATGTACGGCCTGGACAGCCAGCCTGTGGCGGACGGCGACGATTTTGAGCTAATCTACACCGTTGGCTGAGCCGGAGCGGAAACCGCTGCGCCCCGGGTTGATCGCCCGGGACGTGACCACTCTGGGCATGGCGACGGCCCTGGTGTTCGCTCTGCAGATCGCCATGTCCGGTCTGGCCAACGTGGAGCCGGTGACGCTGCTCATCCTGCTCTACACCCTTCGCTTCCGGAAAAAGACCCTGTTTGTCATCTATGCCTTCGCGCTGCTGGAGGGCATCTGGTACGGCTTTCACATCTGGTGGGTCATGTACCTGTATGTCTGGACGGTGCTGTGGCTGGTCGTGACGCTGCTGTCCCGAGGGGGCAGGCGGCATGGGGCCTTTTTCTGGGCGGTGGTCGCCGGGCTGTACGGCCTGGCGTTCGGGTTCCTCTGTTCCTTTCCCTATGTGGCCCTGGGGGGTGTCAAAATGGCCTGGAGCTGGTGGCTGGCGGGTCTTCCCTTCGACGCTGTCCACGGAGGGGCCAACTTTGTGCTGATGCTGGTGCTGTTCACCCCCCTGGATCGGGTCATGACCATGCTTCGGCTGGGAGAATAATGTAAATCGTTTTTGCCCGGGGCCAAAGGCCCCGGGCGTTTTTCCTATCCGGTCAGTTTGTTGTCCGGCTCAGCAGCCACAACCGTTGCCGTTGCCGCAGCTGCCGCAGCCACATCCGCAGCCGCCGCAGCAGAAGATGAGGATGATCAGAATGATGATCCACAGGCAGCCACCGTTGCCCCAACCGTTGTTACAGCATCCCATAATGAGAACGACCTCCTGTTAAAGAATCCGGGGTCGGGTCCTCCCAACCTCCAAACCATCCTATGCGCCCGGGGAAAATGGGTGCAGACCCCTCCATATCCTGCCGAAATATCGGCTAAATCCTCCGGCCTGCGTCTCTGGGGACTGGACACGACCTCCGAAATCGATTAGAATAGAACCAATGAATTTCGCCGCCGAAGGGAGTGCTTCTCCGGCGACGCGACAAAGGAAACGAGCAATCATGCAGGATCACATCTATGTAAAGGGCGCGCGGGTCAACAATCTGAAAAACGTAGACGTCACCATCCCCCGGGACAAGCTGGTGGTGCTCACCGGCCTGTCCGGGTCGGGAAAATCCTCCCTGGCCTTTGACACCATCTATGCCGAGGGCCAGCGGCGGTATGTGGAGAGCCTCTCCTCCTATGCCCGGATGTTCCTAGGCCAGATGGAGAAGCCGGACGTGGACTATATCGATGGCCTGTCTCCCGCCATCTCCATCGATCAGAAGACCACCTCCAAGAATCCCCGCTCCACCGTGGGCACCGTCACCGAGATCTACGACTACCTCCGCCTCCTCTGGGCCAGGGTGGGTACCCCCCACTGCCCCAACTGCGGCAAGGAGATCCGCCAGCAGACGGTGGATCAGATCGTGGACCAGGTCATGGCCCTGCCCCCGGCCACCCGTATCCTCATCCTCGCCCCGGTCGTTCGGGGCCGGAAGGGAGAACACGCCAAGGTGTTTGAGGACGCCCGTCGCTCCGGCTATGTCCGCGTCCGGGTGGACGGCATCCTCTACGACCTGACCGAGACCATCCAGCTGGAGAAAAACAAAAAACACAGCATTGAGATCGTGGTGGACCGTCTGGTCATCCGGGAGGACATCACCCAGCGGCTCACTGACTCCATCGAGACCGCCTCCGCCCTCTCCGGGGGCCTGGTCATCGTCAATCTGGCCCGGGAGGACAAAGACATCACCTTCTCCCAGAACTACGCCTGCGAGGACTGCGGCATCTCCATCGAGGAGCTGACCCCCCGGATGTTCTCCTTCAACAACCCCTACGGGGCCTGTCCGGAGTGTTCCGGCCTGGGCAGCCGGATGAAGGTGGACCCGGAGCTGATCGTCCCCAACCCCTCCCTGACCCTGTTGGGCGGGGCCATCAACGCCTCCGGCTGGAACAATATCAAGTCGGACAGTATCAGCCGGATGTACTTCGACGCCCTGGGCAAAAAGTACCATTTTGAGCTGGACCAGCCCTTTAAGACCCTCTCCGATGAGGCAAAGCACGTCATTTTCTACGGCACCGACGGGGAAAAGCTCACCCTCCACTACGACCAGCCCCGGGGCAAGGGGACGCTGTATCAGCCCTTCGAGGGGGTGCTGAACAATCTGGAGCGCCGCTACCGGGAGACTCAGTCCGAGCCTATGAAGCGGGAGCTGGAGCAGTCCATGAGCGAGTGTCCCTGCCCCGCCTGTCAGGGCCGCCGTCTCCGGAGGGAGGCACTGGCAGTGACAGTGGGAGGCCTTTCCATCGACCAGGTCTGCGACCTGCCGGTGGAGGACGCCCTGGCCTTTTTTGAACATCTGGAGCTGACCCATCAGCAGATGCTCATTGCAGAGCAGATCCTCAAGGAAATTAAAAACCGCCTGGGCTTTCTCCGCAGCGTGGGCCTGCAATACCTCACCCTGAGCCGGAAGGCGGGGACCCTCTCCGGCGGAGAGAGCCAGCGCATCCGTCTGGCCACCCAGATCGGCTCCTCCCTGATGGGGGTGCTGTATATCCTGGACGAGCCGTCCATCGGCCTGCACCAGCGGGACAACGATATGCTGCTGGACACCCTGAAAAACCTCCGGGACCTGGGCAACACCCTCATCGTGGTGGAGCACGACGAGGACACCATGCGCGCGGCGGACTGGATCATCGACGTGGGGCCGGGGGCCGGCATCCACGGGGGAGAGATCGTGGCCACCGGGACCGCCGAGGACATTATGAACACCCCCGGCTCTGTCACCGGGGACTACCTCTCCGGCCGGAAGCGCATCCCGGTCCCGGCACAGCGCCGCCCGGGCAACGGGACATTCCTCACCGTCCGGAGGGCGCGGGAGAACAACTTGCAGGGCATCGACGTATCCATCCCGTTGGGGGCGTTCACCGTCGTCACCGGGGTCTCCGGGTCCGGCAAGTCCTCTCTGGTCAACGAGATCATCTACAAGCGTCTCGCCGCCGACCTGAACCGGGCCAAGGTGCGCTCTGGGCGCTATGACAGCATGGAGGGGGAGGAGTATCTGGACAAGGTCATCTGTATCGACCAGTCCCCCATCGGCCGGACCCCCCGCTCCAACCCCGCCCCCTATACCGGCCAGTTCTCCGACATCCGGGACCTGTTCGCCTCCACCCAGGACGCCAAGAGCCGGGGATACACCGCCGGTCGGTTCTCCTTCAACACCCGGGGCGGACGGTGCGAGGCCTGCGGCGGCGACGGACTGGTGAAGATCGAAATGCACTTCCTGCCGGATGTCTACGTCCCCTGCGAGGTGTGCAAGGGCAAGCGGTACAACCGGGAGACCCTGGAGGTGCGCTACAAGGGGAAGAACATCTGGGAGGTCCTGGACATGACGGTGGACGAGGCGATGGACTTCTTCCAGCCCCTCCCCAAGCTGTACAACCGGATCAAGACCCTGTACGACGTGGGCCTGGGCTATATCAAGCTGGGCCAGTCCTCCACCACCCTCTCCGGGGGCGAGGCCCAGCGGGTGAAGCTGGCCACCGAGCTGTCCCGGGTCTCCACCGGGCGCACCTTCTATATCCTGGACGAGCCCACCACCGGGCTGCACACGGCGGACGTTCACCGGCTGGTGGAGGTACTCCAGCGACTGGTGGACGCAGGGAACACCGTCCTGGTCATCGAGCACAATCTGGACGTGGTGAAGTCGGCGGACTGGCTCATCGACCTGGGGCCGGAGGGAGGCGTCGGAGGCGGTCATCTGGTCTGCGCCGGGACACCGGAGACGGTGGCCCAGTGCGCCGAATCCTACACCGGGCAGTATCTCAAGCCCATTTTGGAGCGGGACCGGGAGAAGAAATAAGGCCTTTCCCGGTTCTCCCCAATTTCATCAAAATTTAAGCGGAAAACGGTTGTGTTTCGACGCAACTGCCGGTATACTGAACGGTAAGGCCTTTTTGGCCCGCCCACCCAACTGACCAGGTGCGGGAGCTGGTCTGCCTCCCTTTCTTCCCGCCGCTGCCCCTTTTAAGGAGGACATCTCTTGTTTGACTGGCTGACGGAAACCCTTGCCGGGAAATACATCTTTGTCTTTTTCGCCTCCATGATCCCCGTGACCGAGCTGCGGGGGGCCATCCCCATCGCCGCGGGGCTGGATCTGCCACTCATCCCCTCCATTGTCGTCTGTATTCTGGGGAACATGGTGCCGGTCCCCATTATCATCCTATTTGTCCGCCGCATCTTCGCCTGGCTCCGTCGGGTGTTCCCCCGGGTGGACGGGGTGCTGTCCCGCCTGGAAGGAAAGGCGTACAAGCAGAAGGCGCTCATCGACAAGTATAAGCTCCTGGGCCTTTATGTCCTGGTAGCCATCCCTCTCCCCGGTACCGGGGCGTGGACCGGCTCCATGGTGGCGGCCCTGTTTGACATCTCTCTGAAACGGGCGTTTCCAGTTATCTTCGCCGGGGTAGCCACCGCCGGGGTGATCGTGGGGGCGCTCACGGGCGGGGTCGTGGCCCTGCTGTGACCGATTCCGCCCTCCCGCCATAGACTGGTCTGAGGTGAGGGATATGGAACCGTTGACCGCCGCCGTGGCTCTGCTGGCCGCCTTTGGGCTGGTCGCCCTGCTCTGGCTGTTTTTTGGTCGCTTTCTGCTCCCTGTGGGGGAGCTGTCTCCGGTGGAGGTGCGTCTCCGCCCCGGCCCGGGGCTGGAGCAGACACTCCGGGGCCTGACCTGGCTTTCCTCCGCCGGTCTGCTGGAGAGCCGCATCTCCGTCCTGGGCGTGGGCCTGCTCCCGGAGGAGCGGGCGGAGACCCTTCAAATCCTCCGCCGCTGGCCGGAGGTGGAGGTGGTGGAGACACTGTAAACGCTTCGGGGGATTCGTACACAAGAGAAAGGAGGACGTCCCATGCCGGAAGAAATCGCCCATCCCGACGGCGTGCGGGAGGTGATCGAGGCCACCGCCCAGGCGGTGGTTTTTCACAATCCGGACAACGGGTACACCGTCCTCCGGGTCGCCGGCGGCGGAGACCATTTCACCGCCGTGGGCAATATGCCCTCGGTCAGCCCCGGGGAGCTGCTGACCCTGGAGGGGGTCTGGGTCACCCACCCCTCCTTTGGACAGCAGTTCAAGGCGGACTCCGTCCGCCTCCGACTCCCCACGGGGACCGAGGCCATCTACCGCTATCTGGCCTCCGGCGTCCTCAAGGGCGTGGGGGAGAAGATGGCGAAAAAGCTGGTGGACCAGTTCGGGGAGGACACCTTTCAGGTGCTGGAGAGCGACCCGGACCGGCTCTCCGCCGTGAAGGGCATCACTCCCAAAAAGGCCAGAGCCATTCAGACGGAGTTTCTCCAGAAGGCGGGGATGCGCAGCCTGCTGGAATTTCTCTCCCAGAACAGCCTCCCCATGGAGCTTGGCCCCAAGCTGTGGAAGCTCTACGGCCCCGGGGCCATGGAGATCCTCCGGGCCAACCCATATGTGCTGCTGGGGAGCGACCTGGAGGTGGACTTTACAACCGCCGACCGGCTGGCCGCCGCCATGGGCATCCACGCCGACGACGAGCAGCGGGTGGAGGCGGGGGTGCTGTATACCCTGAGCCACAATCTGGACAACGGCCACGTCTTTCTCCCCCAGGACAAGCTGCTCCAGGCGGCGGGCCGGATGCTGAACAACGACCCGGACGTCTCCGTCGGCCCGGAGATGCTGGAGGAGGGGCTGGAGCGGCTGGAGCTGCGCAACCAGGTGGTGCGGCAGCAGGTGCTGGGCCTGGAGGCGGTCTACCGCGCCGACTTGTACGAGGCCGAGGCCTACATCGCCCAGCGTCTCCGGGAGATGGCCCAGTTCGAACCATTGGCCCCGGAGCATCTGGAGCAGCTCATCCGTCAGGCGGAGCGGGAGCAGGGCATCCGCTACGCCGCCCAGCAGCGGCAGGCGGTGGAGCTGGCCGCCCGCCGTCAGGTCATGCTGCTCACCGGCGGCCCCGGCACCGGCAAGACTACCACCCTCAAGGGGATTCTCGCCTGCTTTGAGCAGATGGGGCTGAAAACCCTGCTGGCCGCCCCCACCGGACGGGCGGCAAAGCGGCTGGGAGAGCTGTGCGGGGCAGAGGCCTCCACCATCCACCGGATGCTGGAGGCGGGATACGACCAGGACACGGGAAAGCTGGCCTTCCTCCACGACGAGGACGACCCCCTCTCCGCCGGGGCGGTCATTGTGGACGAGATGAGCATGGTGGACATCCCCCTCATGGACGCACTGCTCCGGGCAGTCCCCGGCGAGTGCCGCCTGGTGCTGGTGGGCGACCCGGACCAGCTCCCCAGCGTGGGGCCGGGACAGCTCTTCGACCACCTCATCCGCAGCGAGGTCATCCCCACGGTGAAGCTCACGGAGATCTTCCGTCAGGCCCAACAGTCCCAGATCGTTATGGGCGCCCATCAGGTGAATCAGGGCATCCTGCCTCCCCTGGTGAACCGGGAGAGCAGTCAGGATTTCTTCTTTCTCCGCCGCCTCCAGGGGGAACAGGCGGTACAGACCATTGTGGAGCTGTGCCGTGACCGGCTGCCCAACAAAATGGGGATTCCCGCCGACCAGATCCAGGTGCTTTCCCCCACCCGCCGCCACGTCACCGGCACCGCCAACCTGAATCACGCCCTCCAGGAGGCGCTGAATCCTCCCTCCCCGGACAAGGGAGAGGTGAAGCTCGGCTCGGTGGTCTTTCGCACAGGGGACCGGGTCATGCAGATCCGGAACAACTACGACATCATCTGGCGGGAGGCGGACAGCCTCAAGGGGGGCATGGGCATCTTCAACGGGGACATCGGCACCGTCCTCTCCGCTGACCCCCGGGAGCGGATGCTCCGGGTGAGCTTTGACGGCCGGGTGGTGGAGTACACCTCCGACCTGCTGCCGGAGCTGGAGCTGGCCTATGCCATGACGGTACACAAGTCCCAGGGCAGCGAGTATCGGGCGGTCATCCTGGCCGCCGTCAGCGGCGCGCCCATGCTGCTGACCCGGGGCATCCTCTACACCGGCATCACCCGGGCCAGGGACCTGTTCATCGCCGTGGGGGATGAGCAGGTGCTGGCCAAAATGGTGGCCAACGACCGCCAGGCCCGGCGCTACAGCGGTCTCCGGGCAAGGCTCACCGGAGAGGTGCCCCCGGTGGAGGAGCCTGGGGAGCTGCCGTTTTGAGAGGAACTGTGGAAATCGCCTGTCCCGCCCTTGACAAACGACGGTACGGGTGTAAAATAGAGTCAGACCGCAAGTGAATAGAACACAGGGGCGCTGGGGGACATCCCCGGCTGAGATAGGGGCGAATCGCAGCTCCAGTCACCTAATCACCTGATCCGGGTAATGCCGGCGTAGGAAGCTGTTTTCAGTGGCATTATGTGCTTTCGTACCGCATTGTTCTGGACGCAATGCGGTACTTTTTCTCTCTGGGAGGTTCCTGACATGAAAAACACCAAGACCCGCAAGCTGGTAGAGGGCGCGCTGATGATCGCCATCGCCTACGTCCTCTCCTACATCAAGCTCTTCTCCATGCCTCTGGGCGGCTCCGTCACCCTGGAGATGCTGCCTCTCATCATCATGGGCCTGCGCAACGGTCCCAAGTGGGGCTGCTTCACCGGCTTCATCCACGGCCTGATCCAGATGGTGCTGGGCTTCAGCAACGTCATGTACTGCCCCACCCTGCTGAGCCAGATCGGCTGCATCCTGCTGGACTACCTGCTGGCCAGCACCGCCCTGGGCCTGGCGGGCCTGATCGCTAAGCCCTTCGGCGAGAAGCGGCTGGCCGGCGCTGCGGTGGGCACCGTGGTCTGCGGCGTGCTCCAGTTCCTCTGCACCTTCCTGTCCGGATGTCTGGTCTGGGCTGCCTACTATGCCGAATACTACGACCTGGTGGGTTGGGATCTGGTGGTGTACAGCTTCACCTACAACATCACCTATATGCTGCCCAACACCATCCTGGCGGTGATCGTGGTGCTGCTGCTGTACAAGATCGCCCCCAAGCTGTTCGAGGCGCAGAACGCCTGATTCAAGGACAACAAATGCTCCCGGAGCCGGACCCTCCCCGCTCCGGGAGAAATTTTTGCCCCAATTCATAGAACAAACGTTTGCATTTCCCCACCGCCTGTGGTATGATAGCATCAGAACAGCAGAACGGATGGAGGAATCTGCCATGAAGGAACTGACGCCCAAGCAGCAGAGAATTTACGACTACATTCTGGACTTCACCGCCGACAACGGATATCCCCCTTCTGTCCGGGAGATCGCCGCCGCAGTGGGGCTGAAAAGCCCCTCCACCGTCCACTTCCACCTGAAGGCGCTGGAGGAGGCGGGTGCTATCGTCCGGGGCAGCGGCAAGACCCGGGCCATCACTCCGGCGGAGGAGCCGGCGGGCCGTCCGAACCAGGTGCCCCTGCTGGGCAGCGTGGCCGCAGGCAGTCCCATTCTGGCGGAGGAGTGCATCGAGGACTATCTGGTGTTTGACACCAACGGCCTCACCGGGGAGCATTTTGCCCTCCGCATCCGGGGGGAGAGCGTGCTCAAGGCGGGCATTCTCCCCGGGGACATCGTCATCGTCCACCAGCAGGAGAGCGCCCGGAACGGGGAGATCGTCATCGCCATCATTGGAGACGAGGCCACCTGCAAGCGGCTGGACCGGCGCAACGGGGAGACCTGGCTGCTGCCAGAGAACGACGACTATGAACCCATCGACGGCAGCGAGGCCACCATTCTGGGCAAGGTGATCGCAGTCGTCCGCCGGTACTAAGGATGATCTGCGCCGTCTGGAGCGCTCCCATCGGCCCCGTGGCCCTGGGGGAAGAGGGGGGCAGGCTGGTGCGCCTGTGGCTCCTCGGACAGATACCTCTTGACCTGACTCTCGGAGACAGCCCCGCCCTGACGGCGGGGCTGCTGGCGTTGGAGGGGTATTTCCGGGGCTGTCCTGTCCCAAAGGACTTGCCCCTGTCCCCCGGAGGCACCCCCTTTCAGCGGGCGGTCTGGGCGGCGCTGGAGGGCATCCCCTGGGGGGAGACGAGGACCTACGGCCAGCTGGCGGCACAGTTGGGCCGCCCCGGGGCTGCCCGGGCGGTGGGTCAGGCCTGTCACCGGAACCCGCTGCCCATCTTCATCCCCTGTCATCGGGTGGTGGGGGCCAACGGCTCCCTCACCGGCTTTGCGGGAGGACTGGCCTGCAAGGAGGCTCTGCTCCGGCTGGAGCGGGAGGACCACTTATAGAAATAAAATTTTTTGAAAAAATCTTTTGAAAAGTGCTTGACAAACAGGACGACCTGTGGTATCATACTGCCATGGAGAGGAGGGAACAAAAAATCCCCCGCTCTACAGGATCAGGATAGTCCCCACGGGAAGCCGATTTCCAACATCGCACTTTCCTAAGCGACATCCAGAGGAGACGGAACCGGAGCAAAAAAGCCATCGGACACACCGCCGGAGGGAAACCGCTCATACCGGAGAGACATCGGCAGCAATCCGAGACCTGGGAGTACAGACTGACAGCCGGGAAATGGAAGGATGAGACGGAAGGACCAAAGGACAGGAGAACAGGCGGAGAGAGCGGCGCAGAGAAAAACCTGAGCGTGAGATTCCGATACCGGAGGACAGATTCAGAAAAGCGCACTTCTGAATGGGCCGGAAGGGAAGGAAGATCAGAGCAGGAGCAAAGGCGCGGCAGCGGAGGAAAACCGTTTCCTGGATGAAAAAGCAGCAAAACCTCACCGGCGATTTTTCCAAAGAAATGCTTTTTACCAGAGCAAAGACCAAAAAGGATGATATCTGAGACAACAGGTTGATTCTGTAAGGACGGTGTTTCAACGGATCTGATTGCTAAGGAGAGCGCTTCCTGAGGGGACTATCTGAACCTGGCTCCGGCGACCGTGC
>JAJBUB010000043.1:24078-25117 GCA_020860575.1 Clostridiales bacterium | reverse complement strand
AGCAAAAACAGCCCTCCTACCCCCAGGCCCACCAGCAGCGCCCGGCTTCGGACGGAGCCAATGGCATATCTTCCTCCCATCAGACAGCCCAGCGCCGCCCCGATCATCCCGGCCCGGCCGGCCCATTCCTCTCCCAGTGTCCCCTTGGCGATCAGCCAGGCCGTCAGCGCCATGAGCAGCAGCGTAGCACCCAGAGCAATGGCTCCGCCTGCCAGAAGTGCGGTGACCACCGTTCCCGGAGACGCCCCTGTTGTCCGTTCCTGTGGCATAAAAACACCCTCCCGTCATCCTTTTGGGAAAGGATATGCCGGGAGGGCAGGTTTATGCGTTTGTGGCAGCGGTCCTCACTTCTTGCTGTCCGACTTCTTGGCATCGGCGGCCTTCTGGCTCTCAGATGCCTTTTCATCCTCCGAGATCTGAACGCCCTTGCTGGAGACAGACCACTTCATCAGCTCCAGGCGGACCCGGTCAGCCCCGGTCTCAATGACGATGCTGTTCGTCTTGACAGCGCAGATCGTACCCACGATGCCGCCGATAGTGGTGATTTCATCACCGATCGCCAGGCTGTTGCGCATCTCCGTGGCCTCTTTCTTCCGCTTGTTCTCAGGCCGGATCAGCATAAAATAGAAAATAGCGATCATGACGACCAGCATTACAATACCGCTAGCCAAACTCTCATCCATAGTAATCAGTACCTCCACTGTGCTCGGGTCTCTCCCGACATAATGTGGTCATTATACCGGAAAACCCGGTGTGATTCAAGGCCTTTGAAAAATTTTCCGGTGCTAAGCCCTATTTTTCGGCCCAATGTGCGTCCTGTCGTCCGTTTTTACAGCCGGGTCTCCAGCCGGGCGGAATATTCCGCCCGGAATTGGTCGAACGTCCCCTCGTCCAGAGCGTCCCGGATGGCCCCCATCAGGTGGTTGTAGAACCACAGGTTGTGGGTCACGGCCAGCCGCATGGCCAGCATCTCCTCGGGTTTACACGGGGCCGGAAGTTGGGCCGGGGGGGTCCGGCAGGTGGGGCACGGGGGAACCTA
>JAJBUB010000043.1:4515-24068 GCA_020860575.1 Clostridiales bacterium | reverse complement strand
TTCCAGCGCGTCCCGGCTCGCCCCCCCCAGGCGGTCGGCGCACCACAGGTCGTGGGGCCCGGCCAGACGCATGGCCAGCACCTCCTCCGCCTTGAACAGGTGCCGCAGATAGGCCCGGGAGTGGCTCCGGCAGGTGGGACACTGGCAACCCTCCTCGATGGGCCGCTCGTCCAGCTTATATTTCTCGTTTTTGATGTTGATGGTGCCGCCCCAGGTGAACAGCTTGCCGTGGCGGGCGTTGCGGGCGGGCATGACGCAGTCGAAGAATGCCACGCCTCTGGCCACTCCCTCGATGATGTTGGAGGGCGTTCCCACTCCCATGAGATACCGGGGCTTGTCCTGGGGGAGATACGGTTCTACGGCGTCGATGATGTCATACATGGTCTGGGTGCTCTCCCCCACCGCCAGGCCGCCGATGCCCACGCCCTCGTAACCCTCCATGGCGGAGATCTGCTGTGCATGCCAGATGCGCAGGTCCGGATAGGTGCCGCCCTGGTTGATGGCAAAGAGCATCTGCCCCGGATTCACGCAGTCCGGCGCCGCCATCAGCTCCCGGCGCTTGGCCACACAGCGCTCCAGCCAGCGCTGGGTACGCCGGACGGACTGCTCCACATATTCGTAGGTAGAGGGATTTGCCACGCACTCGTCAAAGGCCATGGCGATGTCGCTGCCCAGGTTGGCCTGGATGGTCATGGACTCCTCCGGCCCCATGAAGATATATCGGCCGTCCACATGGCTGTGGAAGGTGACGCCCTCCTCCCTGACGTCCTTCCGCTTCGCCAGGGAGAACACCTGAAAGCCGCCGCTGTCGGTGAGAATGGGGCCGTTCCAGCCCATGAACCGGTGCAGACCGCCCATGGCCTTCACCACCTCATCGCCGGGCCGGACATGGAGGTGGTAGGTGTTGGACAGCTCGATCTGACAGCCCAGCCCCTCCAGGTCTCCCGCGTCCAGCGCGCCCTTGATGGCTCCCTGGGTACCCACGTTCATAAAGACAGGGGTCTGTGCCGTGCCGTGGGGGCAGGTAAACACGCCCCGGCGGGCCTTTCCGTTGGTCTTGATGATTTGAAACATAGCTTCGATTCCTCAAAAATCTGTTCTCTGCCGCAGCCAGTGAAGGGACCGTTTTCTGGTCCCGGATACGGTCCACTGGGTTATTATACGGGATAACCTTCGTTCAATCAAGTGCCGGGTCAAAAATTGAATCGGCTGCTGCCGGTGCCTCCGAAAACAATACGATGGGTCGCCTACAGACGACCCATCGCATTTCTGTAATCAATCCCGAATCTCGTCTTACAGATGCACCCGGTGGTACACCTTCTTGCCTTTTTTCAGCACCAGTCCCTGACCGGAGAGCTGCTCGGCGGTGTAGGTGGCGGCGGCATCCAGCACCTTCTCCTCTCCCACGCTGATGCACTTGTCCTTGGTGATTGCCCGCCGGGCGTCGCCGTTGGAGGAGGCCAGGCCGGACAGGGTCAGCAGACGGATGAGGGAAATGCTGCCGTCGGTCAGGTCGTCTGCGGACACCACTGTCTCCGGCATATGGTCGGAGGCCCCTGCGCCGCCAAACAGGGCCTTTGCGGTGCCCTGGGCCTTCTTCGCCTCGTCCTCGCCGTGGACCAGAGCGGTCAGCTCATAGGCCAGGACCTCCTTGGCCCGGTTGAGCTGACTGCCCTCCCAGGTCTCCATCTCGGAGATCTCCTCCAAGGGCACCTCGGTGAGCATTTTCAGGCACTTGATCACGTCGGCGTCGTCCACGTTGCGCCAGTACTGGTAGAAATCGTAGGGAGAGGTCTTGTTCGGGTCCAACCAGACCGCACCGGAGACGGTCTTGCCCATCTTCTGTCCCTCGCTGTTGAGCAGCAGGGTGATGGTCATGGCCTCTGCGTCCTCCTTGCCCAGCTTGCGGCGGATCAGCTCCCGGCCACCCAGCATATTGGACCACTGGTCGTCGCCGCCGAACTGGAAGTTGCAACCGTACTCCTGGTAGAGATGGTAGAAGTCATAGGACTGCATGATCATGTAGTTGAACTCCAAAAAGCTCAGGCCTTTTTCCATCCGCTGCTTGTAGCACTCCGCCCGGAGCATATTGTTCACCGAGAAACAGGCGCCCACCTCCCGGAGCAGGTCCACATAGTTCAGCTTCAGCAGCCAGTCGGCGTTGTTGACCATCAGGGCCTTGCCGTCGGAGAAGTCGATGAAGCGGCTCATCTGCTTTTTGAAGCAGTCGGCGTTGTGCTGGATGGTCTCCGGCGTCATCATCTTCCGCATATCGCTCTTGCCGGACGGGTCGCCCACCATGGCGGTTCCGCCGCCCAGCAAGGCGATGGGACGATTGCCGTGCTTCTGCATCCGGCGCATCAGGCTCAGGGCCATAAAGTGGCCCACATGGAGAGAGTCCGCCGTGGGGTCAAAGCCAATATAGAAGGTGGCCTTGCCGTTGTTGATCATCTCCTTGACCTTTTCCTCGTCGGTCACCTGGGCGATCAGGCCCCGGGCTGTCAGTTCTTCGTACAGTGTCATCGTCGTTCGTCTCCTTTTCTTTTTTGGGGACTGGCATACAAAAAGCCCTCTGTCCCCGGATTTGGGACAGAGGGCGCAACATTGCGCGGTACCACCTCTGGTTCGCCCGTTCCTCACGGAAAGGGCCTCAGGGAGTTCTGACAAACTCCTGCGCTGTAACGGGCACACCCGGCCTCTTCCCTACTGACATACTGCGTTCAGGGGGCTGCTCAGAGGGGTATTCTCACAGCGCTCTCTCCCCCTCTCACCGACCGGGGGCTCTCTGAACAGAGGAAGCTGTGATACTGGGCCTCATCATCGCATTTCTAATGGGAACTATATCATTCTTTTTCTTCGGTGTCAAGAAAATTTGGCGAAAAACCGGTTTTCAGCCGCCGTCCCTCCGCCTCTTCTTCCACCCCTCCGCCTGGTCCAGCATCTCCCCGGCGCTGCGGAGCAGGGCCTCGGTGACCTGTTCTCCGCCGGAGAGACGGGCCACCTCCTCCATCCGCCGCTGACGGGTGAGCTGCTCCACAGCGGTGTAGGTGCGTCCGTCCCGCTCCCCCTTCTCCACCGAGAAGTGGACGTCCGCCATGGCGGCGATTTGGGGCAGATGGGTGACGCAGAGTACCTGCTTGTGCCGGGCCACATCGGACATCTTCCTGGCCACCTTCTGGGCCGCCCGGCCGGAGACGCCGGTATCCACCTCGTCAAAGACCAGGGTGGCCACCGCATCGTTCTCTGCCAGCACATTTTTCAGCGCCAGCATGATACGGGCCAGCTCACCGCCGGAGGCGATCTTGTGGATGGGCTTTAAATCCTCCCCCACGTTGGCAGACATGAGGAACTGCACCTCGTCCATCCCTGTCTCATCCATGTGGAGCTTGCCCGGCTTGGGGGCGAAGTCCACCTGGAACCGCACCTTCGGCATATCCAGGTCGGTCAGCTCCTTCTGGATGCGGCTCTGCATCCGCTCCGCCGCCGCCTTTCTGGCCCGGGAGAGGGCCTCTCCCCGTTTCCGGGTTTCCACCACGGCGGCCCGCCACTGGACCTCCAGCTTGGCGATGCGGTCGTCGGCGTACTCGATCTGCTCCCGCTCCTGTCGGCACCGCTCCAGATAGGCCAGCATATCCTCCACCGTGTCGCCGTACTTCTTCCGCAGGCGATAGATCAGGTCCAGCCGCCCCTCCAGCTGGTCCAGCTCGGCCGGAGAGACCTCCAGTCCGTCCCGCTCCCGGGCCACCTGCTCCGCCAGGTCGTCCACGGCGTACCGGGCCTCCGCCAGACTGTCTGCGATCTGGGCCAGGGTCTCGGAATACCGGCCCAGGCTGCGCAGGGCATTCTCCGCCCGGCCCAACAGGGTCACGGCCCCGTCCTCCTCGTCGCTGCCCGAAAGGGCGACAGCGGCCTCCTCCAGACCGTCCATCAGCTTGCCCGCATTGCGCAGCTTCTGCCGCCGCTGGGACAGCTCCTCATCCTCGCCTGGCTTCAACTCCGCCCGCTCCAGCTCCCGTATCTGATAGTCCAGGGAATCCATTCTCCTGGCCTTCTCCGCCTCGTCCATACGCAGGGAGTTGATCTCCCGGGCCAGACGGGCAGCCTGGGTATAGCTCTCCTGGTAGGCAGTTAGCAGCGGCTCCGTCCCGCCGAAGCTGTCCAGATAGGACAGATGGCACAGAGGGTCCAGAAGCTGCTGTCCGTCATGCTGGCCGTGGATATTGATGAGCTGGCGACCCAGCTCCTGCATCTGGGCGACGGTGATGGGCTGCCCGTTCAGACGGCAGCTGTTCCGTCCCCCCTGCTGGATCTGGCGCTGTAGCACCAGCTCCCCCTCCTGGTGGGGGAAGCCGTTTTGTTCCAGCCAGGGACCCACCGCCGTCCCGGTGAACTGGGCGCTCACCAGAGCGTATTTCGCCCCGGTGCGGATCAGGTCGCGGCTGGTCCTGCCACCCAGAATGGCATCGATGGCGTCCACCACAATGGACTTGCCCGCCCCCGTCTCGCCGGTGAGCACGTTGAAGCCTTGGTCAAACTGGATGTCCGCAGACTGGATGACCGCAATATTTTCAATGTGAAGCAGAGAAAGCATACCTGTCCCTCCCGTCTGCCTGCAAAACGCCGCTCAGCGCAGCATGGACCGGATCTCGCCGCAAAACGCCTCCGCCGCCTGGCTGGTGTCCATGATGAGCAGAGCGGTGTCGTCCCCGGCCAAGGTACCTATCATATTCTCAATCTCCATGTGGTCCAGAGCGGACGCCGCAGCATTGGCAAGACCCGGCATCGTCTTGACCACCACCAGGTTCTGGGCGCAGGCCGCGCTGATGACCCCCTCACGGAAGATGTTCCGCAGCCGCTCATCGTGTTCTCCCTGTCCTCTGCGGTCGGATATCACATACCGGTACTCCCCGGAGGCGCTCAGCTCCTTGACCAGCTGTAATTCCTTGATGTCCCGGGAGATCGTCGCCTGGGTACAGCGGAACCCCTGCTCCCGTAGCGCCGCAAGAAGCTGCTCCTGGGTCTCTACATCCTCTCGGGCAATGATATCAAGGATCGCCCGCTGTCTCTGTTCCTTCATCCTGTCTCCTCGATTCTCAGTTGCCACCCAGCTTTTGGCTGATGATCTCGTAGAAGTTCCGGCCGCTGAGCCGGACCAGCTCGATATGCTCCCCCGCATTGCGCAGCTCTACCAGGTCCCCGCTCCCCAGGCGGAAGGCCTTGCCCCCGTCCACGGAGAGATAGGCGGTCTTGCGGCTCTGGCGGTTGGCCCGGACGGCGATCACCCGCTCCGGTCCCAGCACAAAGCTCTTGGCCTGAAGGGCATGGGCGCAGATGGGAGTGATGATCAGGTTTTCCGACGTAGGCTCCACAATGGGGCCGCCCGCCGACATGGAGTAGGCGGTGGAACCGGTGGGCGTGGCCACAATGACCCCGTCTCCGGAAAACTCCATGATCTTCACCCGGTCCCCGTACACCGCCAGATCGATCACCCGGGCCACGGCGCCCTTGGTGATGGTGGCGTCGTTGAGCGCCAGCTCCCGGTGAATGACCCGTTTGTCCCGAAAGACCCGGACATCCATCATGGCCCGGCGTTCCAGGGTATACTCCCCTTTGACCAGCCGGTGAAGGAGCTTCAGCTCCCCATGCTCCAGCTCCGCCATAAAGCCAACGCTGCCCATATTCACCCCCAGGATGGGGAAATGGTACTCCGCCGCCAGCTTGGCCGAGTGGAGGATGGTGCCGTCACCACCGAAGCAGATGAGCAGATCGGCGCCCCGGGCGGCGTCCCGCAGCTCCTCGAACCGGATGTCCTCCGGCAGCTCACAGCCCCCGTCCGGGCGAAAGGGCAGACAGACGGCGGTCTCCACCCCGTCCTGCTCCAAAATGCGCCGGGCCTCCCGCACGGCGCGCAGTCCCTTGTCCCGATAGGGATTAGGGCTCAAAATCACTTTCATGGTGTTTTCTCCAGACTCTCATGGGAACGGCGAACCAGCTCGTCCAGGTCGGGGCGCGCATCCGCGTGCCCTCCGGCCTCCAGCCAGCCCAGGTATTCGATATTGCCCTCCGGGCCTCGGATGGGAGAAAAGGTCAGGTCGAGGACCGCCAGGTCGTTGTCCCTTGCATGGGTCAAGAAATGCTCCAGCACCTCCCGGTGGACCGCCGGGTCGCGGACGACCCCCTTCTTCCCCACTTTGTCCCGTCCGGCCTCAAACTGGGGCTTGACCAGGCAGACCATCTGCCCATGCTCCCGGAGCAGAGGCCGCAGAGCGGGCAAAATCAGTCCCAGAGAGATGAAGGACACATCCACCGAGATGAAGTCCAGCTTCTCCGGAAACTGCTCCGGGGTGAGATACCGGGCGTTGGTGCGCTCCATGGAGACCACCCGCTCGTCCCCCCGGAGCTTCCAGTCCAGCTGGCCGTAGCCCACGTCCACGGCGTAGACCTTCGCCGCACCGTTTTGCAGCATGCAGTCGGTAAAGCCGCCGGTGGAGGCCCCGCAGTCCATGCAGACCGCCCCCTCCAGGGTGATGGGCCAGGTTTTCATCGCCTTTTCCAGCTTCAACCCGCCCCGGCTGACATAGTCCAGCGTCTTGCCCCGGACCTGTATCTCCGCCCCCTCCGGGACGGCATAGCCGCTCTTGTCCACCCGGCGGCCGTCTACAAAGACCTGTCCCGCCATAATGATTGCCTGAGCCTTCTGTCGGGTGGGGGCGTGACCCTGCTGGACCAGGGCCTGGTCCAGTCTCATCTTACTCACGAGACCGCCTCCTCGATAGCTGCGGCGATGTGGGCCGCATCAATGCCCAGCAGCGCCCGCAGCTGAGGGATGCTCCCATGGGTGACCAGTCCGTCCCCGGCGTTGAGCAGGATGACCCGCTTCAGCCAGACGTTCAGTGCCGCCATCTGGGTGACCAGATCCCGGCCCACCGAGCCGCGGGAGGCCACCTCCTCCACCACCATCAGCCGGTGGGTGCGCTTGACGCTGTCCATCACCGGCCCGCTGTCCAGAGGGGAGATGCGGTTGAGCTTGATGACCTCGCAGAAAATCTGCCGTTTCTCCAGCATCCGGGCAGCCTCCAGGGCCTCACCGATCAGCGTCCCATAGGTCACCAGGGTCATATCGGTCCCCTGGCGCAAAATGACGGTCGATTCTCCGAAGGTGTCCCCTGAGAAGCCGTTCTCTCCCCCCTTGGGGTATCGGACAGCCACCGGTCCCCGGGCCTCCTTCACCGCCCAGGAGAGCATATGCTCCAGTTCTGCAAAGCTGGAAGGGGCCAGGATGACCATATGGGGGACGGCGGAGAGCATGGAGACGTCGTAAGTACCCTGATGGGTCTCCCCGTCCTCCCCGGACAGGCCCGCATGATCTACCCCCAGCACCACATGGAGCTTTTGAATGGCTACGTCGTGGATGAGCATATCATAGGACCGCTGCAAGAAGGTGGAGTAAACCGCAAACACAGGCACCAGCCCCTGCTTCGCCATCCCTGCGCACATGGCGATGGCATGCCCCTCGGCGATGCCCACATCAAAAAACCGCTGGGAAAACCGCTCGGCAAAGCCGGAGAGGCCTGTGCCGCTCTCCATTGCGGCGGTGACGGCGCAGAGGTTTGGCTCCTCCTGTCCCAATTTGCACATGGCCTTTCCGAAGGCGGAGGAAAAGCTCTCCTTCGTCGGCTTCAACGGTAGCCCCGTCTCCGGCTGAAAGGGGGCGACCCCGTGGAAATTGGAGGGCATCGCCTCCGCCGGAGGGTAGCCCTTCCCCTTGATGGTGCGCACATGGATCACCACCGGGCCGTCCAGGCTTTTGGCGTACCGGAGCAGCCGGGTCAGCTCACTGAGGTTGTGTCCATCCACCGGACCGAGATAGGTAAATCCCATATCCTCGAACATACTGCTGGGCAGCAGGGTCCCCTTGATGGCCTTTTTGATCCGGTGGGTCAGGGCATACAGGTGCTTTCCTCCGGGTATCTTCCGGGTGAAGCTCCGGTAGGCCTGCTTGAAACGAAGATAAGACGCCTTGAGGTGGTGGCGGCGCAGAAGGGTAGCGATTCCGCCCACATTTTTCTTGATGCTCATGCCGTTGTCGTTGACGATGACCACCATCCGCTCGCCGCTACCTCCGGCGTCGGAAAGGCCCTCGTAGGCCAGTCCCCCGGTGAGGGCGCCGTCCCCGATCAGCGCCAGGACATCATAGTTCTCTCCCCGAATGCTCCTGGCCCGGGCCATGCCCACCGCCACGGACACCGAGTTGGAGGCGTGCCCTGCAATAAAGGCGTCGTGGGCACTCTCGTTGGGCTTGGGGAAACCGGCAAGCCCCCCGAATTTTCGCATGGTGTCCATCTGCTCCGCCCGACCGGTGAGGATCTTATGGATATAGCACTGATGTCCCACATCGAACACCACCCGGTCATGGGCGGTATCATATACCCGGTGAATGGCCACCGTCAGCTCCACCGCCCCGAGATTGGAGGCCAGGTGTCCCCCGGTGGCCGCCACCGACTGCACCAGATCCCGGCGCAGCTTTTCGCACAGTTCGATTCCCTCGCTGTCCGTCAGGTCGGTCAGTGGCAGGGAAAGCTCCTTTACATATTCCCACATGGTTTTGTTCTGTCCTCCCGACCTGCTCAGTGGAACAGCTCAACGCCGACGATACCCACGCAGAAACCCAGCAGGGCGCCGAAAAACACCTGGAGCACCGTATGCCCCATGACGACCTTGATCTCCTGATGGATCAGGTTGGGACCCATCTCCTCCGGGATGCTCTTGAGCAGTTCGTTGAGTACCTTCGCCTGCTCCCCGGAGGAACGGCGGACATGGGTGGCGTCGTACATGGTCACAATGGCAAAGAGGCAGGCAATGGCGAACAGCCCTGAGTCAAATCCATAGAGCAGGCCTGTCGTCGTGGCGCAGCAGGTCACCAGGGCGGAGTGAGAGCTGGGCATACCGCCGCTCTCCAGGAATTTTGACCGAGAAAAATATCCCTCTGTAATACGCTGAATAAAACCTTTGGCGATCTGTGCCAGTGCCCAGGAGAGGGCAGACAGCACCAGAATTCGATTTCCCAACGGCATATATCTTCGTCCTCGCTTTCGTCAGTTGCTCCGGCCTGCCAGATAGTCTGCCAGAGCCTCCAAAAAAGTCGTTTCCAGTCCGGTTTCCTTCAAGGCCCGTTTGGCAAGCCGGGTCTGCTCCTGGATGGTGCGTTCCGCTTGCTCCACTCCCTGCAGAGAGACCAGGGTGGATTTTCCCTGTGCGGCGTCCTTCCCCACCGTCTTGCCCATCTCCGCCGACGTGGCGGTCATGTCCAGGATGTCGTCCCGGATCTGAAAAGCCAGCCCCACTGCGGCGGCATACTCACGGGCGGCCTGCATCTGCTCTGAGCTGCCCCCCGCGGCAGTCACTCCCATGAGACAGGCGGCCTCCAGCAGACAGCCGGTTTTCAGGGCGTTCATTCTGGTGATCTCCTCCGGGCTGAGCGATCTCTGTTCCCCTTGCATATCCAGCACCTGTCCGGCGCACATCCCATCCTGTCCCGCCTCACGGGCCAGGATCAGCGCCGCCGTCAGCCGCCGTTCCTGTGGGAGAGGCGCGGAGAGCACCTGTTCAAAGGCCGCTGCCTGGAGCGCGTCTCCCGCCAGCACTGCCATGCACTCCCCGAACACCTTGTGGTTGGTAGGCCGGCCCCGGCGGAGGTCGTCGTTGTCCATACAGGGCAAGTCGTCATGGATGAGGGAATAGGTGTGGACCATCTCGATGGCGGCGGCAAAGGGCAGCGCCTGCTCTCCGTCGCCTCCGGCAGCCTGGCAGAAGGCCATGGTCAGCACCGGCCGGATGCGCTTTCCCCCCGCCAGAAGACTGTACCGCATGGCGGTATACAGTTCCCCATAGGGAGGCTCACCGGTGAAGCACCGCTCCAGATAGGCCTCGATCTTCTCCTGGTATGCAGTCAGTTCTGTCCGAAAGTCCACTTGCCTATTCCTCACTTTCAAAGGGCTGTCCCACCGGCTCCCCATCGGGACCCTTGGACAGCTTCTGTACCTTCTGTTCCGCAGAGTCCAGCAGCTTGCTGCACCCGGCGATGAGCTTCGTCCCCTCCTCAAACAGGGCGATGGACTGCTCCAGGGGGACCTCCCCCCGCTCCAGCTGAGAGACGATGGCCTCCAGCCGGGCCATTGATTCCTCAAAATTCAGTTTTTTGGAAGCCATGCTCACACATCCTTATTCATCACAGTGCAGTTTAATCTGCCGTCGGCGAGCCGGAGGGTGATCTCCTCCCCCAGCGCGACCTGGGTCACGGAGGACAAAATGTGCCCTTCCCCGTTCTGGGCCAGGCTGTACCCCCGGGCCAGCACCTTCATGGGGCTCATGGCGTCCAGTCCCGCCGCCAGTGCCGCCAGACGGTTCCGCTCCCGGTGGGTCGTCGTCTGCATCTGGGCCAGGAGACGGCTCTGCCGGTTCTCCAGCAGCAGCCGCTTGTCCTCGATGGCGGCAGCCGGGTCGGTCATGACCCGGCGTTCCGACAGCCGCTCCAGCCGTCCCCGTTCCTCTGCCAAACGGGCAGAGACCGCTCCCTGCATCCGGGCCTGGAGCTGGTCCAAATGCTGGCTCAGCTCCCGCCAGTCCGGCACCGCCAGCTCGGCGGCGTTGGAGGGCGTGGCCGCCCGCAGGTCGGCCACAAAGTCGGCGATGGTGAAGTCTGTCTCATGGCCCACGGCGGAGATGATTGGCAACTCCGACGCCGCAATGGTACGGGCCAGATTTTCGTCATTAAAGGCCCACAGGTCCTCCATGGAGCCGCCGCCCCGGCCGATGATGATCAAATCAGCCAGATGATGGGCGTTGGCGTATCGCACCGCCCCGGCCAGCTCCGCCGCCGCCTGCGCGCCCTGCACCCGGACAGGGAGCAGCAGCACCTGGGCCACCGGCCATCTGGCCTTCAAAATGCGTATCATGTCGTGGACTGCCGCCCCGGCGGCGGAGGTGATAAGGGCGATCCGCTCCGGATAGGGGGGCAGGGGCTTCTTCCGGCTCTCGTCAAACAGCCCCTCCTGGGCGAGACGGGCCTTGGTCTGCTCAAAGGCCACATACAGCTCCCCTACCCCGTCGGGGATCAGGCTGTCCGCGTAGAGCTGATATTGTCCGTCCCGGGGGAAGACGGTGATGCGGCCCCTGGCCACCACCTTCATCCCGTTCTCCGGCTGGAACCGGAGCCGCTGGGCGGAGGAGCGGAACAGGACGCACTTCAACGCCCCCTCCCCGTCCTTCAGGGAGAAGTAATGATGACCGGAGGGATACCGCTTGTAGTTGGAGATCTCTCCCCGGACGGCAATGGCGGAGAGCAACCTGTCTCCGTCCAGCTTGGCCTTGAGGTACTGGTTCACCTGGCCCACAGTGAAGATGGCCTGCTCCATGTCACTCTCCCCGCCGGAGCCGCCGCATGGTCAAAATCGCCGTTCCCATGGCGTTGTCGGTAGAGTAGGCGGGCTGGGCGAAAATCGCCCCGGTCAGCTTCTGCCGCAGCAGACTGTTGGAGGCCACGCCTCCGGAGCAGACCACCGGCAGGCCGGGGTACTGCCGCCGGGCCGCCTGGGTAGTGCGCTCCACCGCCGAAGCGACGGTCAGCAGCATAAACCGGGCGATGTCTGAGGGCAAACGGTGAGCCTCCACCATGTCGCGCACCTTGTTCTCCATTCCGGAGAGGGAAAATTCCAGGCCGTTGAGCCGTACCCGGAAGAAGTCCGGCCGCTGGGAGAACTGGGAGATACGGTCCAGGCTCTTCCCGGACGGGAACGGCACGTTGAGCATCTGCCCCGTCCGGTCGATGAGCTGACCGGCGGAGATGTCGATGGTGCCGCCGATACGGCCGCAGCGGATATTGCTCCCCTCCGGTACCACCAGCAGCAGCTCGGTGGTCCCCCCGGAGAGGTGCCAGGCCAGCAGGGGCTTGTCCAGCAGTTCCAGCCGTCCCGCAGACCAACAGGCAGCGGCCACATGGCCCTGCTGATGGGAAAAGCCGTAGTACGGCACGCCCAGCGTGGCAGCCAGCGTCTCCCCCTGGGAGGCTCCCGCCAAAAAGCAGGGCATATAAGAGCCCTCCACCGCCCGGGGCTGAGTGGAGGCCCCCACGGCGGCGATGTGCTTTAGCAGACCTTTGGCCTCCAGGTCACGGAACCGCTGGGGCAGCTCCCGCACATGCTGGAACAGGGCCTCGCTCTGCCGCAGGCCCAGCTCCCCCTCCTTGACGGCGAGGAGCTTTCCCTCGTTGCTGCCGGTGCCGTCCTCCCGAAAGACGGCGGCGGAGGTGGTATAATTACTGGTGTCGATGCCCAGCGCCGCTCTCATTTTCTGACCTCCTCCGGAAGCTCCTCCCGGACGAAGGTGCCCAGGATGCCGTTCAAAAAGGCGACCACCTTTTCGTCCTCATAGTGCTCTGCGATCTGCACTGCCGCGTGGATGGCGGTACCCTGGGGGATCTCCGGCAGATAGAGCAGCTCATACATGGCCACCCGCATAATGGCGGCAGCCACCCGCGGGATACGCTCAAACCGCCAGCCGATGGCGTACTTCTCGATGTACCCGTCCAGCTCCGCGCCGTGGGCGCCTACGCCGCTCACCACCTTGCGGATGTAAGCCTCCTGCTTCTCGTCGGGCAACTCCCGGTACAGCGGATCCTCCTCTCCCAGGGAGGTAAAATGCTCCGGATCGAGAAAGCGGTCCAGCATCTCCTGGGCGCTTTCGTCCGTATAGCCCAGCTCATAGGCCAGGCGGACTGCGATCTCGCGGGCAGCAGTTCTCGTCATGTTACGGTTCCTCCACATCTCTATTCGGCTCATTCGTCCGGAGTACCGGCGCAATGACCCAGTATGCAGTATTTCTGTTATTATACACCGGAATATGCAAATTGAAAACCCTCTGTGTGAGAGAAAAATCGAAAACAGGGGAGAAATTTTCATCCGGCCGGCCCGCCCTGTATCCGACGGAAAACGACCTGTGTCCGACACAGGGACAGCCCTCCCCGGGGCGGTTCCCGCCCTGGGAAAGGCTGTCGAAAATCAGGATATGCCGTTGAACATCAATTTTCCGCCAGCACCACCTTCACCGCACTGGCCGGGAAATCCGTCTCCCCCAGGACGATGTCGGTAATTTTGGCTACGTCCGCCCCCGACAGCTCGCACTCCGGGTAGCCCTTGGCGGTGACCAGGCTCTCAATTTGGGACTCCGCTAAGGTTGCCGACGCCATGGCGGTGATGCTGTCCGCCGCCGCGCTCACCGCCGCCTCGCTGGCCTCCGGGTCGTCTACCGTCTCCTGGAGGATGGACAGGGCACTGGCCCGGGCCTCCTCTCGGCTCAACCGGGCCTCGGCAAAGTAGCCGCTGCTCTCTCCGGTCTCACTGACTGTCTCCGCCGTCACGTCCTCCGTCACCTCCGCGCTGTCCCAGCTGTCGATGACGATCTCCTCCGTGTCACCGGAGGTCTCCTCCGCCGTCTCAGCGTCGTCCGAGCTGACCAGCGCCGCTTCGCCCAGGGTCTTGGTCTCGGTGTCCCCGTCCTCGCTGGCCAGGGCGCTGGCGGACGTGTCCCCGGAGGTGCTCACCGCCGCCGCCTCCTGGTCATAGGTCCAGTTGAGATAGACCGCCACACACACAAAAAGGACGATGGCCGCCACCACTACATTCCGTTTCCACAGCTTCATTCCTCATTGCCTCCTGTTCCTTCACAGATGGATATTTGGTTTGCACTCAGTCCGGTGAGAGCCTCCACCGCCTGCAAAACCCGCAGCTTGACCTCCGGATCGCCCCCTCCGGTGCAGACCACCAGCGCGCCCTGGAGTTGGGGAGCGATTTCCTGAACCGTCACCGTCTCCTGTCGGCTGGAGCCGGCGGAGACGATCACCGTCTCCCGCTCGTCCCCGTCCTCGTCGGTGGCCAGGACCCGTTGTGTTCCGCTTTTGACGGTCAGGACAACAGTTGTCTCCCCCACCCCCTGCATCTGAGACAGGGCCTGAGCCATCCGCCGCTCCAGGTCGGCCACCGTGTCGTCCAGAGAGGTGTCCGCCGTCTGGGCAGCCGTCTCTGTCTCCGACGTGTCCCCAATGTCCTCCCCAGAGGGCCAGAGCATCAGCCCCACCCCCAGGGCCAGCACCAGCAGAACGTACTGGTATTGCTTCAGCAGTTTCTTTCCCTTTTCGGCGTCCCATTTTGCTTTCATGTCCCCTCCTTATCCTCAGGCTCCCGGTAGACGATCTGCTCCCGCTCCAGGCCGAGGTCCCGGACCAGCGCCTCGTTCAGTGCGGCCCGGTCGCCGTCGGACAGCTCCCCGGTTACGACAGCCCGGGTCGGAGTGGGAGTCTCCCCCTCCCAGCTCCACTCCACAGTGATCTGGCAGTCCACCCCCAACTCCTCGGTCATGTCCTGAATATATGCGTCTGTCTTCCCGGCTATGATGTCCCCGGTCAGTTCTTTCCCCGTCTCCTCCAGCGTCTCCTGCCGGGCGGACAGCTCCCCCTGATAGTCCCGGAGGGCCTGGGACAGAGAGCCGTAGTCCATCCCCAACAGGGGCCGCACCATGGACAGGAACAGAATCAGTCCACAGGCCAGCCTGCCCACCTGCTTCACTGCTCCGTCCGGCATGACCAGCTGGGCCGCCGCCGTCAGAAACGAGACAGCGATCACGCCCAGGAGCCACTCCTTTAACAGCTCCATCTCAGCCCACCGCCACGCTGACCGTGGTCACAATGGAGATCAGCGTCACCAGCGCCGAGGCTCCGGCCATGGCCAGCATCAACCCGAATGCACCCCCCAGGTCGCCGATGAGCTGGGAGACAGGGTGCCGGGTCACAGCGGCGGTCAGCACCGAGGCCACCTTGTAGAGCAGGTACTGCACCCCCAGGCGCAGAAAGGGTATCGCGCAGAAGGCCAGCACTGCCAGCGCTCCAAAGATACCGATGGCGTTGCGCAAAATCTCCGCCCCCGCCAGCACCGACTCGGTGGCGTCGGAGAGGATGCCACCCACCACCGGCACCATGCCGGAGATGGCAAAGCGGGCCACCTTCACCACCGCCCGGTCTGCCGTCCCGGAGATGACGCCGCTCAGGCCCAGGTAGACGGTAAAGAGCAGCAGGAGCCAGGTCAGCATCGTCTGTATCCCCCATCGAATGAAGTCTGCGATCACCCGGACGCCAACGTTTCCCGTAGCCAGCGCCCCGGCGCAGGCCGCCACATAGAGATAGACCAGAGGGATCAGCACTCCCTCCATCAGCGTCATCAGCAGATTGGAGCAGAACAGGGTGACCATCTGGCGGCTGGCGGCCCCGGTGAGCGAACCGCTGGCGGCTGCAGCGGTGGTCATCACCGGGATGAGGATGCGGGTAAAGCCGGTGAGGGCCTCCACCGTCTCCCGCCCCAGTGTCATCAGAGAGCTGACGTCGTTCATGGCCCCGGCAGTTACCGCCAGCGCTCCCACCATGCGCGAGATCGCCTCCGCCTGTCCCACACCTGCCCCGTCCGCCAGGGTTTGGAGAAGGGAACAGAACAGGGCGATGACCAGAACCAGCGCGCCGCTCCGGGTGGCGCTGGCGACGACAGCATCCAGCTGTTCCAGGACAGTCTCCCCCAGGTCGGCCAGTCCTTTGTCCAGATCGATGTCCGCCGTCAGCTCTGTGTCCAGCACATCCTCCGCCGCATCCTCCAGCTCGCCGGTGTCCACGCTGTCCCAGACCTGAGCGTCTGTCCCAAAGGCGGGCAGCAAAAGCAGAGAGAGAAGGCATAGGGGCAGGAGCATTTGCAGCAGTTTTCTCACAGCAGCTCCCCCACCAGCTCCAGCACCGCCCGGAGCAGCGGGGCCACCGTCACCAGCGCCGCCAGGCTCCCCGCCAGCTCCAGAAACGCCGCACCGGTTCCCATTCCCCCGTCCCGGCAGAGCTGGGAGGCAATGCGCACCAGCAGAGCGATGCCCACTGTTTTAATGAGGGGGATTACAATCTCCTGGGACAGCCCCGCCAGGTCGGCCAGCTCTTTGAACAGGGAGAGGACCGTCTCCAGCGCCTCCCGGCTCCGCCACAGAAGCAGAGCGCCGGTGACCAGCGCCAGCACCAGAGCCAGCTCCGGCGTCTGTCGCCGCAAGACCAGGGCGCAGAAGGTCCCCGCCACGGCGATGGCCCCCAGCTGGAAAATCTCTCCGCCGCTCACAGGCCGAACAGCTCCTTGACCAGCTGGAACAGCTCGCTGATCTGCTGGACCACCATCATCAGCACCACCACCAGCCCCGCCAGGGTGACCATGGTGGCCTGCTCCTCCCGACCTGAACGGGAAAGCACCTGGTTGAGCACAGAGACCAGTATCCCTACCGCCGCAATGCGAAAGATCAGATCCACGTCCATCTTATGTTCTCCTTTTGCGTTCTTTATCCTTACATCAGCAGCAGCGCCAGGGTCGCCCCCACCGTCAGGCCCAGAAGGAGGACGGTCCTTCCCTGCCGCCGCTCCTCCTCCCGGGCCTCATGCAGACAGCCCTCTAGCTCCTGTCGCAAAAGGGACAGGAGCATGGCCTGTGCCTGCCCCCCGTAGCGGCCCAGGATGTCCCCAACCCGGCCCACAAGGGCCAGCTCCTCCTCCCGGAGGGGCAGGCGGCTCTCCTCCGCCGCCTCCCTCCAGAGGGCGTAGAGGGGACGCTCGTCCAGATGCTCCAGCAGCGCCCGGCACCGGCGGCACAGGGCCGCCATCGCCCCCGTCCCCGCCGCCAGCAGCTCCAGCAGCTGCCGGGTGTCCGTCTCCCGGTTGGACAGCTCCGCCTCCATCCGGGCCAGGCCGTGGCAGAGCTGGGACAGCGCCTGCCGCCGTTGCCGGTACCACCGTCGGCGGCTCCAGCCTGTCCAAAGACAGGCCCCGGTGATGAGCAGCCCCCCGATCAGCCGGAGCATGGCATGGGCTCCACCCGGTACTGACGAATCCCGTCCTGCCGCCGGATGGTCACCAGATATTGGAACACCCTCTGCTCCAGCAAAGGGTTCAATGCAGACCGCCGCTCCAGCTCTTCCCTTCCGTTCCCGTGGGCGGTAGCCAACACCGCTGCGCCGCAGTTGGCGCCCTGGCACAGGACCTCGGCATCGGCGGGATGGGTGATCTCGTCCACCGCCAGCACCTGGGGGGACATGGACCGGAGCAGGAGCAGCAGCCCGTCCCCCTTGGCGCAGCCGTCCACCACATCCGCCAGCGGCCCTATATCCAGCTGGGGGACCCCGTCCCGGAGAGCAGCCACCTCTCCCCGCTCATCCGCCAGCCCCACCCGGATACCGGCGCAGCCCAGCAGACGAATAAGGTCCCGGAGAAGGGTGGTCTTGCCCTCCCCCGGCGGGGCCAGAATGAGGGTACTGCAAAACCTTCTCTCGTCCATCAGCCGGGGGAGCAGGTCCGCCCCAATCCCCGGTACCGGACAGGCGATGCGGAGGTTCACCGAGGACAGGCTGCGAAAGGCGCAGATGCGCCCGTCCCGAAGGGACGCTGTTCCGCACAGGCCCAGTCGGTGTCCGCCCTCCAGAGGAAGAAAACCCGCCGCCAGCTTTCCCTCCAACCCCTGGAGGGAGGCGTGGGTGGCCAGCTCCACCGTCTGCCGCAGATGCTCCTGGGTGATGGGGACAGGTCTGCCCTGTTCCAGGACAGGGCGTTCCCGGCCTGTCCCATCTGTGCAGGAGAGGCCCCGGCCCGCCCGGAGACGAATTTCCTCCCAGCCGCTCTGCTCTCCGGGCTGCTGTGCCAGCAGCACCCGACGCAGATTGGACGGCAGGACAGAGACTGCCTCCCCCACTGCTTTCAGACGCTCCATATCCACCCCTCCTCTGTCATGGGGCATTGTATGAGGGGCGCTTTCCGGATATGCTCGCCTTCTAAAACTTGACAATTCCTCCCCATATGGCTATACTGTCTGCAATCGCCCCTGTTCTGGACCGATTAATTCATCTCGTTTTTCTCATTTCGATAAGGTCAGGTGTGTCATGCTCTCTCTCCTTTGTCCCCAGCGGCAGCGCGCCGCTCTATCAGCAGCTTTATCGTTATATCCGGGAGGAAATTTTGTCCGGCCGTCTGGCCTCCGGGGAAAAGCTGCCCTCCAAGCGTCAGCTGTCTAAGGCACTGAGCGTCAGCGTGGTGACGGTAGAGGGCGCCTACAGCCAGCTGGTGGCCGAGGGCTATCTCCAGAGCCGGAACCGCAGCGGCTTCTATGTACTGCCGGTACTCCCCCGGCCAGAGACGGCTCCCGCGCCCGCTCCTGCCCCGGCGCTGCCCGATCTCACCAGGACGTCCCCGCCCTGTCGGTACGACTTTGCCACCTCCGGCGGGGACGCCTCCAGCTTTCCCTTCTCCACCTGGGCCAGGCTGAGCCGGGAGGTGCTGTCCAGCCGGGATCAGGCCCTGCTCTCCGCCGCCCACTCCCAGGGCGTCCCCGAGCTGCGCCAGGCCATTGTCCGACACCTCTATCAGTTCCGGGGAATTCAGGTCTCTCCCGAGCAGATCGTGGTGGGGGCCGGGTCGGAATTTCTCACCGCGCTGCTGGTGCAGCTCCTGGGTGCAAAGGGAGGCTATGCCGTAGAGGACCCGGGATACGGTAAGATCGCCCGCATCTTTCACGCCAGCGGGGCGGAGGTGTGTCCCATCCCTCTGGACAGTCAGGGATTAATGGTCGATCAGCTGGAGGCAAGCGGGGCGAGAGTAGTCCATGTGACCCCCTCCCACCACTTTCCCCTGGGCATCGTCATGCCTGTCTCCCGGCGGACCGAGCTGCTCCGGTGGGCCGACCAGGGGGAGGAGCGGTATATCATCGAGGACGACTACGACAGTGAGTTCCGTTTCTCCGGCCGTCCTATCCCTGCCCTGCAGGGGCTGGACCGCTCCGGCAGGGTCATCTATCTGAATACCTTCGCCAAAAGCCTGGCCCCCTCTCTGCGTATCAGCTATATGGTGCTGCCGCCCCGGCTGCTGGAGCGATACCGTCGGGAGCTGCTCTTCTACTCCTCCACCGTCCCCTCCTTTGAGCAGTATACTCTGGCGCTGTTCATGGAACGTGGACACATGGACCGTCATATCGCCCGGACGCGAAACCGCTATCAGCAGCGCCGAAGCGCCATGTCCGAGGCAGTCCGGAGGGAGGGGCTGGAGGATATCTGCATTTTCTCCGGCGGTGAGTCCGGTCTTCACCAGCTGATGCAGGTCCGTACCCGCCGCCCTCAGGATGAGCTGACCCGTTTAGCGGCCGAAAACGGCGTCCGGCTCTATCCTCTGGACACCTATTATTTATGTGAACCTCCTCATTCCGGCCTTCCAACCTATGTCATGGGGTACGGAAAATTGGATAATGCCGATTTGCAGGATTCCTTTCATCTTCTTGCATCCGCATGGGCATTTTGACAGTCTCCTTTGACGTCAATTTTTTCTTCGTCCTTCCATTTGTCTTCATCTGCGCGCATTCATTTGTAACACTTTGTTACCTCTTTTATATTCTTTTCGCCCATCTTCGCCCGACTTCTACGCATTTTTCGCCGCAAAAGTTTCTCAGTTTACC
>JAJBUB010000043.1:0-4505 GCA_020860575.1 Clostridiales bacterium | reverse complement strand
TTTATTGACAAAGCTCCATTTTGGGTGTACACTTTCCGTAGTCAAAGACGGTAACAAAAATTACAGCACCCTTCGACTGTTTTCCTTTTTCTTCCCCTGTTTCTCCCCAAGGAGGCACTCATGAGAACGCGCAATTTTGCATTATGTATACTACGGTCAAAGGCCGCCGCTCACGTCGGGGTGTTCGCCCTTACTGTGCTGGCTGTCCTGCTGCTGTGTAATATCCCCGCCACCGCAGCCACTACATACGAGATCAACGATGGGGACGAGCAGTACGTCATCTCCTCTGATGCGGCAGAGCTTTCCGACGTGCTGGATGAGGCCGGTATCGTCTACTCCGACCTGGACGTGGTAGAGGCATCCTCCACCGATGAGGTGGTCACTTTGTCCATCACCCGGAGACAGTATGTGACCGTTGTCTGCGACGGCGTCACCACCTCTACCCTCGCCGAGATCCACGACACCGTGGCCGATGTGCTGGAGCATTTGAACATCCAGTTAGGGGAATATGACCAGGTATCTGTGGACCCGGACACTGTTCTGGACGGCGACATTGATTTCATTGAGGTCACCCGGGCCACCGTCAGCTATGTCACCGAGAGCACCCCCATCGCCTACTCCTCTTCTCGCCAGGCAGACCCGGAGATGGAGCGGGGCACCGAGGCAGTCACTACGGAAGGCGTCGAGGGCAGCACCAACATCACCTATCGGGTGATCGAGCTGGACGGTCAGGAGCCTGTTTACGAGCAGGTGGCTACCACTGTCACCGACCCGGTGGATGAGGTTGTCTCCTACGGCACCAAGGTCAACTTCGAAAAGCCCACCGGCTACAGCACCTCCAGTGAATACATCACCAACATTGACGACGAGGCGGGTACCTTTACCACCTCCAAGGGTGATACCTACACCTTCTCTGGCACTCTGACGCTGAACGCCACCGCCTATACCGCCCGGTCCGGCGCCGTCTGCTCTACCGGACGTCTGGCCCGGGTGGGCGTGGTTGCGGTCGATCCCGATTACATCCCCTACGGCACCCAGATGTTCATCATGTCCGCCGACGGCAGCTTTGTCTACGGCATCGCCGTGGCTGGTGACTGTGGCAGTGCAATCGACAACAACGACGTGGATCTGTATATGACTTCCCGTTCCACCTGCATCAACTTTGGACGCCGGAATGTGGTCGCCTACATCATCACCGGAACGGTAGAGGATTGATCTCTCCCCTCCCCTTTTCAGATGAGAACCCGGACGGGCCTGTGAGGCTGTCCGGGTTTTTTGATCTCCTGTCGCTTTTCTTTTGCCCCGTTGTCTGGTATGATGTAGGAGCGACCAAGATTTGATCGAAAGGCTGGTATTCTGATGGAACTCTGCAACGAACGTCAGCTCCGGGCGCTGCTGGCCCGGTACGGCTTTCACTTCTCCAAGTCCATGGGACAGAATTTTCTCATCGACCCGGAAATTCCCCGGAAAATCGCCGCCACCTCCGGGGCGGACCGCTCCTGTGGCGTGCTGGAAATCGGGCCGGGCATTGGCTCGCTCACTGTCCACCTGGCCCGGTGGGCGGGCAAGGTGGTCTCCGTGGAGCTGGACAAGTCCCTGCTGCCTATTTTGAAGGAGACGCTTGCTCCCTATCCCAATGCAGAGGTGGTCCCCGGGGACATTATGAAGCTGGAGCTGGAGGCCCTGGTTCGGGAGCGATTCGATGGATTGACGCCCCTGGTCTGTGCCAACCTCCCCTACAACATCACCACTCCGGTACTCACCCGTCTGCTGGAGAGCGGTCTGTTCCGCTCCGTCACCGTCCTGGTGCAGCGGGAGGTGGCCCGACGCATCTGCGCCCGGCCGGGGACGGGGGACTACGGGGCGTTTACCTTGCTCTGTCAGTATTACGCCGACTGTTCCACCGTTCTGGAGGTGCCGCCGGAGAGCTTCCTTCCCGCCCCCAAGGTGACCTCTGCCGTCGTTCACATGGAAGTGCTGCCGGAGCCATCTGTCCTGGTTTCGGATCAGGGGCTGCTGTTCCGCACCGTCCGGGCCTCCTTCGCCCAGCGACGGAAGAAGCTGCTCAACGGGCTGACCTCCGCCTTCCAGGGAGAGCTGTCCCGGGAGGAGCTGGCGGAGGCCCTGGCCGATTGCGGCTTTTCTGACTCCGTTCGGGGAGAGACCCTGAGCCTGGCGGAGTTTGCCCGGCTGTCCAACCGGCTGGGAGAGTTGCTGAACGGAAGCCATAGCATATAGTCATCCCAGCAGCGCGCAGGAAAAAACGCAGGAGCCGAGGCCCCTGCGTTTTTCTTTCACTCTTTTGTCTTGTTCTCCGCCGACTCCGGGTTGGCGGGAGGCGTCTGATTGCTTTCAGTCCGCTTTCCTGCCCGTCTCCGTTTCCTGCGCATCCGAACGATAACAGTCGCTAAGATGGCCGCCACAGCGACCGTGATGATTACCTGGATCAGATTTCGGGCCAGCCACACCGCCAGCTCCTCCAGGCTGTCCACAAAGCTCTCTGCGCCCCAGCGCAGGTTTTGCAGTAGTCTGGCCCCCAGACTCTGCTCTTCGTCCTCCGTCAGTGTGACCACCTCGTCGATGGTCAGGTAGACGGTGGAGTAGTTGATCAGGCTGTCGTACCGGTTCAGCTGGGAGGTGTAATACTCGATCTCATACTCCGTGTCGCTGATCTCGCTCTCAATAGCGATGATATCTGTCATCTCCTCCGCCTGGGCCAGCCGGGCCTGGAGCCGCTCCATCTTGGTGTTCAGGGTGTTCAGACGGGTCTCCAGATCGAAGTACTCCGTCCCCACGTCATCCACGTTCTCCTCCCGGCTGAGCAGGTGGCAGTTGTCCGTCTCCGACCAAGCGTCCAGGAAGGCCCGGTACTGCTCCTGTGGCACCCGGACGGTGTAGGAGGCGTATCGGCCGCTGCTGTAGTTGCTCAGATAGGAGGACTCGCAGTAGCCGTCCAGCTCGTCCACCAGGGCCTCCAGGCCGCTCACGGCCGCGTCGAAGTCCAACACCTCCACATCCACCCAGGCTGTGTAGATCAGCTTCACCTGGCTGGGGTCGTAGCTGTCTGCCAGGCTCTCGCTGTTCTCGGCTGCGTCCGCGTCCGCCTCCTCCGTCTCGGCCACATCGTACGCCTCGCTGTATCCGTACTCCGCGATATCTGACGTCGCATCATATGTGACCGATGTTTTCTCTGCCGATGCGCTGTCCGCCGACGTGCTGCCGCAGGAAACCAGTCCCAGGGTCAGCAGCAGGGCCATTGCCGCTGCAAGCCATTTCATCCGTTTCATGTTCATGCTCCTCTCCGTTTGTAATCTGTTTTGTCACCCTTCTGTTGATAGTACGCATCAACCCCGGGAATTGCTGCATCGGAACGGGATTCCCGGGAAATTTTTGTATCCGAAGGACACCTCTTCGCATACAATGGCATATCAATCCAAGGAGGCGCCGCTATGTCGCTGCTCTATCTCTCCCCCTCCACTCAGGAGTTCAACCCCTATGTCACCGGCGGCAATGAGGAGCAATATATGAACCTCATCGCTGATCAGATGGAGCCATACCTCCGGGCCAGCGGCATCACCGTGACCCGAAACCGGACAGACATGACCGCCGCACAGTGTATCAAGGCGTCCAACGAGGGCAATTATGACCTGCATCTGGCCCTCCACTCCAACGCCGCCCCGGAATTTCTGTCCGGTACTCTGCAAGGGTCTGTCGTCTACTACTACCCCGGCTCCACAAAGGGTAGGCGCTTTGCCGAGTTAGCTGCCGCCGGGCTGAGAGAAATCTATCCCGACCCGGAGCTGGTGAGCGCAGAACCTACCACTGCCATCGGCGAAGTGACAAAGGTGAAGGCTCCTGCCGTTCTCATAGAACTGGCCTACCACGACAACACCCGGGACGCCATATGGCTCCAGACCCACACCGGGGAGATCGCGCAGAATGTCAGCGGCAGCGTCGCCGCATTTTTTGACCTCCCCTTCCTCACGCCCCAGCCCGCCCGGAAGGGGACAGTGGATCTGAATTGGGGAAGTCTGAACATCCGGGAGCAGCCCAGCACCACCTCCACCGTACTGGCAAGCGCCTACGATGGGGCAGAGCTGACTGTCTGGAACGAATATCAAGGGTGGTATGTGGTTGAGTTTGCCGGGATGAGGGGCTTTGCATGGCAGGCCTTTGTCTCTGTCTAGTCCTTTGAATTCTGCAAAGTGGTCTTGCTTGTCACCTCCTTATATCTGTCAAGTTAATTTACTTTACATGTATAAATGACTGCAAAGCTGTCCTCCTTTACACTTCTTAAGTGTTGAATTTTATTCATATTTCATCATTTTCTGCTATATTCCCCCCCTTTGCCGTTGTGTACTATATAGACGTTTTCTGCCGTCTCAGTGGGCGGATTCCCCGGGAAATCGTGGTTGGTGTGAAATGCGTCGTCAGCCCGTTGCCCAATTCGCCGCTTCCCTTTTGAGGTGTCTATGCGTCCATGTCAGGCATCTGGTCCTCATCTA
>JAJBUB010000026.1 GCA_020860575.1 Clostridiales bacterium | reverse complement strand
CGGCCATCCGTATGGCCTCCCAGACCCTTGGAAGCTGGCATTTGGAGGACTGCACTCTGTACGTCACTCTGGAGCCATGTCCCATGTGTGCCGGGGCGGTGTGGAACGCCCGGATGGGCCGGGTGGTCTTTGGAGCAGCGGACCCCAGGGCGGGGTGCTGCGGCTCCCTGCTCCACTTCGGCCTGGAGGGCCTGACCCCGGAGCCGGAGATCCTTGGCGGGGTGGAGGAGGAGGCCTGCGCCGCTCTGCTCCGGGACTTCTTCCAGGGACTGCGATCAAGGCATTACAGCACAAATGCCTCAAAAAAAGTGGACGGTTAACACTTTTGTAACGTTTTCTCACTTACTTTTGTAATATCCCAGTGCTATCCTATCCTCAGCAAGTGATAGCAGCTTCTTTTCATTTTATCCTCCTTTCTTCTTGAAAGCGGCAGCCTCCCCCCGGCTGCCGTTTTCGCCTGTTCAAAAGCCGCTACCCATGCTATCCTGAAAAAACCTGACGTAACCTCTGAATTTCACATAATTGTAATAAAATCTTCCTTGGATTCGTAACATCTTCGGGGTATCCTATACTTGCAAGCAGGGATACTTCGCTTTTCATTCTTCCTCCTTTCTTTTTATAAAACCGGCGATCGCAGGATCGCCGGTTTTATTTTTGTTGGTCGATAACGGATTCGAACCGCTCACCCGACCCACTGCAAGCGGTTTACTGCTTGACAACGAAAAAGCACCTGCATACGCAGGTGCCATTCTTCGCATGGACGATAACGGATTCGAACCCCTGGCCCGACCCACTGCAAGTGGTTCACCGCTTGACAACGAAAAAGCACCTGCATACGCAGGTGCCATTCTTCACATGGACGATAACGGATTCGAACCGCTGACCCTCCGCACGTCAAGCGGATGCTCTAGCCAGCTGAGCTAATCGTCCAAATCGACGTTGACTATTATACCCACGTCCGGCCCGGTTGTCAAGACATTTCTTCCCCTTTTTTCTCCTCCGCGCCCAGGTCTTCCTTGATCTGGCGGGTAATGGCCTCCACCTGCTCCATGGAGGAGAGCTGGGACAGCTTCGTTTTCCACTTCACCCCGTTGCGCACTCCTTTCAGGTACCAGGCGTAGCTCTTTCTCGCCTCCAGACAGGCGATGTGTTCCCCCTTCCACCGGCAGGCCAGACGGAACTGCCGCAGGGCGGTGTCACACCGCTCCTCTACTGTGGGCAGAGAGGGGACCGGTTCCCCTGCCAGATACGCCCTGACACGTTGAAACAGCCAGGGGTCGCCGCAGGCCCCCCGGCCGATCATAACGCCGTCCGCCCCGGTGACTGCCAGGATGTCCGCCGCCGCCTGAGGGGTGAATACATCCCCGTTGGCAAAGACGGGGATGGAGACCGCCTCCTTCACCTGTCGGATGATGTTCCAGTCCGCCTGTCCGGCGTACATCTGGGTCCTCGTCCTGCCGTGGACGGTCAGGCCGGAGACCCCTGCCGACTCCAGCATCCGGGCAAACTCCACCGCATTGATATGCTCTGCATCCCAGCCCTTGCGGAATTTCACCGTCACCGGACGCCCCGCCCCCCGGACGGCAGCCTCTGCCACCCGGCAGGCCAGCTCCGGGTCCCGCATCAGGGCGGAGCCGTCCCCGCCGGAGACGATCTTGTGGACCGGACAGCCCATATTCACGTCGATGACCGCCGGATTCGCCAGCTCCGCCACCTTCGCCGCCGCCTCCTGAATGCAGACCGGGTCGCTGCCGAAGATCTGCACCGCCGCGGGCCGCTCCGACGGGTCCAGGGACATCAGGGGGACGGTCTTCTTGTCCTGATAGCACAGGGCCTTGGCGCTGACCATCTCGGTGACGGTATAATCCGCCCCCAGCTCCCGGCAGATCACCCGGAAGGCCCGGTCCGTCACCCCCGCCATGGGGGCCAGAGCCAGTCTGCCGGGCAGCTCCACGTCGCCGATCTTCACCGTCATCGCCCCCGTCTCCTGTCAAAGTGGGTTCAGGATACCACAAAAATCCCAGGAGGGCAAGGGCAGACGGGGCAGATTTCCAGGGCGACGATCATCGTTTGGTTGTGGTCCCCGTCCTTTCATGGTATAATGGCGATTACCAGACATGGATAAAGGAGGAAACCCCTATGATCTTCTCCAAACTGAACGGCGGGGACACCTTCGCTGCCTATCCCCAGGCGCTGCGGGACGCCCTGGCATTTCTGCGCATGGCTGACCTGCTCCACATGGAGCCGGGCCGCTATCCTCTGGACGGGGACCGGATGTTCGCCAATCTGATGGACATGACCACCCATCCCTTTGAAGGCTCCCATCCGGAGGTCCATCAGAAGTATATAGACCTGATGTACTGGCCGGAGGGGGGAGAGAAGATCGGCGTTGCGCCCTATCTGGGGACGGAGCCGGTGTTTGAGGCGCGGCCGGAAAACGACGTCTCCCTGCTGGAGACGGTGGAACATGAGAGCATTCTGACGGCGAAGGAGGGCTTCTTCGGGGTATTCTTCCCCTGGGACGCCCACCGACCCGGTCTGATGCTGGGGGATACCCCCGCCACCAGCCGGAAATGTGTGGTCAAAATCAGCATGGAGCTGTTGGGTTGAGGCCCACAGCCCTCATAACCCGCCTGCCGCCCCCCGGCAGGCGGGATTTTTCCTGTTACACCACCAGCGCCAGCGCCCCGGCGCAGGCCGCCCCGGCCAGGAACCAGAGCCAGCGGCTGTACCGCCTGAGCCACTGGAACCGGCGTCCGGCCGGGGAATGTTTCCGCAGATAGCTGTCCGCCACCTCCTTTGCCTCCTGGACCACCTGCTGGGCCGTAACCCCCTCCTGTCGGAGAGCGTCCTCCTTCAGCAGAAAAATCGCCTGCTCAAACAATCGCTCGTCCGGCGAGCGCACCACGATGACCCGACGGGAGATACCCTTTACCATAACGCTCCACACCTTTCCAGAAACTGGAATCAGTATGGCCTCTCCGCCCCCGGTTTATCCCCTGGGGCGGAAAATTTTGTACGCTGCCGCCGTGGATCATCCCGCCCGGGGCGTCTGACGGCTCACTGCCTCGGTCTGCCGTCTCTCCGCCGCCTCCCGGCGCTTGAGCTGGAGGACGATGACCGTCCGGTCGTCCCTCCCGCCGCTGCTGCTTTGAAGGATACGGGTCGCCAGCTCCTTTGGGCGCTCTCCCCGGAAATCCCGGATCAACTGCCAGAGCCAGTCGTCTCCCTCCCCGTCGGACACTCCGTCGCTGACCATCACCGCCATGTCCTCCGGAGCCAGGGAGAAGGACCGGACGTCCGGCCTGCTCTCCTGCCCAAATTCCAGCCCGGCGGGCAGACTGCCCCCGGACAGCTTTTTGACCCTTCCTCCCAGCCGCAGATAGGTGGGCGCGGCCCCCAGCTTGTAGCTCCGGCACTCGCCGGAGAACAGATCGATCCCCAACAGGTCGATGGTGGTGAAGCCCAGCTCGCTCTCTCCCCGGAGGGCCAGGGCGTTGGACAGGGTGGCCAGGGCGATATCCGCCCCCACCCCGGCCCTGAGAAAGTCCTCCAGCAGATGAAGGGCCAGATGGCTCTGTCCGGCGGCCCCCGGGCCGCTGCCCATGCCGTCGCACAGCACTACCCACAGCCGTCCGTCCCGGTCCCGGAACCAGTTGCCCCCGTCTCCGGAGACAGTCTGGCCCTCTTTGGAGAGGGCCGCCACCCCCGCCCGGGCCAGAAACCGGTCCTCCTGCACCAGGGTCAGCCGCTGCGCCCCCCGGTCCCGCTCCAGGGGGCCTGCGGCAAAGGTCATGCCCATGTTCCGGGAGAGGTCGTCCAGCAGCGTCCCCTCCTGGGTCATACTCAGATCGCCGCCGGTGAGCTGAATGACCATCCTGCCTCTGGGGTCCCTGCCCAGACGGATTTCCGCCTCCAGACCGTGACGGCGGAGAAACCGCAGCACCCCCGTGGCCTGCTCCGGGGCGGGCCGCAGGTCGTACTCCAGCTCCCTCGCCGCCTGCCCCAGCAGCTGGGAGAGCTGGGCGTACTGCCGCCATACCGCCGAGCGGCTGGCCCGGAGCCGGGCATCCAGCTGCCGCCGGTGGAGCAGAGAGGCATACTCCACATTGGCGGCGGAGATCAGCTCCCCCGCCCGGCGGCAGCTTCCCGCAAACGCCGCCGGGGCGTCGCTCAGCCGTCCGTAGCCCCGCTGCTTCATCGCCCCCAGCATCTGGTGAAAGGCCCGGTAAGTCTCGTGGTACTCCTGCTTCCAGCAGATCTCATACCTGGGGCAGTCCTGACACACCTGTTCCGCCGCCCGGTCGAAAATCTGCTCCAGCCGCTGGTCGGTGACCGGGTTCTGAACCAATCCCTTCCGCATATCCTCATACAGCGTCTGAAAGGCGTTTGCCTGGCCCATGAGCTTGGCCTGAAGCTGACGCTTGGTGTAGGAGGGGTGTTCCTGGACCGGCACTGCCCTGGCTCTGGGCAACGCCTGGGGCCGGTCCCTCGGCCTCGCCCGTAAGATTTTGGGCGGTAGGAGGAACACCGCCAGAGCCGCCGCCCCCAGGCTCACC